>JBDHDH010000003.1:0-114578 GCA_039591615.1 Gemmatimonadota bacterium | reverse complement strand
CGTATGCGGCCGGGGCATCTCCGAGGTGACACCCTTGACCGATTTCCAGATGATCTCGTTGAGGAGCTCCTCGGGCGCGGCGTCCAGCTCTTCCAGATTCATGCGCACGGACAACTCGGCGCCGAACGCGTCCGCTGTGTTGAGGCTGTCGAGCGGAAAACGATTCGAGTGCGCCGCGTACGGCATGGAGTCCGCCTCGTCCTGAAATGCCAGGAACATCGGCATGGCGGCTGCGTCGTACTGACTGAGGGGGGCCAGGCCCAGAATAAGCTCGATCGTCTTCAACAGGGAAACGGTGTCGTACATGGTGTGGTCCACGAACCCTCTTCGCGCATAGGGGCTCGCCACCAGTGCGATCGTTCGGTGTGAATCGACATGGTCGGGGCCATTCTGGCTGTCGTCCTCGACCACGAAGATGGCCGTCTCGGCCCAGATGGGACTGTTGGAGATTGCCTCCACGATCCGCCCCAACGCGAGATCGTTGTCCGCCACCATCGACAATGGCGTCGGATACCCCGGCCGCGTCCCGGCGGTGTGGTCGTTGGGGAGCCGGATGATGTTCAGCTGCGACACGGTGTCACCCGCCACTTGCTGGTTCAGCTCGCGGACGAACTCCGCGGCCCGCGCGACATCCGTCACGCGCAGGTCATAGGGAGGAAAGTCAGGCGCGATATGTCCCTGCAAGTTCGCCATGCGCGTTTGTACCGGATAACTGCGGTTCGGTCCGTAACGGACGAACTCGCCGTAACTCCTGTAAGTGACACCCACGAGCGCGGCGGCGTCCCAGAGATAGCCGGCGTCGGGATACGCAATCTCGAACGACCCTTCGGCGACGTACGGAAATCCTCGGCTCGAGTAACCGGTGGGCCAGAGCTTCTCAACGAAATCGGTGGCGATGGCACCCGTGGACCATTCGTGTCCGTCTGCGCTTACCTCCGCGTCGACGTAGAAATTGTCGAACAGCACGAACGTCTCCGCGAGGGCATGATGGTTTGGTGTGATGTCCCGACCGAAAAGGGTCAGTGTGCTGTCACCCTCGCCTTGGGGCAGGTCGCCGAACACCTGATCGTAGGTTCGGTTCTCCTTGATGATGTAGAAGACGTACCTGATGAGCGACGGCTCTCCGACTCGGCGTGGGATGGCCCGTGGCGGCACATCCGCTGCGTCGGCCACCGAGAGAGTGCCGTCCATTCGGCCGAACCCGTTGTTTGCAACGACTTGCGCTGTGTAATCGGCTAGGGCCCGATCGCTCGGGAGATTGATGAACGACACCGTCCCCGGGAACAGCCGGCCGATGTACTGCACTTCGGGTACTGTTCTGGGGTAATTGATCGTCGGCTGAGGGCCAAGGGGATTGGGTTTCGAGCCCAACCCCTTGGCGCTCGCGACGAGGAGCATGCCCGCGTCCTCGGCTAACACGACGGCCGTGGGGTACCACCCGGTGGGAATGAGGCCCTTTACGCGGGCTGGCGACTGTGAGATATCTACCACGGCCACGTCGTTGTTGTCGGCGTTGACCACGTAGAGCGTGTTGCCGTCCGACGAGAGAGCAATGCCGTTGGGTGTCGTCCCGCTCGGAGCGCCAGGGTAGGGTGACAGGTCGATGGTCTCGACCACCTGCCGGTCGCTTACGTCGATGATCGAGATATCGTTGGAATTCGCGTTTGTTACGAAGAGTCGAGTACCGTCGAGCGACAGCCGCATGGCGTTGGGGTGGCTGCCGACGGAAATGTGGTCGATCTCGCTGCCGGCGCCGAGGTCTACCACACTGATCGACTTGCCGCCCCAGTTGCTGACGAACAAAGTGGTGTTGTCGGGATGTGCCACGATCGCGTAGGGGAACTCGCCCACATCGATGTACCCCCGCTCTCCCCGCGTCAGGTCGAACGTGACGATCCGGTTCTTCCGGAGGGCCGCCGCCACGAGCCACCGGCCGTCGGACGTGACCGCGAGGCCAGCGGTGAAGTACGGCGTTGTGTCGTTCGCCGGCTTGAGCGAGAGGGCGGTTTCTCGCTGTCCCTTACCCATGGCGAAGCGGTAGACCTCCACCAGATCGCCGCCGCCGCCTGAGGCGAACAAGCGATGGCCGCTTGGGCTGAAGGTGAGGCCGAGCCAAGAGCGATCCATGGGAAGGCGGTGCAGTTCCTGCCTCGTCTGCAGCTCGATGATGGAGACGTACTGATCAGCAAACCCATTGTTGGTCACTGCCAGGTACCGGCCATCAGGGCTCAGCGCCATGCCGAGGGGAAGGTCGCCGACGTCGACGTGCTCGCCGGCGGGGGTGAGCGACCAGCTGTTGGGGAGAAGGATGCTGCCGTCCGCTTGAGGGCCGGGAATGCGAGGGCGTCCATCCTCACCGGCACATCCCGCTACGAGCATGGCGACGATAGAGCAGACCGCCGATGCGAGCCTACCGCTCCACATTGTTCCGGACATCGGTGTCCTCGGAGGTCGCAGTGTTCTCGACAGACGGCGGCGTGAGCTTGGTGCGCTCCCTTGCACGGTTCAGGGCCTCCTTTCCTCCCATGACCTTCGGGCCGCCTGGCACGCCGGCCATGATCCCGGTTGGTCCGAGAATCGGTTTGGTGGGAACTCCGTCCGTACTTGTCGGGAAACCCGTTCCGGGTCTTCGGAGGCGAGGTACACCAGCATCGCCGTCAGCGTCGCGTTGTTCCTGAGATCGTCGAACGAGATCTTATCGAACGTGTCGCGATTGGTGTGCCAGGTGTACGTACCGTAACTCCAGCTCAGCGAGCCCAATCCGAAACCCGGGGTTTCGTGGCACACGAAGGAGGCGTGATCACTTCCTCCACCGGGCGGCGTGCCGGGAAACCTGAACCGAATGTGCTGCGTGATGTCCCCGGGGACGTGCGCCAGCCATCTCGCTAGACTCTCCGATGCACCGGTGAACCCCGAGCTGGACATGTTCACGACTCGCCCGGTCCCGTTGTCTTGGTTGAACAGCGCCTGCAGTCCCTCGAGGACTTCGGGATGATCCGCCGCGAACGCTCGGGAGCCGTTGAGACCCTGCTCCTCGCCTCCCCAGTGCCCCACAAGGATGGTCCGTCTTGGGCGAGGGTACGTCACGCTGAGAATTCGCATCGCTTCCAACATGGTAATCGTGCCGGTGCCGTTGTCCGTCGCCCCCGACGCTCCGTCCCACGAATCGAAGTGGGCCGAGAGCATCACGTACTCATTGGGGAGCTCGGTGCCGGGGATGCGTGCGATGGTGTTGAAGACTGGTCCCTCACCGAGGAACTCTCCTTCGGCTGAGACGTCGATGACGGGATGTTGACTATGTTGGGCGAGCCGGAAGAGGAGTCCGTAATCCTCGCAGCTCAGATCGAGAGTGGGAACCTGCCTGCTGCTGGCATTGAAGATCTTCTGTACACCCCAACCCCGTGACCAGCGTGACGTGAGTACGCCCGCCACCTCAGCCGCTTCGAGGCGTTCTGCAACTCGGCGCTGGGCGCCGCGCTCCCGCATGTTGAAGCCCGCACGCTCGAAGCGTTCCGTCCATGCCTCCCGCGCCGCGGTGCGTTCCTCGCGCATCCTCTCGAACGTTTCCTCCGTGGCCCACTGCTCCCAGTCGCGATCCGGTCTGCATGTAGGCTCGGCAAACGAGATTGCGACGAACTTGCCCCGTGCGCTCGGCAACCAGGCTTCAAACTCCGGGGAATCCTGGACGTCCGGTACGATCACCACCTCACCGCGAACCGAACGGCCACCCGTGCCTGCACTCCATGCCAGCAAGGTCGCTTCAAGCGTTCTCACCCGCGGCTCCACGAGGTCGACATGAGTGCGGCCTCGCCGCCACCGCATCCAAGTTCCGTACCGCTCGTTATCTGCCTCGACTCCCAACCGACGGTACATCTGGACCAGCCATTCACTGCCCGACTCTATCTGAGGTGTTCCGGTGAGTCGTGGGCCGATGGAGTCGAGCAGCGTTTGCGCTAGGCCGTACGCCTGCGACCGTTCCATGCCCTCGTCCCACATATGGCGCAGCACCGGATCGTCGGTAGGGAATGCCTGGGCTGCGGCTGGCGTCCCGAGGACCGCTCCCACCGAAAGCAAGACAGCGATACGAGTCAGGTATGTCATTCGTGGATCTCCGAATTCGAGCTGGGTGAGGAATAGGGTTTGGGCTGAGCAGTAGTCTCGATCTTGTTTTGCATCGTCGGGTAAGACTGACAGCACCCGCCGCCGGATTGGAGGACGTCATAACGCGGCTCTCTTGTGCACCTGCTGCTAGCAAAGATGTATTTCGCCACTCCATTGCGCGAGTTGGGTTGCGGGACCCATGGTTGCCTCGGCGCGGCCTGCGTTTGAGACTATAATAACGCCGTGTCAGTCTACACCTCCTTGGGATCGGTGCACCGGATACGGGCATTCCGCCTTTCGGCCACAGGTTCCGCATTGAGGAAACCGTACAGGGGTTGGGTTTTCTGGGAGGCGTTGAGATGAAGATCTGTCGGACCTTGCCGGCCACGGCTGCGGTATCTTTGAAGTGGTATCCGGTGGCATACCTGGCGGAGCGGTTTGCGAACCCCGGCAGGCCAAGGGGTTGCCTTCGGCCTCCCCCCAGCGACACCCTTCACGAAGGGAGCGGAAGATGTCGGACAAACGGACCTTTCGACCGGCGACCAGCGCCTTGGTCGTCATCGACCTCGCCAGTGACTTCGTACATCCAGGGGGCGTCATCGCCGATGCGGGCGGTGCGGAGTATCAGGAGCGGGCGCAGCGCATCATTCCGCGGCTGAAGAAGTTGATCGTTACTGCCCGACGGGCTGGCGTCACGGTGGTATACGCAACCGATGCGCACACAAAGGATGACAGCGAGCTGCGCAAATGGCCGCCTCACGCGATGAAGGGGACAAAGTGGGCGGACATCGTGCCGGAGCTCGCGCCGCACCCGGGCGACTTGGTGATCGAGAAGCGAACCTACAGCCCCTTCGTCAGTAGCGACATTGACACCGAGCTCCGGAAGCGGGGTATCGAGCGGTTGTACGTCACCGGGCTGCACACTGACTGCTGTGCCCGACATACGTCGGGCGACGCCTTTCAGCGCGGGTATGAGCTCGTGTGGGTGATCGACGCGCTCGAGGCGTTCACCGAAGAGGCGCACCGGGCGGGGATCGAGTACTTCAAGGCCTGGTACGCGACGGATCCCAACCGGCAGCTCCGCACGACAGAGGAGGTCGTCGCGGAATGGCAAGGTGCGCCTGCCGGAGCCGGTGCCAGTGGCTAGTTGCCAATACGCAGTGAGGGTGAACCGAGCGGCGCCCGGCCAAGACGCCGGGCGCTTTCGTCTCGCTGGCGATAGCTACTCTTCGCTCGCTTGGTTCTGGTCCCGACCCAGACGAATCGATTCCCAGAACTGTTCCGCAGTCGCGCTGGCCGTGAACCGAAATAACGGTGTCGAATTCCAGGTTGAGTTCGTCCAGTCGTTCGGCAAACGCTAGTGCATTCTGGTTGGCCGGCACCACGGTACCTTGAAAGCCGTAGAGGTCTGCCACGAACAGGGTCTTGAGTTCTGGGAAAGCTATCAAGATCTCGTCCGCGTGAGGGTTGGGCCCAACGTCGATCAATTCGACCCTACGTGTCCCTTCACCGAACGCTCGTCGCTCGGCAAATACTTCGATGCGAGGCGCCGGCGCAGCTCGGCGGTCCAGACGACCGATCGTTCTGGGCGCTTGCGCCACTCGTCGCACGAAGTCGGCATTGCCTTCCGTGGTCACGACGGTTGCACCATCCTCTATGTACCGGAAAAGCCCGCCCGAGTGGTCGAAGTGATGATGTGTCGGCACGGCCCAGCGAATCCGCTGATTTGGGTGACGCTCGTGAATCGTGCGGATCACATCTCGGCTTACCTGAGGCGACTGCGGCGTCTCCAGTACGAGAATACCGTCGTCGTACGTCACGTAGACGTTATACCCGGGGCCAGCATTCGGGATGAAGGCGACTCCGCCAGCGTGGCCGCTGCTGGCTCCACCGACGCCACGGTGTTGCCCGCGGCGAAGTGGACCCATATACCTTCAGCGTCGCCCGTAACCACGCGGAAGTTTGGATCCTCCCCGTTGAACGTTTGGTACGAAGCCTGTGAACCAGCTAGCTGAATCAGCACACGGCCGGCTGGTTGTTCGCTACGCGGTGTGTCGGGTCTGAGCCCTTGGCCTTCGGTCAGCAACCGACTGGACAGTTCGATGCGAGCGTGTCGGAGGAGGCCGAGGGCATCCTGACCACCCATGGCGTCGATCGCATGGGCGAGAGCCTCTTGAGCCTCCCGCTGCAACCGGAGCGATGGGCTCTCCTGTGCGACGGCCGGGCTTACCACGCCAAGGATGCCGAGTAGCAAAACGGCCGTCGCCCGAGCTACTGGTTTCATGATCCGGAACTCATGGCAAGAGACTGACAGGGTGAACGTCGTAGGATACAAAGCAGAGCGGCCCAGAGTTTCCCTGAGCCGCCCACTCAATCGTAAGGATTTGGCAAAGGCGTTACTGCTCTATCCCCAGTAGCTCCACTTCGAAGATCAGGGTGGCATTGGACGGGATCGCCGGCGGCGATCCGCGTTCGCCATACCCGAGCTCCGGAGGTATAACGAGACGGTATTTGCTTCCCACCGGCATCAGCTGGAGCGCCTCTGTCCAGCCGGGGATCACGCGGTTCAGGGTGAAGGTCACGGGCTGACCCGACTTGTATGAACTGTCGAACTCCGAGCCGTCGATCAGCGTTCCGCGGTAGTGGACGCGTACGCGATCCGCGGCCTTGGGCGTGACGCCGTCCCCTTGCGTCAACACTTCGTACTGCAAGCCGCTCGCCGTCGTCTCGACATTTTTGCGAGCCGCGTTCTCCGCGCGATAGGTGTCGCCTTCCTCTTTGTTCTTGCCGCCCTCGGCCACGCGCCTCTCCGCCGCGTCAGTCTCCAACTTCGCGGTCAGTTCCCGCAGCAGGACGTCAGCATCCTGGGGTGAGAGTCGCGGCTCCCTTTCTTCTACGATGTCCGTGAGCCCCTGGATGAGGGTGGCCAAGTCGACTTCGGCCTGCGATCGCTTCAAGCCGGTCCCCATATTCATGCCGATGGCGTAGCTCGTGCTATCCTTGACGTCACTGAGACTGGTGCCGCCGCCAGCGTTGCAAGCTGCCAGCAGCGTGCAAGCTGAAGCGAGGATTGGCGTGGCGAGAGATTTCATTTGCACATCCTCAGAGTTTCCGTGAAGTCGACGAGGAGACCGAGACGTTCCCCGGTCCCCTCGTGTCCGCGTTCACTGGCTTGGCGCACCGACGCGCCCCTGCGCTGGCGAAGCGTAGCGGGCCACTCCCATCGTGTCAATCGCGGCCACTCGTGCAGCAGTCGCGCCGGTAAGCCGCGGTGTCCCCGGCTCCGTCCAACGCCTCGCACGTCGCCCCGTCACACCTAGGAATTCGGAGCCGTGCCCCTTCCTTTTTCCTGTGAACCGACTCGCGAATCATCCAGCGCCCATAAGGGGACCGAGCGTGGGCTTCACTCGGGTACGGGAATGTCGGAGTTGAAGATGTCCCGCGCCAAGGGCCACGTGCCGTCCGGTGCTCTGCGACGGATCTCGATGAACTTTCCCGTGTCCTCTACCGGCTCTGCACCCGGCATGGCGACGGTCAGGGTGTAGCTTCCCCACACATAAGCGAGATCACCACGTCCCTCGATTTCAACGATTTGCAGGTCCATGGCGGTAACGGGGGGAAACGATTCCATCCAAGCCTGGATGTTGGCCCGCCCGTCCACCGCCGGCTCGTTGGGGGGCATGAACACGGCATCTTCACTGTAGAGCGCTGCCAGTCCCGCAAAGTCCCTGGCCAGTATGCGCTCCGTCCATTGTTGGGAGACGGCTCGAATTGCTTCCCTGTCGGCTTCGGAGAGCACTTCAGGTTGCGGAGGTTGGCAGGCAGAACTTGCGAATATCACCCCCACGGCAAGCACTGTTGGCAAACGGCGTGTCATGGTGAACTCTCCTGCGAGGAAGGTGACGGCGTTGAGATTCTCATTGGCGCAACAATCCCACGGGGAAAAATGTCACTCGGCGGCGGGAAGCGCGAGACCCGCTCGTCAGTTGCGTTCGGACATCGCCAGCCTGATCATATCGTATGGCGACTTCTGAATGGAAGGGTGCCGACTCGTCATTTGCGGAACGTGCCCGGCGAGGATCCAGATCGACGGTACGAGGGTCACTAGTGGCCCTTGAACGGTAACGGGATCTGGGACATTGAGAATCTGGATCTCGAGGACCGCATGCCGGACGCCGCGTACGAGTCGCCGTTTGTCTTCACGCTGCTCCGGCTCGACGGAGCCGCGGGTTCACCGGTTATCGATCCCGGTCCGGTGACCGATCTTCGTTGAGGCGACGCATTCGTCGGAGAAGATGATATGAGAATGCTGAGGTGCTTGCCTGCGCTCGCGGTGGCGGGAGTTGTGGTTCCGTCGATGGTGTCTGCGCAATCACGAACGGTGGTGCTCCGAGCCGACCGCGTCTTCGACGGCGTGTCACCCCGGCTGCACACGGGGTGGGAGGTCGTCGTCGTGGGAGATCGGATTGCTGCAGCGGGACCGGCTGATAGCATTCCCCCACGGGCGGGTGACCGCGTGATCGATCTCGGCAATGTGACGCTCCTACCAGGCCTCATCGAGGGGCACTCGCATCTCCTCCTTCACCCCTACAGTGAGAAGGCGTGGAGCGACCAGGTGTTGAACGAGCCGTTGGCGCTCAGAGTAGCCCGCGCGACCGTTGCTGCTCGCGCAACGCTCCTGAGCGGCATCACGACGGTTCGCGATCTCGGAACGGAGGGGGCGGGCTACGCCGACGTTGGGCTCAAGCGAGCCATTGATGAGAACGTGATTCTTGGGCCACGACTGTTGATCACCACCAAAGCGATTGTGGCCACCGGTAGCTATGGTCCTTGGGGGGCACCAGAGTGGGATCTGCCCAAAGGGGCCGAGATCGCGGACGGCCACGACGAGCTCATACGCGTCGTTCGGGACCAGATCGGACGCGGGGCGGACTGGATCAAGGTCTACGCCGACTATCGCTGGGGGCCGGACGGAACCGCCAGGCCGACGTTCACACAAGATGAGCTGAACTTGATCGTCCGTGTGGCGGTCAGTAGCGGTCGCAACGTGGTGGCCCATGCGAGCTCGCCGGAGGGCATGCGACGGGCCACACTCGCGGGCGTTGTGACGATCGAACACGGAGACGGAGGGACACCTGAGGTTTTCACGCTCATGGCTGAGCGGGGCGTTGCGCTGTGTCCCACCATCGCGGCGGGCGAGGCAATCGAGCAGTACCGGGGTTGGCGGAAGGGAGTGGACCCGGAACCGGAGCGCGTCCGTGCGAAGCGTGAGAGCTTGCAAGCGGCGCTTGCTGCGGGCGTTTCCATCTGCTTCGGGGGTGATGTCGGCGTCTTCCCTCACGGCGACAATGTCCGCGAGCTGCAACTGATGGTGGAATTCGGCGTGGATGCACTGCAGGCAGTGACGGCGGCTACTTCCGGAAATGCGAGGCTGCTGCGGCTCGCGGATAGGGGTGCTGTGCGGGAGGGATTGCTGGCGGACCTCATCGCTGTGGCGGGCGATCCGATAAAGGACATTTCGGCACTGAGGAGGGTGCAGTTCGTCATGAAAGGAGGAGCCGTCGTCCGCGAGCCCTGAGTTCCGGGGATTGTCAAGGGCAGAGCAGAAATCCCACGTCTAGCGGGATTGGGTTCCGAGCGGTAAAACCAATGCAGGTACGATTATGATGGTCAACCGAGCCAGTCCCGATCCCGACGAGAGTGTGCGTCGCTTCCTCGTCGACCGCCGCTTCGGCGAGCGCCGCTGCGGTAGAGAACGGCGGCGTGGTGAACGACGCGTCCTCGCCCTGCCGGTCGCCAACGAGCGACGGAGCGGTCGCGACCGCAGGACCCCCACCGATCGCCGCGACAGCAATGAGCGCCGCTTCCCACCGTCATCGCAGTTCTCGTGGGAAGAAACGCGAACGATTCAACAGATGCTGACACGTCCAGAATCCGACGCGGCCTGCCCTCGCTGCCGTGGGATGTTGCTGCTCGGTCCCTACGAGTCGCATGAGCATGTCACGACCCGTGAAGTTCACTGCACTGGTTGCAAGAATAGTGCGGTGATCGTGGATTGACCTCACCCTCTCACTCCGGTGGGAGGCGGGTTGGGAGAGGTGGAATCCGCGAGATCGAAGCGCGAACGCCTATTCCGGCTCGACTGGGCGCTGGTTGAAAAACCGAGCGATGGGGTCGGCCTCTCCTGCCGGAGCCTGGATCACCAATGCCTTGACCGGCTCATCCGATAGCACGCGCTTGTGGCGGTTCCAGCGGGAAGAGTTCTAGCCGACTGGACTCGGTGAATTGGCGATCGGTCGGTTCCCTTCCATCATCGATTGCGCATTGCCACAGGCGACCGACTGTCCTGTGGGTTTTCCCAGGACAACTAGAACAACTGCCTGAGAATCGCGACCACCGCAGCCGCCGCCGAGACCACCAGCACGGCAACCCGTGTGTATCCCTTGTCCAGGACGCCGGCGGTGTGTTGGGAAAGCCAAAAGCCTAGGAGGATCCCGGGAAGCAAACCGAGAGCCATCACGAGTTCCGATCTTCCGTACCGACCAACGATTCGGAGGGCGACGAGGGAGAGCGCGACACCGACGGTGAAATACGCGGACAAGGTTCCCCGGATTCGCGGTCCAGATTCCCGCTGATAGATCAGAGCGATGGGCGGCCCTCCGACGGAGACCGTGGTTCCCATGAAGCCGGACAGCATGCCAGCCGCGACGAGGTAAGAGGGCCGCGGGGCGAGGTGAAGCCCCGACGCGCTCAATGCCACGGCCGCCAGGACCAGCGCACCGAAGGCTATCGAGATGTATTCGACAGGGGTCACCACCAGCACCGTCGCCGCTACGATGACGCCGACGACGCGACCAGAAAGCGCCCACTTGAGGTCACTGAAACTGACGGATCGCCATTCCCGGTGGGTGAGAAACAGCGTCAACACCGCTGAGGCGGTGAGCAATGGTCCCGGAATGAATTGAGAGTCGATGAGCAGAAGCAAGGGCGCCGCGACGAGCCCGAGCCCAAATCCTACGGATCCCTGAACGAGCGCACCGGTCATCACCGCGGCGCTCGCAAGAGCCAGTTCGAGCGACGTCACAGTAGGTCCACCGGGTGTCTTACAGGAGGTGTTTGAGGATCACGACGGTGCCCGCAGCTGCGGACACCACGAGCACCCCCACACGCATGTACCCGCGATCGAGTAATCGGGCGGTGCGGTGAGAAAGCGCGAAGCCGACGAGCACGCCTGGGATGAGCGACAAGGCGAGAACGAGCTCGATTCTGCCAAACCGGCCAATCAACGTGAGCCCCGAGATGGACAGCAGTATCCCGATCACGAAATATGCCGACAGGGTCCCTCGGATGCGTGGACCGGAAGCCCGTTGATACACGAGGGCAATGGCGGGTCCGCCGATAGACGCGGTGGTCCCCATGAATCCCGAGAGCACTCCGGCGCCGACGAGAACCTTCGGACCTGGTGCGAGATGGAGGCCGGACGCCGTGAGTACCACCGCCAGGATGACCACCGCCCCGAAGGTGAGGGACAAGCGATCCGGAGGGAGCGCGATGACTACCGCTGCTGCCACGAGAATCCCCACCACGTAGCCCGAGAGAGACCATCGTAGATCCGGGAACGAGATACCGTGCCAGTCTCGGCGCGTGAGCAGCAAGGTGAGGACCGCGGCCGCTGAAAGCAGCGGGCCGGGCACGAGTCGCGCGTCGATCAGTGCGAGAAGCGGTGCTCCAATCAGACCGAGCCCAAAACCGATGGAGCCCTGGACGACGGCGCCGATGGCGACGATGGCGCTTGCCGCCAGCACCTCGACAGCCGTCACTGAGGGGATTTGGGAGACGTGGGGAGGTGCTGAGTAGGGAACAACCCGCAGACCTCAACGGTGACGGTGTCGAGGGTGAGAAGAGCCCAGGTTTCGAGTCGCTGCATGCCAATGCCACCGTCCGAGGTTCTCAGTTCAGGCGTGGTGCTGGTCGCCCCCAAGCTGCCACCCAGCGCACCGGCCCGCCAGTCCACGACTCGCCGATGCTTCACCTGAAGACATCATCACCGCCACCTCCAAGGAACTTCATATCTCGATGGTGAGGTTCCAGCGCGCGGCTGGAGCAGTGAGAAAGGGGTCATTGCGATGGACGAACGACAATTCGCGCTGACTCTCAAGCAGCAAGAACGCTACCGGTTTGCTGTCAGCTTCGACGGGCTCGGCGGGGCCCAGCTGACGATGGATGAGCCGACACCGTTGGGGGAGGGTCGTGGACCGAACGCCGCGAGAGTGCTGGGGGCTGCCATCGCCCATTGCCTGAGCGCGAGTCTGCTGTTCTGCCTGAAAAAAGCTCGGGTGGATATCGCGGGTATGGAAGCGAGGGTGACCGGCTCCATCGTTCGAAACGAGGAGGGTCGCCTGCGTATCGGTGGCATTCGCGTGGAGCTGGTACCCCAGGTTGTACCGGAGGCTAAGCAACGCATCGGTCGATGTCTCGAGGTCTTCGAGGACTTCTGCATGGTCACGCAGAGTCTCCGGCAGGGGATCGATATCGCGGTGGAGGTGACGGTGGAGGATCCCGCTTCCGCGACATAGCTGACACCTCGAGACGCGGCGGTCGGTGCGTTGGTTGGGAGGGTGCCCCGTCGCAGCGCTCGTTTTCACCGAAGGTCCAGAGCGTTCCGTGTCACCAGATCGAAGTACGAGACGTATCCGCCCTCGCCCTGTGCGGCCAGGAAGCTTTGCACATGTTGCAGGAGCTGGCTGCTGAAATATCCTGCCACAGCCTGGGGATGTTGGCGACGGTACCAGCCCCCGAAATAACTCCGGATGATCAAGCTCCGGGCGTTATGCGGGAGGTATTGCACGTTGTTGGCAAAGCTGTCGAAGGTGCCGTTGCGCATGAGGTAGAACTCGACGTTCGAGGTGTAGATGGCCGAGACCGTCTGCTCCTGCGCGGCGAGGTATCGACCGATGGCTCTCAGCGCGTGCGGCCCTGCGAGGTCCCCGACGACCGGAACGATCCTATTCCCCTCTTGTAGTGACTTCACGACGCGGAACCTGCGTTCCGTGGCTAAGTAATTACTCTTCTGGTCCGTGAGGTCGCTTTCCAGCAGCAACTCACGGTAACGCGGGTAGTATGCACGGGGCGGCCGGCGGTGGCTGGTGAAGCGGAGATCCAGCCCGGAGCCGAAAAAGCTCGCATGGATGCGCTCGATGGTGTGCAGATCCTCCTCGGAGAGCGCGAGACCAAAACTCTGCACCGTTTTCTTGACCACATCTCGGTTTGCTTCGATGATCTCGGTCCGAGAGGCGGTGGCATCGATGTACTCGACGAGCTCCTCGATGGTGGCCTGCTCCCACCGGCCCCGCTTCGGTGTGCGTTTTCCGAACATGATCGACAGGTACTCGACGCGGTTGTCGGCGAGCTCGAACAGCGCCTTGAACCAGAGATGCTGGAGTAGATTGTCGCGACGGATGTCGATTATGAAAGCAATGTCGGGACGCACTTCGGCGATGTAGGAGAAATTCTGGTCTGGCCCAACTCCGATATATGCGCCCCCCCGGACATCCTGTCGCCGTATCGCACCAAGGACGTGGAGATAGGATCTCTCGTTGGAGATGAGGTTGTCTGTATCGAAGTAGCCCGCTGGTTCCGACAGTTCTTCGATGAGCCGGACGAAACTCGAGTCGACTACCGGCAATTGAGCGGCCGCCGACTGAACACTGCGAGCCGTAATCCGTTCTTGATCCGGCACCGGCCCCCGGCAGGACGTGATGGGGGCTGCAGCAGTTAAGAGCAGTAGGGCAAGCAGGAGTCGTGGCATCATCCGGTCGTCAGGTTGAGGCAGGTCTCAGAATCAGTCTAGCCACAGCCGTGCTCAGCAACGATCCTCCCGACAGCACCGCGGCACCCGTTGTGCGAGCAGGAGTCCTCTCATATACAACATTCTGCGCCGTCGGATCCGCCCTGACTGGGCACTCATCGGGCTTTCCCGATCCGCAGAGCCGCCGGGACCCGGCTCCGCTCACACAATGATGACGGTGCCAGCTGCCGGTGTTCGCCCTTGTTCAACGTGACCCATTCAAAGGCGGCGTGCGTAACGAAGGACCGAGTGCACAGCGCCGGGGTATCCACCCAGGGGTAGCCCTTCACCCTTCCCTCACGCCGAAAAGAATACCGCGAAGGTGTCGTGCGCCCAGACGATATCACACGACTGAAAGCCAGATCCCAAGATCAAGTCGATCGTCTCCGGGGTAGTCAACGGCCGGTCTACGGTTCCTTCCTTCCCGAAGTTGGCCTCGATGATTGGTGTCGGACACCCCGCCGCATGGGCAAAACCCACGCGATAACTGGTAAAGTAATCGTCGAGTTGAGCGTTCTCATGGCGGACGAAGTCGCCCCAAACGAACGCTCCGTTCTCGCTTAGCCACGCGCGTATGCGTCTCAGGAGGTTTGCCTTTTCGTCGAGCTCGAAGTTATGGAGAACTAGGTTGGATACAATGACTTCGAACGATACGTCCGGCGTAAAATCGTGGACATCAGTTTCGACAATGGCTGCGCGCTCGCCGAAAGAACTCAGGACAGCGCGGGCCGCGGAGGCCATTGCGGTGCATGGCTCCAGCGCCGTTACGGTCGCATCGGGCAAGTCCGTGAGCAAATGAGCCATCACTAGTCCGGTACCCGCACCGATATCCAGTATCCGACACGGTCTGCGGAGCGCCACGAGTCGAAGGATACACTCGACCATCGCGTCATATTTCGGAACGAGCTGGCGGATTCGCTCGGCGTACTGCACGCTCAGTATCGAGTAAAAGTCGCGAGATGGTTGCGTCATAAGGTATCGCCCCGGTCGATATCTTGCGATCGATCGTGGCGTCTGGTGCACAGAAAGCCCACCATGTCGAGACCGATGTCTAGCGGATTAACGTGCCGAGAGCTGCCACGCAAAGAATGGGGACTGTCGCCCGGAGCACGGCGAGGCATCGCCAAGTGCCTGACTCTGCCTGGGAACTCGCTTGGCGACCAGTCCGAGACATCTCCTGGTGTATCGTCTAGGCCGAGCGGTAAGACGCCGGGCGCAAACGGAGCGATGGGTGCTGTTGCGCGAGAGCCGGCATTGGAATCCTCGGTGCTGCACCGCGCGGTCCCGTAGCCGAGGCAGTTTGCACGGTTGCTCATCACGTGGCTATCCTGTCACCACCATGCTGGAGCGGTTCGAGCAGATCATTTCGACGGATCGGGTGCGTCCAGAAGATGGCACGATCCTGGGGCGATCACGAGAGGCGAGGCCCGTGCGCGGATTCCGGGTCGGCACCGGGAGTATCCGAGTGAGCCTGATCGGGGGATGTCACGCCGACGAGCCGGTAGGTCCCCTGTTCCTGCGGCATCTCGCCGCATACCTCGGCCGGCTGGCTCCCGGTGATCCGCTGCGCTCGCGATACGAGTGGTGGATTGTTCCGCACGTTAACCCCGATGGCGAGGTTCGTAATCGGACGTGGTATGATGACGACGATCCGGCATTCGATCTCGCGACTTATCTCGTGCAGGTGGTTCGCGAGCTACCGGGAGATGACATCGAGTTCGGATTTCCCAGAAATGGTGCGGACCTGGCAGCACGACCCGAGAACCGAGCCCTGTTCAACTGGTGGCATCGAGCCGATGGACCGTTCACGCTGCATGCAACGTTGCACGGGATGGCGTTCGCAGCAGGGCCATGGTTCCTGGTCGAACAGGCCTGGCGAGATCGCATCGATCATCTCAAGACCGTGTGCCGCACGCGCGTGACCGACCTGGGCTATCGTTTGCACGACGTCGAGCGCCACGGCGAGAAGGGATTCTTCCGGCTCGAACGTGGGTTCACTACGCGCCCGGATTCAGGATACATGCGTCGTCATTTCTCTCAGCTTGGAGACGAGGAAACCGCCAGCCGGTTTCGCCCAAGCTCCATGGAAACGATCCGGGCGCTGAACGGCGATCCTCTCACAGTCGTGTCGGAGATGCCTCTCTTCATCACACCGGGGGTAGGCGAAGAGTTGGGACCGCCGGACCCCGTCGCCGAAGAGTGGAAGACCCGCATTGCCAGATGGCGGAGCGACCTGGCAGGCGAACTCAAGCCTGACGAGGTTCGGGAGGAGGCCGCGACGGTGGGTCTCCAAGCCATGCCGGTGCGGCAGCAGATGGATCTTCAGTGGACGTTGATCGTCGCCGGAATCGAGCAGGTGGAGATCGACCGCGGGAGATGACTGCGAAGACCGGCGGTCGAGGAGTCGCGGCCTCTGCCTACACCAGGCCAAGCCCAGCCAGATCAGGGCGAGGAGTACCTCAAAACCGTCCACGATCCTGGCGACGACCAGGATCACCTCCTTCCAAACGAGTGCGCCCGATGTAGCGCCTTGGGGTCAGGGGCTACCGCGGCCTCGCATCAGCCTGTTCAGCACGAGTACGAGCGCAGCTCCGACGAACATGAGGCCAGCCGTGGCCCGTATCCTCCCAAACTGTTCCGCGTTGGGCCCCCAGATGAGGACGATTCCCGAGATGACGCCGATGACTACCGAAACTGCTGCGATGAAGTAGCAGACCCGATCTACCTTCGAGAACTCAATCATGACTGGACCGTACGAAATGTGGCGCGGATAGGGGTGCCGCCATCCCCGACTCGACAGAGCCACAACCACGAGGGCGAGCGCGAGGAGAATGACGAGCAGTGAAAACACGGAGGCTCACGCATGACAGAGGGGAACGGGAATGAGCAAGGCGCCCCGCGTCACGGGCGCGTGGCAACTTCCAGACTGCATAGCGGTCATGGTGATGTTCGACCGCCGCTCACCAAGTCCGACACGCGCACGTAGGTCATACGCAACTCTGTGAGTATGTCTCGCAATAACCGCTGCTCATCGGACGTCAAGTTGCCTTCGGTCTTCACATCCAACATCACCAGCGTATCGATGAGCTGTCGAGCGGCACCAAGGCCCTTGCGAGCGCTTTCTGCGCCTGCTGCCGGAGACTGGCGCTCTTCCTGGAGCCCAGCCTCCTCTGAAGCTCTGCCCGCACTAGCGCGATAGAGGTCTTCGATCTGCTTGAGGGTCGCCGCCGCCGTAGCAGCGATGCCCGCCACGAACGCGTTGAACTCGATTCCGCTCGGCCCGCCGGCTGTGCTCATGGTCGTCTCATCGGGGATCCTGATGGGCGTCGAGGACGTCCCTGTCTTCGAACGCAGACAACATCCACCCGAGATATCGCGCTTCCTGCGCGCCGGTTGGCTCCGGACTCTCGGGTGACGAGTAGGGAATATAGTCGTCGGCGTCAGCCGCCACTTCCCGCCCCGCAGCGAACGCTGTTGGCGTGTTCTGGCGGCCCATGGAAGTCAAGGGCCGACGTCCCTCCTGCAGGCTGTGCCCCGGGGCTCGGGCTTCGGCGAGGGCAGCCTGTAATGGTCCAGTGGTGACCCGCCGATGGTGTCCCTCCGGAGTTCGCCGACCGCCCCAAATGCGGAGACCTTGGGGCACTAGTCCGGTCTCACCGGTCTGGATATTCTTCGTCGAGAAAGGATTCCGTTGATCTGTGTCCGAACTAGAAAACGCAGACCTCTGGCGGCGACTCGCGGTCTATCTAGAGCCCAGCAGCGATGAGCCGCTGTATCGCCAGATCGCCAACCGAATATGGCTGGAGGTTGTGACCGGAACGCTCGAGACGGGCGCCCGATTGCCCACTGTCCGCCAGCTCGCCATTGATCTGAGCGCGCATCCCAACATGGTCGCCCGTGCCTACCAAGAGCTCGAGCTCCTAGGTGTGCTCAGGCGCAAACCGGGCCAGGGGACCTTTGTGAGCCTCACTCAGCCCGATCGCTCGGCAATGGAGCGTCGCTCGCAATTGGAGCGCCTATGTCGCGACCTGATATCGCAGGCGGAGGCACTTGGACTTACGTTGGATGATGTGATGGAGGCGCTCGCCGATTTGCGGGCGGCGCGCCGAGATAACTGACGCGAAGAATGGGGGCCGTTGAATGGAAGGATTCCTACCTGTTCCCGCCTACAAGCAGGGGCCTCCGGCACGCAGGGGGGTTGCCGTGAGCAGTTCACCGAACGATACCCGCTACCCGGTGGTAGCTGTTCTGTCGGGGTTTGGAACTGCCGCGATCGTTGCAGCTGTCGGGGCTCTCGCACCCATTGGGGGGGAGCTGTTCTTGCCGGTTGTTGTCCCAATCGTGTCTGCCATTGCCGGCCTGTTCGTTGGATCTTCTGTCAAGTACGCGGATCAATGGGAGAAGGCCGTCGTGCTTCGCCTCGGTCGATATCGCGGTCTGCGAGGACCGGGCTTCTTCACGGTGATTCCGGTGCTCGATCGGATTTCGTATCACATCGATCAGCGCATCCGTACCACCGATTTCGGGGCCGAATCATGCCTCACGAAGGACACGGTCCCCGTGAACGTCGATGCCATTGCCTTCTGGATCGTCTACGACGCGGAGCGCGCAGCACTCGAGGTTCAGAACTACGAGCAAGCCGTTATTCTTGCCGCACAAACCGCGCTTCGGGATGCCATCGGCAAGCACGATCTGGCGGAGTTGATTCAGTCCCGTAAAGAGCTCGGCCGTGGTCTCCAGGAGACCCTGGACCGCAAGATGCACGATTGGGGAATTCAGGTACAGTCGGTGGAGATCCGAGATGTGATCATTCCCAAGGCGCTGGAAGAGGCGATGTCGCGCCAAGCGCAGGCGGAGCGGGAGAGGCAGGCACGCATTATCCTCGGCACGGCCGAGACCGAAATCGCCTCCAAATTCATCGAAGCGTCCGAGACGTACGGAAAGAACCCCGTGGCGCTCAATCTTCGCGCGATGAACATGCTCTACGAGAGCATCGTGAAGCGGGGGTCCCTGATGGTCGTGCCGTCTGGTCTGGCAGACTCCCTGAACCTCCCGGGTATCATCGGCCTAGCGGGCGCAAAGGGGATGACACCACCGGCAAAAGAAGCCGAGGAACCCTCCGAGGGCGGACCGGAGGACTAGAAGCGGAGATGCCCTACGGAACCGGCCAGTCGAGGGATTCTCCGTCCTGATCGGTGTGCCGCCCCCCGTCGACACCAACTCGGTCGTCGAGCCAGGCGACATCCATGAGTAGATCCACCGAGACCGCCAGAGCTTGAGTCCCGTCAGCATCAATAGGTTGGAAGAAAAGTCCGCACGGCGGACGCGAACTTCTCCGGAGCTTCCACGTACGGCAAATGTCCCACGCCTTCGAGGATCTCCAGCTTCGCGTTGGGGATCCGCCGCCGGACAGCCTCGCTATCGTCGACGGAGAAGATCCCCGAGTCACCCGCAATGATCAGGGTCGGAGCCGTAATGCGTGCGAGCTGATCGTGAATATCCCACTGGCCGAGGTCTGAGCGGATGCATCCCGCAGTGACCGCATTGTTGCGTAGTACGTGCTCGTCGAACTCAAAGGTGAGTCTCTCGGCGAGTGCGGGGTTGCCGAAGTAGGGCCGCAGGGAGATACGGAAGAAGCGCTCGGCGAGCTCGGAACGGAGCTCCCAGCCCGGAATGGCCTTGATCTCCGACAGCTGTCGAGCCTCATCCTCGGTCCTGCGCTTGTGGACGACCGTCCTGAAGCGACTCCAGCGCTCTCGACTGGCCGGATCGGAGTCTACGAGCACGAGTGACGCGACGCGGCCTGGATGGGCGATAGCATACTGCATGGCGAGGAGACCACCAAACGAATGCCCGAGGAGATTGAGCCGGTGGAGCCCGGCTGCCCGCCGAACCTGATCGAGATCGTCGACGAACGTGGCCATGGTCAGACGAGTGGTGTCTTCGACACCCGTCGAGTGACCGCTGCCTCGCTGATCGTAGAACAACAGCTGATATGAATCGCCCAGCAGCTCGGTAAGCTCGCGATGCAGGTATCCGAACCCGAAGCCCGGACCGCCGGGGATCACGACGAGCGTCACCGGACCTTTACCGGTGATGGTGTAATGCAGCTTTGCGCCGTCGACCGGGAACGCGCCTTCAGGGGGCAGCTCTGTGGACTCAGGATTCACGCCACATGGTATGGAGGCTGAAGCTGCCGCGCCGCAGCCCCCCTCGATTCATGAGTCGAGGGAGTCCTCCGGTCCCGCGAGGTCGAGGGCCCGCTGGGCGTCCGCCAACCGGTCTGTGGGCACGAGAATCGCTACACCCCGGACCGTTTTACCTTCGAACCCAGGCCCAAACAAGCCGACGGCCCCGCGCTTGTCCAGACGTGACGGGATGCCCGAATCCTCGAGCCGGCCGGCCGCGATCTCGGCTTCGTATAGCGACCCGTAGGTGCCTACCGTTTCCCACTTCGACTTGGACGTCACGTTCTACCTCGGACGGAAGAAACCTGAGAACCGAGTGTGAGAATGCCGCATCCTACAGCGCGTAGGGCCATGATCATCCGCTCACCTCGAAGTGGCGATACAGGTAACCTTCGAGATCCGGCTGGTCCGGCTTGGATAGGACCTGTGCGACATATACGTCGCGCTCGTGGGCAATGACCTGGATGTCCCACACACAGACCGACTCGGCCCCCGTACCGGCGCGCCATTCCGTGTTATCGCCGAACTCCCTCACAAACAGTCGGATCGGAAGTTCGTTCTCGTTGTCCCACCAACCGAGCACGGCGTAATGCACGCCCCGGCCGGTGTGCGCGATGAAGAAGCCCACCCCTGGTCGACACGGCGTTACGGCCGGCTGAGGCAAGGCTGATCGGATCAAGGGCCATACGTCGTCGTACACCGTCCACTCCATCACGCCAGTGCCATACACGATAGAGAAGACTTTCAGTCGCCACCCCTCGAGCTCACGAACGTCGTGGAAGGTAGTCCGGCGTGGGCGGTACTCCTCAGAGCAAGTCCACGTTGCCGGCATGCCGACGTCCTCGGATGGTACGAGACGAGACTTGATTGAGTTTCAACGGGAGCAACTCATCCGGTCATAGATGGGCTCAATCCGGCCGGAATGTGCCTTCCAACAGAGTCTTTCCAGCGTACTGGATCTCGGCGATATGGCCGCTCTGCGTCACGGGGAAGCGTCTGCCCATCTCCCGTACTGAGGTTCAGCCGCCCGCGATCTCCTTGCTCGGTGTAAAAGAACTTCGGCGTGGGGACCTTGTAGAGATCTGCCTCGAAGCCTTCGGTTACAGTTCGCCAAGCCATCAGTTGCCTCGCGACTTGGAGTGTTGGTGCGCTACGATGCCGCCGGCGCTTCCGTCACGATGAGGCTCGTGAAACGTGGTCAGATGAATTCGGACCCCAGTAATCTTACCTCCATCGGTATTCCCTCATGTACACAGGCCCGCTCCAAGAGCGAGTAATAAGGCTGCCAGCCAAGAGTACTGCTCGGCCGAGCGTAAAAGATGAGCGTGGATACTCCTCGTGCCACGAGCTGCTCCGCAACGGTCGGTACGAGCGCGTCCACCTCATCCGGCTGGAGGGTGTGATTGTACCACGGTATGGGATCCATCGGTCCCACGAGCCCGTACTCGCCCGACACAATCAGAAAAGGCTGGCCGACACGCCTACTCTCGCTGTGTACGTATCGAATGCGCTTGCTCACGTACCGGCTGGTGGCCGGAAGCAAGCCGCGTTCGCGACGCTTCCGCTTGCAGCAGACAGTGCAGAAGTGTTCTCTCTTCACGGGTGCAGCGATATCCCCTTGCTACTGTCTCCGGCGCTGCCTAGGTGGATCAAGGTGGTGACTGACAGCACGGGTGATGCCAAGCAAGTCACCACGTAGTAACCCATGCTGCTCGGATCCGGAGTCCCGAAGGAGCGAGTACGATGCGGCCTCATGGGAGCCGCTTGCGAATCTCTCGCTCGTATTCGGGGAAGTACTGACCGATCACGGTGAGGTCAAAACGGCGCAGAATGGCCGTGTTGGGCTCCCGCTCCAGAAGAAACTCGAACGATCGCTCGACCAACACTTCGGGTGGGCACCGATTGCCGGCGAGGCGTTGATGATACGACGGATCCACGGTGACGTCGTGAGTGGTCGTGGACGGACCCGCAACCGTCACATGGAATGTGCTGTCATCGGCACGTTGCACGCTTATCTGTGGCACGGTGAGATCTACCTCCAATTCGGGCTTCCGTTGGCTCATCTCGCACCCGCTCTCCGGAGGACTAGTCGATCCCTCGACGGCTTCGCGCAGAGCGGACGCGATCCCTCTGCCGGCACCGCGGGTGGCGCCCGCGACTACCGCGATCTTGTCTCGTAGCGAACCCATGCCCTGCTCCGAGGCGAACGGTGTGAAAGGACGGGGCGATGATTTCCATTTGCTCTGATTCGTGACAGGCTACGGCGACGAGACATCTCGCACAACCTGCTGCCACACGAGGGTATCCGGCACCTCGATGGCCCCATCGCCGCCTTTTCGGCGCATTGGCGTGTTCGTACGGTAGGTGACTCGCCGCCATGCCGAGTGCAGCCGCGCGGCGTCCGTGAGTCGCCGGATGGGCACTTGCTGACAGGAAGCGAGCCTCTCCGCCGGCTTGTGACCGAACTCGACCGGTGAGCGCTCAACCACGCGCCCGAGGACCGGGTTGGCCTTCGTCCCCCGATTGAGAAGCGGGCCGAGTGGATTCCGCCGCCGAGGTAGACGGCCCGGTGGGGTCCAAAACGCCGGCCGGGCAGCGATGACTCGCGGTCGGGAATGCGCTCCCCGGAGATTACCGCCGCTTCCGCAGCTCTTCGAGCGCGCCCTTTACGTATTCCCGAGTCATGTGTTTCCGCCAAGCCAACCCGAAGTCGGCATTGTCCATTGGCTTGGACGGCTTGAAGGCGGCATCTGCGGCGGCCCTGATGGCATCGTCTTCGAGTTCGGTGCCCACGACCGCCTCTGCGGCTTCAGCAATCTCAAAGGGGTAACTCGCGACTGCGCCCAGCACGATGCGCGCGTCGGCGACCCGAGATCCATCCCAGTGCACGTAGGCAGCCACGCCAAGCACCGGGAAGTCGAACGCGTCCCGCCGTCGCAGTTTCCAGTAGACGGCATCCCAGGCGTTGGCGGCCGGCAGCCGGACGTCGGTGAGGATCTCGTCGGGGTGCTTCGTGAGGTAGGTGATCCCGTCGTCGTGGAAGAAGCGCTGTGAGGGCAGCACGCGTTCAGCGTCCGGGCCGGCGAGGGTCAGTTCAGCTCCTATCGCCACCGCGACAGGCGCGAGGTCGCTAGAGCAGATGGCCCAACAGCGGGGGCTGGATGGGGCTACCCAGCAGATGTCGCCGTCCTTCTTCATGCAGAAGTGGATTGCCTTCCGCCACTCGTACGACTGATTGTAGTAGTTGCAGCGTGTGTCGAGACAGAGGTTCCCGCCGAGGGTCCCCATGTTTTGGAGAATGGGCGTGCTGATGAGCTCTGCCGTACGGGAGATCACAGGGTAGCGGTCCCGAATTTTCCGGTGGCCTTTGAGCTCCGTCAGCGTGACACCCGCGCCAACCGAGAGCGCCGAGCCCTTCGTCCCTCCGGTGACCCTGCGCAACGCGTGGATCTCCGCGAGGGAGATCACGGTCTTGGGCTCCTGGTGGCGACGCTTCATGTTTGGATAGAGATCGGTTCCCCCCGCGACGTACATGCCGTTTGGCCCGGCATCCTGCTTCATCCGCAATGCGTCGCGGAGTGTCTTGGGTTGGAGGTACAGAAACGGGGGAAGCCGGAGCATGATCAGTGCTGGCGCTCCTCGGGGACGCTGGCTGTCACGGGAGTCGCCGAGACAGCCCGCCCATCACCGCCTTCCCAAGGCGGGGGCACCCGAATCGGCTCGGGCCAAGGGATCTCCGGAAACTTCGTCGGTCCCACGCGGGGCTCTTGGCCAGCGGCTTTCCGCTTGAGCGCTTTGAGGACCTTCTCCGGAGTGAGGGGTACCTCATCGACCCGAACGCCCACAGCGTCGTACACGGCGTTTGCAATTGCAGGTGGTATCGGAAGCAAGGGACCTTGGCCCACTTCTTTCGCGCCAAATGGCCCTGCGGGATCAGGATCCTCGACCAGGTAGGTCACCACGTCACACATCTCGAGCGTTGTGGGACTCTTGTACTCCAAGAGGCTCGGCATCTTGTGGACCACGCTGCGGTTGCTGCGGTAGGCCATTTCCTCCATCACCGCTTCACCCAACCCCATGTACACGCTTCCCTCGACCTGACCCATCACGTTCACGGGGTTGATACACCGGCCTACGTCGTGGGCGATCCAGATCTTGGGAATCCGCACGATCCCGGTTGCCGGATCCACCTCCGCTTCAGCGACCGCCGCGCTATAGGAGTAGGCCGGGGAGGGGCCAACCCCCGCTCCGCGATACCGGCCTGCGCTATTCGGCGGGGTGTACGATCCCACTGTTCCCACCGTGCCATGCGCGGCTTCGGCGCGTACGACGGCTTCGGCGAAGCTCATTCCGTTGTCAGGATCTTCGGCGTCGAAGACGCGCCGGTCCGCGAACACGAGTCGATCAACCGGTACCTCGAGAGCCTTGGCCGCATGTTGGGCGAGAATGGTTCGTGCGCGTTCTGCCGCCTGAATCGCCGCGTTTCCCGTCATCAGTGTCACTCGGCTGGAGTAGCTGCCGAGGTCGACGGGCGTCAGATCGGTGTCTGCGGTGACGATGCGGAGGTCGAGCGGTTCGATCCCCAGTATCTCGGCGACGACGTAAGCCAGGACCGAATCCGATCCTTGCCCGATGTCCGTCGAACCGCAGAAGACTGTCACGCCTCCACCGCGGTCGCACTTCAGCTGCACGCCCGAGTGGGGCATGTCGTTCCAGTAGATGGCCAAGCCAGCGCCGGTGATGTAGCTCGAGCAGGCGAGACCGACCCCCCTGCCGAGGGGCAGCTTCCGGAAGCGCTCCTTCCACCGCGCGCCATCGGTGACTCGACGGATGCACTCGCCCAACCCCATGGATCCGACGCTGAGGTAGTTGGCCGTGAGCGATTCGGCCGGAACCAGGTGCTTGAGTCTGAGCTCCGCGGGGTCGATCCCCAGGTCTTCGGCGATCTTATCGATGTGGATTTCCAGGGCGAAACGCGGTTGTGGGGTACCGTGTCCTCGCTTGGGCCCACAGGGAGCTTTGTTGGTGAAGACGCGTGCACCTTGGAATTTGTATCGTTCGACGTGGTACGTAACGGTTTGAAGCGCCCCCGTGTAGTAGGTGCTTGCCACGCCATACGATCCGTAGGCGCCACCATCCAAGAGGGTACGGAAGTGCATTCCCTTGATGCTCCCGTCCCTCGCCACCCCGGTCTTCACCCACATGAGCGTCGGGTGCCGTCCGCGGTGACAGTAAAACACCTCTTCGCGAGTCAAGGTGATCTTGACGGGCCGGCCCGTCATCATCGCCAGTTTCGCGACCACGATTTCGTGGCTGAAGGGATCGCTCTTCCCGCCGAAGCCGCCACCATTCGGACACGCGACCACACGAATGTGAGCGGCTAGCAGCCCGAGAACCTTGGCCAGCGCGCGGTGCACATAGTGCGGTGTTTGCGTGGAGCTCCAGAGCGTGAGTTTTTCGTCCGGAGACCAGCTCGCCACGGCCGCGTGCTGTTCCATGGGAAGGTGCGTGCTACCTTCGTAGAAAAAGAAGTCCTCGCGCACCAAACCGGCTTCCCCGAACCCTTGATCGACGTCGCCGAATTCCAGATCGATCAGCTTGTGGAAATTCCCGGCGGGACCGTAATCGTGAATTCGCGGATCTGGCTTTTCTGTGGCTTCCTCGGCCGAGGTGATGGGCTCCAGTGGCTCGTATTCGACCTGGATGGCGTCGATCGCTTCGGTGGCGATCTCCTCGGTGACGGCGGCTACCGCGGCAACGGGGTCACCGATGAAACGCACTTTGTGGACCGCGAGGGTGTGCTCGTCCTGACTGACCGGGAGGATCCCGAACGCAGTCGGGAGGGCTTCCCCCGTGAGCACGGCCTTGACGCCCTCGATCGCTTCCGCAGCCGAGGCGTCGATATGAGCGATGCGCGCGTGCGGTTGTGTGCTTCGGAGAATCCTAGCGTACAACATGCGCGGCAGTACGAGATCATCGGAGAAGAGGGTCTCGCCGGTGACCTTGGCCGCCGCATCGACTTTGCGCTGCGGGGTGCCGATAACCCGGGTGGGGCCGCCCTGCCGGCGATCACCGCCGCCCATATATTGTCTCCGCCGTCGGCCGAGCATCTTCGCCGCGCATGCGAGCGGCGGCCAGCTCGACCGCTTCGTAGATTTTGATGTAGCCGGTGCACCGGCAGAGGTTGCCAGAGAGCGCGTTCTTGATCTCGTCGCGACTCGGGGAGGAGTTCTCGTCGAGGAGAGCTTCCGCCGTTAGCAACAACCCTGGCGTGCAATACCCGCACTGTGCCGCCCCGAGCTCGGCAAACGCGTCCTGGAGCGGATGGAGATGCGGCCCCTCCCGCATCCCTTCAACCGTGCGGATACGCCTTCCCTCGCAGGCTATCCCGAGGACCAGGCAAGACAGCACCGGCTGCCCGTCGAGAAGGACGGTACAGGTGCCGCACTCTCCGAGCTCGCAGCCGTGCTTCGTGCCCGTGAGGTCAAGGTCTTCCCGGAGGACTTCGAGCAGTGTCTTGTGCGGAGCAAATGAGACTTCGGTCGGTTCGCCGTTGACGACGAAACCGATATGCGCCTCAACCCTGGGGTTGGGTCTTCGGTTGGCCAAAGAGGTATAGCTCCGTTTGCTCGGTGAGAAACTTGCGCGCTTCGGGCTCCCACGGATGGAGGCCGTAATGGTTGATAATCGCTGTCTGGTGCTGCAGCCATTCCCCCCAACAAGTCTGGCATATCGAATCGTAGATGCGGGACCCCAATTCGCTGCGGAGGGGAGGTGCGGCAAGTTGCTTCCCGGGTTGTTTGCAGCGACTGCAGTTGAAGTTGCCCATAGTTGGTTAATTTAACCGTGTGTCGGAAGGGATGCGACACCGGCAATCGGCTGCGGCTGGGCACGATTCGGCGCACGTTGGGCTCTGTGGGTCCTGTGCGCTGAGTCGGGTTGTGAGCGGCCGCCGCGGATCGACGTTTTGGTACTGTCAGCTGTCTGTATCCGATCCTCGGTTTTCGAAGTATCCGCGGTTACCGGTCCTGCGGTGCAGCGGGTACGTGGCCAAGCCTGCTCGTCATAACTGCGAGGAAGGGGATTCATGAATCACCGCGTCATGCTCGGCGGCATAACCGTCCTTGCCATGAGCATCGTCATGGCCTCCAACGGGGGGGCGCAATCGGGCGATCCCTACCTGGAGCGGGCCAAGCGGCTGATGCGCGAGGTGCCGCTCATCGATGGACACAACGACCTTCCGTGGGAGCTTCGTGCCAACTACGCATTGAGCTTCGACTCCCTTGATATCGCCAAACCACAACCTCACATGATGACCGACCTCGAACGGCTAAGACTGGGACTCGTCGGCGGACAGTTCTGGTCCGTGTACACCCCAGTCAGCTTTACGAGGGCGAACGCTGCACGCACCGGGATGGAGCAGGTGGACGTGGTCCATCGCATGGTAGAGCGCTATCCGGGTGCGTTCGAGATCGCCCACTTGGCGAATGACATCCTACGTATCCACCGGGCTGGCAAGGTTGCTTCGCTCATGGGTCTCGAGGGCGGCCACATGATCGAGAATTCCCTCCCGGTGCTGCGCAGTTTCTACCGCCTCGGCGTGCGGTACATGACGCTGACCCACTCCCGACATACAGATTGGGCCGATGCGTCGACCGATTCGCTCAGGCACGGGGGGCTCACGAAGTTCGGTGAGGAAGTCGTGAGAGAAATGAACCGCCTGGGTATGCTCGTGGACCTCTCGCATGTCTCGGATTCGACCGTGTGGGATGTCCTGGAGATCACCGAAGCACCAGTGATCTTCTCCCATTCTTCGCCCCGCATCTTCACATCGCATCCGCGAAACGTTCCCGATGACATCACCCGGGCCCTGAAGGAGAACGGTGGGGTCATGATGGTGAACTACGTGGCATCGTTCATTCACGAGCCAAGTCGTCAGTGGTATACAGTGCGTGATTCGGTCCGGACATCCATCCTTGAAGTGACAGGTGATAGCGTGCTCACAGCCGATTCGGTTCGCGGGTGGGTTCGCCTCAACCCCATGCCACGACCGGACATCGATGTGGTCGCTGACCTCATCGAACATGTTCGAGACGTTGCCGGTGCCGATCACGTGGGGATCGGATCCGACTTGGACGGGATCGAGGTTCCTCCCATCGGGCTGGAGGACGTCTCCACATTCCCGGCACTGATCGGAGTGTTGTTGCGCCGTGGCTGGAGTGACGAGGATGCCAAGAAGGTCATTGGGCTCAACGTGCTGCGTGTCATGCGTCAGGTTGAGGCCGTTGCGGCTCGGCTGCAGCAGGAGCGGCCACCGAGCACGGCCCAGATCGAGCTCCTCGATGGGTGGGACGTCGGGCCATCCTGGGAGCGACCCACTGCCAGGCACTGATGGCGAGACGATATGTGGTTCCGCATAACAGGGGCGCGCACGTCTTTGTGCCCAGCGCGGCCCGCCTCACGGTGGGACTGACCGCTCTCTCGCTGCTCGTAGCCGGCTGTGGGCGCTCCAGTCTCGAGGCGATGAAGGCGCAGGATCTGACCGGAGCAATGGCGGCTTTGGAGAGCAATCTCGCAGCCATCCACGAGCGGGACGCGGAGGCCTACCTGGCGCACTACTTGGATTCACCTGAGTTCGTCGTCGCCACATCTCAAGGTGTTCAGCAGGGGTTCAGGTGGTTTGCCGAAGCGCGCCGGGCGAGCGAACAGTGGCCCGACACCTTCCTTGCTGAGCAACCCACCTTCAGGTGGATCGCGCCTGGCGTTGTGTGGGGCGCGTTCTCCTACAGGGCGGTTGAAGGAAGAGATACGACCGATGGCGTCTCCGAACGGCTGTTCGTCAAGACCGGGAACGGGTGGAAAATCGCGGTGACCGGATCCATGGAGCAATAACGAGCGGAGGGCGTGCCCGATGCAGATCCAGATGACAACCGAAATGCTCGCGGCGCTCAGCAATACGCCCGAGATTCCCGACAATCTGAGAAAACGTGTTGCTGGTGCGCGGCAAGAGGGAAACACGTATGCGGTGACCCTCAGCGACGATGAGGCCATGGCGATGGCAGAAATGTGTCAGTGGTACATCCACAGGGACGAAAGAGGAGAGCTGACTCCAAAGGCCACCCTGTTTGACTCCATTGTAACGGCAATCGATGAGGCACAAGCCTGAGGGACGTGGTCGAAATCACCAGCGATGCAGACATTTCGAATGTCACAAAGCGAGTAACGTGGTGGTGACGGTGGGTCCTGTGAACGCGGCGCCGAGTGCTGCCGCCCCAAAGCGAGATAGGGGGAGACATGCGGGCATTGTTCCTCGCCCTGACAGGAGTCGCGCTAGCCGTTGGCCCGGTTGCGGCCCAGGAGAAAGAGGTCATTCAGCTTCCAGGTGCTCCTGAGGGCTTCCCGTTCTCGTCCGCCGTCCGGGTAGGCAACATGATCTATCTGTCGGGACAGATCGGCATCCAGCCCGGCACGACCACACTCGTGTCCGGCGGGATCGCGGCGGAGACGCGGCAGACCATCGAGAATATCAAAACGACGCTGAAGCAGATCGGAAGCTCCCTCGAGCATGTCGTCAAGTGCACGGTCTTCCTCGTCGATATCACCGAATATGCGGCGATGAATGAAGTCTACGGGACGTTCTTCCCAGAGGATCCACCGGCACGTTCGACGGTAGCTGGAAGCGGCCTTGCACTGAACGCACGCGTCGAGATCGAGTGCATCGCGTTGACGGGATCGGGCGACTGAAAGAGAAAAGCAGCCGTCAGCAATGAAAGTCCGGCATCAGCTGGAACGGCTGGTACTCGAGCCTGTCAATGGGCTCCGAGGGCCCGACTGGCAGCGGGCACCTGCGGGGAGGTGGAGCGTCTGTCAGATTCTTCAGCACCTTGCCATGGGTGTGGATATCGTTGCCAGCGCGTTCGAGCGCCGGGCCGATCGCGGTACCATGAAGCGTCGAGCGAGCCCCATCAGACCATTGTCCGACATCTGCTGCTCGGGGTCGGACGAATTCCAACTGGTATCCAGTCACCAGAGCCGGTCCGCCCGCATGAGGACCCGGATCCGGAGTTGGTTGCCGCGCAGTTTCGCGTGGGCGTCGAACGTCTCGCCACGATGGTGGATACTTGGCCGGAGCAACGACAACTGGAAGTGTTTGTCCGCCATCCCATTGCTGGGGATCTCAATCTGCCCGAGTGGGTCCGTTTTCATTACGTGCATTGCCGGCATCACGCGAAATAGATCGAAACTCGCCTCAGTTGGCTGAAACAGCGCTCCGGCGCCCAATGAGAACCCGTCATTCGTGTCCCGCGGGTCACTTATGTAGCCAGTGGTGGCGACGACGGAGATGTGGGGTAGGATAGTCTAGACCGGAGCCGCTCACGAGGAGTGGACGACCGAGAATCCACTGCTTGACACGAGGGGCGCGAGGGGAATCGCTGGATTCCCGGCTGTCGTGAGCGCCTCCGCCATGGTGGTCGCGATTCGTTCGGTTCGTCCTTTCGGTCCGATGGCCACCAACCCGGATCCGGATCCCGAGATGGTGACGCCGTATGCACCCGCCTTGGTCCCAGCGCGAACCGCCAAGTCAAACCCTGTGATCAGTGACCTGCGACACGGCACTGCGAGTTCGTCTTCCATACCGAACGAAAGAAGCTCACCGTTACCGGTCACGAGCCCCTGCACCAGCGCGGCGGCCCGTTTCGCCTGCTCGACCGCGACGCCGCGCGCGACCCGATCCGGGAGGAGCGCACGCGCGCGTTTGGTGTCCACGCTGGTGTCCGGGACGGCGAGGGCGACAGCGAGATCGTCGTGGAAGGTGAGCAGCGTTGGCCGGTCCCCCGCGAGCACCAGCCCGCCGTATACTGCCGGAGCGACGTTGTCAGGGTGGCCTTCCAGCCGAGCACCACGCTGGAAGATCTGCTCCCGTGAGGGGACCCGCTTACCGACGAGTCGCTCCAGTGCCAGTCCCGCCACGACCGCCGCGGCGGACGAACCGAGCCCCCGGCTCACCGGAATGTCCGACGAGAGCTCCAAGTGATGGTCCGCCGGCATGCTCTCTCCGAGTATCTTCGTCACGATATCATGTGCGGGATCGAGTTTGGCGAGCGTTCCGGTGAACGCCGCGGGCGAATCCCCTTCGACTATTCGGGCCTCGAGCCACAGATCGAGCGCGAGGCCCAGCCAGTCGAAACCGGCACCGAGGTTTGAGGTCGAGGCGGGAACGCGGACGGTGATCATGGGAGGTGTGGGACGTCGGGTCGAGGGAGCGCTAGCTCTCCAACACCCGACACCCGGTAGCCGGCATGCTACTCGTACCGCAACGCCTCAATCGGATCCAGTCGCGCGGCGCGGCGGGCCGGCCAGAGACCGAAGAAGATCCCCACGAGGGCGCTGAACGTGAACGCGATGACGATCGCGTCCGGGGAGAGCAACGTGTTCCAGTTGGCCAGCCTCGACAGCGCAATGGCTCCTCCCGAGCCCACGAGAATGCCCAAGACCCCACCCAGCATGCAGAGCACCAGAGCCTCGATCAAGAACTGGAGCATGATGTTGTTGCGGGTGGCTCCTAGAGCCTTCCGCACGCCGATCTCCCGGGTGCGCTCGGTGACCGAGACCAGCATGATGTTCATGATCCCGATTCCGCCAACCAGAAGGCTCACGGCAGCGATGCTGGCCAGCAGCCAGGTGAAGGTCTGGGTCGTGTCTTCCAACGTGGCGAGGAACTGGGCTCGTCTCAGAATCTGAAAGTCGTTGTCGGCGCCAGGCGGGATGGCGTGTTCCCGCCGCATGATTCGCTCGATCTCGAGCATCGCGACAGCCATGGAGTCCGAATTCGCGACCTCGACCGTGATAGAACCCAAGCGATCGCTGCCCAGTAACCGGAACTGCGCCGTTTGGAGGGGGATCAGAATCATTTCATCGGGATTCCGCCAGCTTCCCTGTGCTCCCTTTTCTGCCAGCACGCCAACGATCTCGAACGGAATGCCGCCAATCGAGATGGACTTCCCAACCAGCATCTCGGGGGTCGTGCTGAGCATGTTGGGGATCGCGTAGCCGAGCATGGCGACACGCCTTCGCGACTCGTCGTCACCGACGCTGAACATCTGGCCTACCTGCATCCCATACTGATTGACCGGTACGTAGGCGGGGACGGTACCGGTGACGCTCACATTGAGGTTCCGGTTGCCGTACTCCACTTGCCTGTTGGCCCGCAACTCGGGGATGATGGAGGCGAAGCCACGACCATCCGCCTCGAGGGCTGCGGCATCATCCGACGTGATGACTGCCCTGTCCGCCCCCGCGACGCGGTGCCGGAAGCCCTGTCCGGGATAGACGGTAAGCAGATTGGTTCCCAGAGACTCGATCTGTTCCTGCACGGCCTTGCGCGCACCGTCTCCCAACGAAACCATGGTGATCACGGCACCCACGCCGATCACGATGCCCAACGCCGTGAGGAACGATCGGAGCTTGTTGGCGCGGATCGCGCCGATGGCGACCTGGATAATTTCGCCGATCAGCATCAGCGGCCTCCTCCCTGGGAGTTCGAGCGTGACGACGTTTGTCGCTGGACGCCCGGCAGACCGCCGCCGCGCACCCGGGCAATGCGATCCTGCCACTCTCGTTGGCTCGCGACCAGGCTGGCGCTGGGCAGAATGAGCACCGTGTCCGCTTCCGTGAGACCCGAGACGACCTCGGAATAGTCCAGGTCGGTGAGCCCGGTGCGTATGGGCACCGCCTGAGGGTCGCCATCCCGCACGACGAAGACGACGTAGTTCCCGCCGAAGAGGTAGTCGCTGCCACCCTGTGTCTGCCGCGCCGGTCTGGCGCGGCCCATCGCTGCCCGGACCTTCGTCATGATCTCCCGCTCGTCGCCGGACAGGGATTGGGGGCCCCCACCAGAGCGCATCTTCCGGAAGACCGATTGTACCTGCTCGGCCGTGACGCCCTCGGGCAGCTCGAGCATGCGGCCACCGGGCAAGCTCACGGTCTCGCGTCCAGGCTCAGCTGCCGCAGCCCCTGCCATGGTGGCGCGTCCGTCTGCGCTGTCGCGCGCCTGTCGCGCGGAGGCCAACTGCTGGCGGATCGTCTCTCCATCGAGGCCGAGCACCTCCCCGCCTGCCGACATGTCCTGCTCGGTGCGCAGGGCGGCATTGGGGATCGCCAGCACGCCTTCGCGGGAGCCGATATGAATCTCCACCTCTGCATTCATGCCGGGCCGGAGCAAACCACGGGGGTTTCCGATTCGGATCAACACCGGAAACATGGTGACGTTTTGCTCGACGGTTGCCTGAGGCTCGATCTTCAGCACACTGCCCCGGAACGGCTGGTTGGGATACGCATCGACGGTGATGGTGACGTCCAGACCGGGACGGACCTTGCCGATATCCGTCTCATCGACCAAGGTCCGGACCTGCACGGTATCGAGGTTGGCCATCTGCAACAGCACCGTGCCGCCACCAACTTCCCTGGTTGCGGAGGAAATCACGGTCCCGAGTTCGACGTTCTTCTCGATGATCACGCCCTTGATGGGCGCTCGCACTTCGGTGTCTTCAAAGGAGATGCGAGCGTCTTCGAGGGATCGCTCGGCGCGGACCAGCTGGGCCTTCGCGGTCGCTTGTTGTAGGTTCGCCGTTTCGAACTCCTGTTCGGTGATGGACTGCGTCTTGTAGAGCTCGACCGCCCGTCGCAGCTGCGATTCGGCGTTCGTCAGCTGGGCTTTCGCCACTTCGAGATCGGCCTCCGCCTCGAGAAGCGCGTTGCGGGGAACCCGCGGGTCAACCCGCACCAGGAGGTCACCAACATTCACTTGATCACCAGTTTCCACCTGGGTCTCGAAGATCTCGCCAGACGCCTTGGACTTCACGTCGACCGTGCTAACGGGCTCAACGGTGCCCGCGGCGCTCACGGAGACCACGATGTTGCGGGTGGAGACCGCAACCGCCTGGTACATGGGCGGTGGGGGTGGTTCGTCGCAGCCCACAGCGGTCACGAGGATCGCTGTTGGAATGAAAAAGCGTAAGAGTCGCTTGGTACTCATTGCACACTCGCTGTCGGGATGTCGCTCTCGACGCGGCCGTCCAACAGATGGATCTGCCGGTGAGAGTGGGCCGCGATGTCGCGCTCGTGGGTGATGACGATGATGGTATGTCCCGCTGCATGGAGGCGCTCGAAGACCTCCATGATCTCGTTACTCGTTGCGCTGTCGAGGTTGCCCGTCGGCTCGTCGGCCAGCAGAATGCTCGGCCTGTTCGCGAGCGCTCGTGCGATGGCGACTCGTTGGCGCTGGCCGCCTGAGAGCTCGTTGGGCTTGTGCTGCATACGGTCTCCCAGACCGACGCTGTCCAGTGCCTCCCTGGCTCGCTCTCGGCGGTCCTTGGCGGACAGGCCGGCGTAGATCAGTGGCAGCTCGACGTTGTGCAACGCCGTCGCCCTGGGCAGCAGGTTGAAGGTCTGAAAGACAAACCCGATTTCCTTGTTCCGGATGCGTGCCAGTTCGTCGTCGTCGAGCTCGCTCACCTTCTGTGCGTTCAGCCAGTATTCGCCGGAGGTCGGCGTGTCCAGACACCCCAGCAGGTTCATCAAGGTGGATTTGCCTGAGCCCGAGGGTCCCATGATGGCGACGAATTCGTTCTGACGGATCTGGAGGTGGACATCCCGGAGCGCATGCACGACCTCAGCGCCCAGCTCGTAGTCTCGCGTGAGTCGGTGTGTCAAAATGATGATGTCGGGAGTGGGGATATCTCCCGTACGAAAATCCATTGGATAGATCGCACTCGTCATAGCTCCCTCCCGATCAGCGCTTCGATCTGCGCCTTGGCGACCAAAAAATCGAGCCGTGCTTGTACCATGTCCACCTCTGTCTGGTCCAGGCTCACCTGCGACGTGAGGACATCGAGTATCGTTGCTGCGCCAAGACGATATCGCTCACGCAGAACGCGGAGATCCTCGTCCGCCGCTGCGCGGCTGGCTTCGGCGATCTCTACGCGGGCGCTGGACGATGCCAACGCTGCCAGATACTGGGTGAGATCAGCATTGACCTGTCGGCGTGCGTCGTCGGCCTGGGCGCGAGCGGCGTCCTGATTGGCAGCGGCACGCGCGTAGTTCGACTCGCGAGTGAATCCGTTGAACAATGGCCACTGGAGGCTCAATCGCATCGACCATGTGTTGTTGAGCTGATCCAGCTGGGCCCCGGCCCACGAGTTGGAGTACGATGCAGTCACCGTGGGGAAATACTGGGCGCGGGTCGCGGTGATCTGCGCGTCGGCGGCATTGGCGTCGGCCAGCGCGCGACCGATGAGCGGAGAATTCGCCAACGCCGCCTCGCGCAATCGGGCGGTGTCCAAGTCGATGGGTGCGAAGAGGGCAGGTTCCTCGGCAGCCCGTATGCCACCATCCACACCCATGAGGCGCGCCAGGTCCGCCTCGGCCGTTGCTCGCTGCGTCTGGGCGTTCAGGAGCTGGAGCTGTGCATTTCCCAACTCGACGCGGGCCCGGAGAGTGTCGGAACGAGTGGCGGTGCCAGCGGCGAGCTTGTCCTTCGCGATCTTCATCTGTTCATCGGCTCGCTGGATCCTCGTCTCGGATACTTGAACCAGCTCGTCAGCCGCCAAAGCGGTGAAAAACACCTGCTTCGTCTGGAGCGTGACTTGGAATTGTTGGTTGATGAGCGCGGCGTCGGCGCTAGCGACGTCAGCGGCTGCTACTCGTCCTTCCGCGATACGGCTGAAGCCGTCAAAAAGCTGCAGCGATGCGTTGAATCCCGCCGAGTATGAAGTCGCAGCGCCGGCCACCGTTCGCTGCGTTGCCTGGTCGAAGCGGCTGGACGAATTCCTGCTCCACCCCGAGTTACCGTTGATGGTGGGTAGCCAATTTCCGATTGCCTCTCGCCGTGAGGCGGCGGCGACATTCAGCTGCCCCCTCGCCTGAACCACAGTGGGGTTTGCCTGAAGGGCCAGAGCGACTGCTTCATCCAGCGTCACGGTGCGAACCTGTGCACGCATTGGTGTAGTGATCGACATAATAGCGATCGCCCAGCAAAGGGATGCGAAAACCCGTCTACCTCCCATGTCGTCGTCCTCCGTTCCTCCGCAGCGCCCGGAGACTGTCGCTCCGCTCAATGAGCGCTTGGTATTTCCCTTGCTGCTCGTCGTTCAGCAACGCCATGATTTCTCCTCGAATGGCGGTACGCAGCGAGTCGAATCGCGGCCGGACTCCCTGCCAGATGGCGTGCATCTGTTCCTCGCGTCGCGTGAGAATCGCAGCTACCGAATCACGCTGCTCGGTTGACAACGCCAGCTCAGCCTGTAGTCGTTCGGCATAGCCATGGTGTCTGGCTGGCTCTCTTGGCGTGCCACGGTCGCCGTCGCCCCAAGCTGCGGATAATGCTCCCCCCACAGCGGCACCGGTAATGAACGTGCCAACCAGCAGTCCAGCGGCCAAGAGCTTCGATCGATTCAGCATCGTCCCTATCCTTGCCTTCGACTGATTCGCTATTCGTTCTCTGTGAACGCCGCCATCACGGCGTCGATGTCCCACGTCTCGGGCGAGACGAGATACGCTGGAACCGCTGCTCGCTCGCCCGCGGCAGATAGCGGATCGCCCAGCTGAACACCGCTGTTGCCCTCCGGCAAGGCCCTGAGCGACCACACGGTCGCAGCGGCTGCCAGGATCCCGGCCGCGATGAGTCCGGGTCGGGCCCAAGCGGTGAGTACCTCCCACCACTGAATCTCACCCTGGCTCCGGTGCGCCGAGGCGAGGATGCGCGCGGCGAAGATGTCATCGTCGTTCGAGGAGAGGAGAGCTCGCAAGACGCGCCCCAGCTCGGGATCAGGTCGGTGATCAAAAACAGAGCGTTCGCTCATGTCGTTTCCTCCATCCAATCCTTCCACGGCGCCAACGCCTGCCGGAGTCCCCGGCGGCCGTGAAAAACGTCGGACCGAACTGTCCCCACCGGGATGTTGAGTACGTCAGCGATCTCCCGATGGGAGTATCCCTCGACATCGAACAGGACTACCGCGACTCGTTGCCGCTCGGGAAGCTGCGCCAGCGCTTCCTCCAGAGCCTCCCAGAACGCGCTGTCGTCGGCCCTCGTGGACGGGGCAGGCTCCCGAGATGGGAGACGGGGTGACAGCGGGTGGGCCTGGCGCACCCGCTCGCGTCTTCGTCTATCAGCGGCGGCGTTCGCGACGATCCGCATGAGCCAGGGCCCAAAGGGCCGGTTCGGATCGTATCGCGGGAGATGCCGCAGGGCCGCCAGGAACGCGTCCTGGGCCGCGTCGTCCGCGTCCGCGGCATTCCGCAGGATGGTCCTGGCCAGTCGCCGAGCCTGTCCGGTGTAGCGCCTGACCAGCTCCCCGAACGCTTCGCGGTCTCCTGCCGATGCGAGGGCGGCGAGCTCCTCATCCTCCCTGTCACGCTTACGCACGAGGAGACGGGAACGTTGAGCTACTCTTCCCGGTAGGCACGGCGCCGGAGGAACTCCCAGGCGGCCAGCGCGGCGAGTCCGAAGGACGCCGCCGCTAGTGCATACGCCATCATGCGGGGCAGGGCGACGAAGAGCACCCCGGCTCCCAGGGATACGAAGAGCAACGCCCCCGCGATCGACCGACGGGCGCCCCTGGCCACCTGACTCAGCGTCATGACGGCTCGGTGCTGGAGCTCTCGACGCGTCGTAGGCCTGCGCCCACGCGCGGGTGGCACGGCTACCGGCACGACTGCGGGTGGGAGCCTCGCCGCCAGACGCTCCGGCCCACGCCGCCCGCGCAGGACGATCTCCACGGAGTCGTTGAGGTCTCGTCGGAACTGTTGCGCGGCGCTCGTCGGTAGGACCGTATCCTCGATGAGGACGTCCAACTCGTGGTTGCTGAGGAGACTCGACGGATTGAGGTTGCTGGAGCCCACCTTGAACCACAGCTCATCGGCAATGACCGTCTTGGCGTGAAGCATGGGCCCGTGCCACTCCCAGATGCGCACCCCCGCCTCCAGGAGCTCACGGTATCCCACTCGCGTCAGCGCACGCACGGCGGGGATATCGGTGCGGCCCGGAACTAGTAATCGTACGTCCACGCCGTCACGAGCCGCGGCGATCAGGCCCGCGTAGATGGGGCTGGGCGCTACGAGATAGGCGTCGGTGATCCACAGCCGGTCGGCGGCGCTGGCGACGAGGAACTGTATTGCCCTGAACAGCCTGAGCCTGCCGGGTATTCCATCGATGACTCGCACCGCTGCGCTCCCTGGGGCTCCTGGCACTTCCGGGGGCTCGAGGTTGGGGGGCGATGCCCCACTCTCTTCCCAGTTCCTGAGAAACGTCGCATCGAGAAGGGGGACCGTCGGCCCCACCAGCAGGACGGCCGTGTCCCGCCACGGCGGGCTCTGCACGTAGGGAGGTCCCGACCACTCGTCTCCGATGCAGAGGCCGCCCACGACGGCGCGCCCGCCGTCGATACCAACGTACTTTCGATGGTTGCGCCTCACCGACCTCAGCGGCCGAAAGGGGTTGAGTCGGTTGAAGGCGCGAACATACACCCCCGCTTTGGTGAGACGTTTCCAATACGACCGTTTGGTGCCGCGACTCCCGAGGTGGTCATATAGCACGTGCACCTGGACGCCGCGGCCCGCCGCCGAGGCGAGATGCTCCGCGAAGCGCTCGCCGGTGGCGTCGCTTCGAATGATGTAGTTCTCGAAATGGATCCACTGCGCTGCCGCGTCGATCAACCCGAGCATCGTGTCGAACGTCTCGGGTCCGTCCGTCAGGTAAGTCACGCGGTTTCCGGGTATCGCCCGCCCGCCGCAGGCGCGGTCGAGAGCCCGATGGACCCGAGTCCGTCGCTGCTCACCCGCTGGGACAACGGCGTGCTTCACGGTGACCCGAGGCCCAAGGTCTCTTCTACCGGTCGTAGCGACTCGATGACGAATCGCACGTGATCGTCGAGAGGCACATCCAGTTCCGAGGCACCCTGCTTGACTTCCTCCCTGTTGACCCCACGGGCGAACGCCTTGTCCTTGAGTTTCTTCTTGACGCTCTTCACCTCGAGATCTCTGAGGCTCCTGGAGGGCCGAACCAGGGCGCACGCGACGAGAAACCCACAGAGCTCGTCGACCGCGAAGAGCGCTCTCGCCATGAGGGATTCTCTCTCGACACCGGTGTAACTGGCATGACCGAGGATCGCCTGGCACATGGGCTCGGGAAGCTCCCGCTCCCTCAGAAGGCCTACTCCAAATGACGGGTGGCCCTCGGTCGGATGATGATCATCATTGGGATGCCGTTCGTAGTCGAAGTCGTGCAGCAGGCCCACGATTCCCCATTCGTCCTGGTCTTCCCCGTACTGTTTCGCATAGGCACGCATTGCGGCTTCCACCGCATACATGTGCTTTCGCAATGCATCCGACTCGGTGTATTCGTGCATGAGGGCCAGGGCTTCGTCCCGTGTCATCGTGTCAACCTCCTAGCCACCGTTCGTGCCAGAGTTCGAAGACGACGAGTGGCCACAGCGCCCGCGCGTGATCGGCGCGACCGCTGCGGTGCTCAGCAAGAAGCTGCTGAACGAGCCGCGGCTGCAACACCCCCCGGCAGGCCATCCGTCGGGGATCGAGCAGGCGGTCGACCTCGCTCCGGAGCTCACCGTTGAGCCAGGCCGCGACCGGCACGCTGAGCCCTCGCTTTCGCCGCTTGACGACCGCTGTGGGGAGCCACCGCCGAGCGACCTCCTTGAGAATCCACTTGGTCGTCCATCCACGAACCTTGAGGCGGGAGTGCAGGCCCAACGCAAACCGCGTGACGTCCCTGTCGAGATACGGCGCCCGGGTTTCCAATGACGCCAGCATCGCCGCTCGATCCAGCTTTACGAGCAGTCCATCCCTCAGGTACGTCCGGTAATCCAGCAGCATGACGTCCGAAAGCAAGTCTCCCGATCTGGCCGCCACCAGTGGGCGGTGGCTGCTCACCCAGCGTTCTCGTCGGGCGGAATCAGGCATCCCGGTTCCGAACCAGTGGATGTGACGATCGAACCAGTCACGCTCGGCGGCGGACACGAAACGCTTCAACAGGAATCCGGTTGAGACCTTGCGCTGGGAAACGGGCATAGCGTCGGCGAGCCCACGGATGGCCGCTCGCACGGGGAGTGGGAGCGTCGCAAAAGCGTTCGCGAGCCGGTGCCCGAGGTAGGTGGGATATCCCCCAAACAGCTCGTCGGCGCCTTCCCCGCTCAGCACGACGGTGACCTCATCGCGCGCCCGCCGGGCCAGCAAGTAGGTCGGGAGCACGGCAGGGTCGGCGATGGGCTCCGCGATGGTGTCGATGAGCGTAGCCAGGGCCTCCCGAAGCTCGTGCGGCCCTGCTTGCACGACGACATGACTGAGGCCCAGGTACCTGGCCACCCGGGCTGCGGGCGCTGTTTCGTCGTACGACGGGGCTCGAAAGCCGACCGAGAACAGACGCAGCGGTTGCGGTCCGAGTGCCTCGGCGGCCATGGCCGCGAGTAGAGAGGAGTCGACACCGCCGCTGGTAAAGATGCCGACCGGAACGTCGGCGACGAGTTGCTTCGCCACGGCGTGCTGGAGGAGGCTATCCAGCCTGCGCGTCGCGGCGGGCTCCGAGCACGCGAGATCTTCAACCGGCGGTGGCGGCCAGTACCGCTCGACCTCGTCCCCCTCCGCCGCCATCACCAGCACGGTGCCGGCCGGAACCTTCTTGATCCCCGCAAACATGGTCTTCGGCTCGAGGATGTACCCGACAGTCAGAAGGTCATCGAGGGCTTCGGGGTCCAGCGCCTGAGAGATGCCCGGATGTCCCAGCAGGGCTTGGATCTCAGAGGCAAACCAGATCTCGTCCTGGAGGCGGCCGTAGAACAGAGGTTTCTCACCAGCCCTGTCTCGGGCGAGGATCAGCCGTTGTTGGCACACGTCCCAGACGACCAGCGCAAACATGCCATCGAGCTGCGCGATTCCAGGTACGCCGTGATGGAGCACGAGCGGAACGATGGGTTCGACGTCCGACCGTGATCGAAACGGGAACTCCCGGTAGCGGTCACGTAGTCGGTCGGCGTTGTAGATCTCGCCGTTGCAGGCGACCCAAAAACGGCCGGCTGGGTCTCTGAACGGTTGATCTCCGAGGGTTCGTGGATCCCGCACACGGAGTCGGCGGGCCCCCAGGACGGCCTGGTCGCTTCGCAGCACGCCGGCCCCGTCCGGACCACGATGACGGAGGAGATCGCCCATGCCATCGAGTAGATGACCTTCCCGCACAGGCATGTTGCCGAACCGTACCGCCCCAAAGATGCCGCACACGATTATCGCCCTCGTCGGCCGCTTCCCTCGCACGCACCACCTCCCACGCTCCCAGCCGGGCAGCCGCGATTCACGGTTGGCCGTTTCAGCTGAATCGCCGGTGGCTGACGGGCCAGTCCCGCCTGGAGATCGAGCCCCGTTCGGCCGGCCAGGCTGGCGGGGCCACAGGGTCCGTACCCCGCGTACCGTCCGGTGTCGATCAGGGGAGGGAGGGCCGTCTCGAGGAGGGCCCGCGATGCCGCATCCTCGCTCTGCACGACGAAGACGCGGGGACGCTGGCACAGCCGGAGGGCGTCACGCCACCACGTGGGGGGCCGTAGGGTGGTCCCTCGAACGCGTCTCCACCGATTCAGGTGCCGTGCCAGGTAGTTACTAGTCAGTTCGTGCCCGTCCGATGGCGCGAGGGTGAGCGTTCGCCGCAAGTAGAACGGAAGAGAGAGAGGAAAGGCGTGGATCCCGACGACCTCGGTCTCGGGCGTGATGACTTGCTCGATGGCAACCGCCAAGTCCCGCGCGGACCGCTCCCGCCCAACCTCATCCATGAGGGAGCGGCTCACCAGGGGAATCGCTGCCATCGGGACGCACAAGCTAGCCAACGCGAGGCCGGCACGCTCGGCACCGAACCAAGTGCCGACAGTTGCTACGAGACACGCGATGCCCAAGCCGATCGCCGTTCCAGGAATCGTGGCGGCAATGAGCGGGGTTGCCGCGACGATGTCTGAGATGCGACCGCGCCCGAGGAGCAGGGTGATCCCAAGGACTCCGAGGAACATCGCGGCGGCACGAACACCGGGCAGCCGGTCGGGCCGCGCAGTCCAGAGCACCCCCACAAACAGGGCGATGGCGGGCACGAGCGGCAGCACATATTGCGGCCGCTTGGATTGCGAGAGGGTGAAGAATGCAAGCGGAACGACAATCCAGAGAATGAGAAAGAGCAGTTGCGACCCACGGAGCTTCCCGCGGCCCAGGGACTTGAGCTCACGCCAGCCACCGAGTACGACGACACTCCAGGGCAGCGCCGCGGCGGGGAGGATGGCGAAGAAGTACCAGAAGGGCTCAGTGCGGTGCAGTTCGTCGGTGGCGATTCGAAGGGCAGTCTCCGTGACGAGGGCATATTCCAAGAACTCGGGTATCTCGCGTGACACGGCGAGGAGCCAGGGGCCGAGCAGCGCGATGAAGAGCAGGACGGACACCAGATCGGCGAGTCCCCGCCACGCCCGCCGCACTGCGGCATAGGGCACGACGACCATGAGCGGCAGCGCGAGGGCGACTGGGCCTTTGGTGAGCACGCCGAAGGCGAGTGCCCCCCACGCCAACAGCCGCCACCACTCGCCACTCCCTCGCAGCCCGTTGCTCGAAAGGGGAAAGACCGGACCGTCCGTGACCCCTCCGGTGCCTTCCCAGGACAGTCGCTTCGCCGAATCATCGCCTGTCGCGCCGGTCGGTCGTGGCGTCGCCCGCTCGATCGATTCGTAGAATGCCACCAGCGCGAGGACAACGAAAAACGTGAGTGCACTGTCGAAGATCACCGTACGGGCGTAGGCCAGGGTGAGGGGGGCTGTCGCGGTGGCGACGGCGGCGACGAGGCCTGCCTCACGACCGAAGCGTCTGGAACCGAACCAGCAAATGAGAATCAGAGTGCATACGGTGAAGACGAGAGACGTCAAACGGGCAGCGACAATGTTCGGGCCGAAGAGCTCCATGGAAAGGGCCGCTGCGGCGAAATACAGGACCGGTTTGTCGAGGTAGGGCAGCCCGTTCAGACGTGGCAGCACATAATCGTTCGTCACAGCCATCTCCCGAGCTACCTCCGCATTTCGCCCCTCGTCGGGATCCAGCAGGGGGTAGCCGCCGAGGTCGAAGCTCAGGCCGAAGAGGACGAGGGCGGCCGCTAGTAGGAACCACCGGATGAATGGGGACGTTGCCACTGGGAGTGAACGGAAGCTATAGTCTCCGAGAAGTATGGGTGACCGAGAGCGGGCGCTCAAGCTATTCGAGCACGCGTATGAGTGCCAACGCGTCGGGGACCTCGATGATGCCATCGGTCTGTACCAGGCGTCCATCGCCGAGTCGCCGACAGCGGAGGCTCACACCTTCCTGGGGTGGGTCTACGGTGTGCAGCGCCGCTACGACGAAGCGATTCTCGAGTGCAGGCGCGCCATCGCCGTGGACCCTACACTTGGCAATCCGTACAACGATATCGGCGCGTACCTGGTGCAGTTGGGTCGGGAGGACGAGGCCATCTCATGGTTCCATCGGGCCATCGACGCTCCGCGTTATGAAGCACCCCATTTTCCTCATGTCAACCTCGGCCGCATCTACGAACGGCGCGGCGATCTGCTCGCAGCCCTCGCAGAACTCACGCTGGCATCGGAAAAGATGCCCGACTACCCTCCCGTCACGTCAGCCATCAGGCGACTTCAGGCTCGTGTGAACTAGAACGTTGCGTCACGGTGATGGGGACTTCGGTCTGTACGTCCTGGTCTACGGTGATTTCAAAGTGGTATCGTCCAGCGCGTTCGAACGGGATGTCGAACACGAGCACCGCTCCAGCCTCGATTTCCAGTACTCCCGCCGGAGGCTCGGAGAAGCTCACCTTACCGTGGCCGCTCAAGACGTCCTGCCCCTCCTCGTCTCGAAGGCGAATGCGCACCGGGTGTTCGCCTACCTCGGTGCGGGTGCCCTTCAGGCGAATGACGAGGTACAGTCGCCGATGGACGGCGGGGAACTGTGTCACCCAGATGTGCTGGAAGATGCCCATGACGGAGAGCTTGCCGTACTGGTCGACGACGGCGTAGTCACAGGCGACGGCGAAGTCGATCTTCATGGGACGCTGGCTTGCCGAGCGCTCACGCGGAGGATGTCGGACACAGAGTGTTCACCGGACAGATCTCGCATTTCGGTTTCCGCGCAAGACAGATTTGCCGACCGTGAAAGATCAGGAGGTGGGAAAACAGAGTCCATTCTGGTTGGGGAACGAGTCTCACGAGATCTCGCTCGATCTTCTCGGGGTCAGCGTGGTTCGTGAGCTGGAGCCGGTTGGCGATACGCTTCACGTGGGTATCCACCACCACCCCTTCGTTGGCATCGAACGCATTACCGAGAACGACATTGGCGGTCTTTCGTCCCACGCCTGGCATCTCCACCAGCTCATCCATCGAGGCCGGGACCATTCCGTCGTGGTTGTCCACCAAGGCTCGGGCCATGCCAAGGATCGACTTCGTCTTGTTGCGAAAGAAACCCGTTGATTTGATCTCCAGCGCGAACTCCTCCGGATCAGCGTTCGCGTAGTCTTCCGCGGTCCGGTACCTCGTGAAGAGATCCTTGGTCACTATGTTGACGCGCGTATCCGTGCATTGTGCGCTGAGAATCGTGGCGATGAGGAGTTCGAGGGGATTGCGGTGGTGCAGGGCGCACTTCGCGTTCGGGTACTGTTTCTTGAGGTTGTCGATGATGGGCCCGATCCGCTGCTTGGCGCTCCCGCGGCCGCTGGGTCGGGCAGTGCGTTTCGACGTCGGCGAACGGCGTTGCGCCCGCTTGGTCATCTGGCCGATCTCCTCCGGTCGACGTAGTCGAGGAAGTCCTCGAGGGGCCAGGCGTTGAGCACACGCTCGCGGGTGAGCCATCCCTTGCGGGCGATCCCGATTCCCAGGTCCATGTTTTCCATTCCCGCGATACTGTGGGCGTCGGCGCCGATCGAAATGGTCACGCCCTTGTCGGTAGCGCGACGAACGGTACGCCAGTCGAGATCCAGGCGTTGGGGATCGGCATTGATCTCCAGCGCGATCCCGCACGAGGCGGCCTTCTCGAACACCGCATCGAGATCGATGGGGTAGGGATCGCGCGACAGGAGCAACCTTCCCGTTGGGTGTCCCAGGATCGCCATGGAAGGGTCGTCCATGGCGGAGAGAATCCGGTCGGTCATTTCCCCTTCGTTCATTCCGTATCGCGTGTGCACGGACGCGATAATGAAGTCGAAGGTGGCTCGGACGGCGGTTGTGTAATCGAGCGTGCCATCCCCCAAAATGTCCGCTTCGACGCCCTTCAGGACGCGAAAGTCGGCGTGGGCGCGGTTGGCTGCGTCGATCTCGGCATGCTGGTCGGCGATCTCCTCGGCGGCGAGGCCGCCGGCATAGGCCGCGGCCTGACTGTGGTCGGTGACGCCCATGTAGGTGTATCCGGCCGCGCGACACGCTGCAGCCCATTCGGGGACGGTGCTTCCACCATCCGAGTAATCCGAGTGACAGTGGAGAAACCCCTGGAGGTCCTCACGCTGGATGAGTGTCGGGAGGCGGCCGGTGATTGCCGCATCGACTTCGTCCGTGCCCTCCCTCAGCTCCGGTGGAATGTAGGGCAAATCCAGAGCTCGATAGACGTCTGTTTCCTCGGGGATGGCGAGGACGGTGCCGTCACGCAGGAGACCGGTATCCGTCCATTCGAGCCCCAGGGTCGCGGCCCGCCGCTTCAGGACTGCCAGGTGCGCTTGCGCCCCGGTTGCCCTGAGCAGCTGGAATCCGAGCTCTCCGACTTGCGCCCAGTAGATGTCGGCTACCGTGCCGCCGGCAAATCGCAACGTGAGCGTGCGGTCCGTCCTGCTGACGAATTCCCGGACGCCGGGCACCGTGCCCAAACGGTCGACGAGCTTGCCGGGAGGGGCCTCCAGCTCCACCACGAAGTCGAGATCTCGAATGATCTCGCACCATCTCCGAACGCTCCCGGCGATCTCAGCACGGCGCACGCCGGGTATCTCCGCCAGTACGCGAGCGAGGGCACGAGCCTCCTGACGGGCATGGTGGAGAAGGCGAAACTCACTCACCTGTCGGACGAACTGGATCCCCTTCAGAATCCGCAGCGCGGTGCGTGGGCCGAATCGCGGCAGGTTCGCGAGACGGCCCTCCCTGGCTGCCTCCTCCAGCTCTCCTAGAGAATCGACGCCAAGGGTGTCGTAGATCTGCCGAACTTTCGTGACCCCCAATCCTGGGATGCGCAGCATCTCCACCAGCCCATGCGGGACCTCGTCTCGCAGGCGCTCCAGCAAGGGACAGGTACCGGTGGTCAAGACGTTGGCGACGATGTCGAGGGTTGTCCGCCCGATTCCCTTGAGTTCGGCGAGCTCGCCATTGGTGAGAGCTTCTTCGAGGTCTCCCTGAAAGGCAGCGATGGCGCGCGCCGCCGTTTGATATGCCCGTACGCGGAACTGATCTTCACCCTTCAGTTCTAGGTAGGCCGCGATCTCATCGAGCGTGCTGGCGACGTCTTTCTTGTCCATACGTCCTGGTGTCAACCTACTCGCCCGCTCGAGCGAGCGCGAGTTGCACCAGCAACAGGAGCTCAGCCACAGAGACGAGTGACTTGAGACCTGCTTCCCGGCCGCCCGCCACCACGGGCTCGAACGGCGGCGAGCGGACTTCTCGAGGGACGACCTCGAACTGGGCGGGCGTTACCCGCACGGCGAGTTGGCTGTACCCTCCGCGCTCCGGCCGGAGTCCGAGCACCGCGAGGACCGTGACCTCGCCAGGTGCTTCGGATCGCGTCACGAACACGCCATCCACCGGCTCGTGAGGGGCTGCGGGATCGATCTGGGCCCAGATCCAGTGCTCGGGGAGCTGCAGATAACAGGCACCGCGAGGGATTCGGGGAAGCGCCGGCACTCGCGTCGGGTCCAGTGGTGGCTCCAAATCTCTACGTTCGACCGCGATCACATGCTGGCCCGCTTCCCAGAAGCGGTATGCGACGAACAGGCTGGTGAGGTACTCGTCGGCGGCGTCGGGTCGCTCATCGACGGTGCCGGGGTCGGCCAGGTCGGCGAGAATTCGTTGCACTGATGGGAGCCTGGCGAACCGTGCCCGGTCGCTGAGGTCCGCTTGCGACGTCGCGGCTTCATCTCGAATCACCGGAAAGCGCGCCGTGGCCAGCTCGGCAAACGTGAGGTCGAACGGGGTCGAACGGCTCATGATAGGGGCGGAAGAAACCCGTCGAGCACTTCCATGAATCGTCGGCGTTCCTCGACGTGGGGCGCGTGCCCGGAATGCTCGAAGGTCACGAAACGGGCATCCATGAGACCGGCGATCCGACGGGCCGCCGATAGCGGGATCGGATCGTGCACACCATGCCCGACCAGCGTCGGTACGACGAGCTCTCGCAAATCGTCGGACAGATCGTATTCACCCAGGCTAGCCCAAACGGCTCGCTGTGTGCGCTTCGTCACACGAAAGGGCGTGAGATCCCGGGCCTGATCAACGTCGGCGAAGTAGCCCGCCACCGAGAGCTCGAACATCCGCCGATCGTACGTGGCAGGATCTCGTTCTCGGAGATCAGACTGCCGCAGTCGTGTCCGGCGCGTCTGGATCGTGGGGTGCCGCATCCGCTGCGCGAAGCGGCGCTCGAAGGTGCGGCGTTCAGCCGCGCTGGCTGGGGCTGGCGAAACGAGTGCGAGCCGGCCAACCCGGTGCCGATGATTGATCGCGTAGAGCAAGGCCAAGAGGCCGCCCCACGAATGTCCCAGCAAGGTCGCCGGGGAGAGATCCCAATAGTCCAGGAGCGCATGGAGGTCGCCGACGTGCTCACGCCAGCCAACGGGAACGCGGCGGCGAGGAGCGGCCGATCGACCACCACCCCGCTGGTCGTAGTAGCGCAGCCGCCGCCCCTCCGCGAGGGCGTCGTATTGCGGAAGGAGATAGTCATGATGGGCTCCGGGCCCGCCGTGGAGTACGACGACGTCCGGGCCGGTGCCCACCGTGCGTGTGAAGATCTCGACGCCCCGGACCGTGACCGTCTCTTCGGTGGGGTTGGACACCCGTGGCGGCTAATGATCAGAGGAGTGTCGCCAGCCCGTCGGCCACCTGTCTGACAGCCTCTTCTTCCACCATGGAGAAACCATTGGGGAGGTCGCTGTCGATGTCGATCTCACCCAAAATCTCGGCATGGCGCCGGATGAGAACCACCAGCTCGGAACGGGTGTCGACGCTGCACGCGAGATAGCCTTCCGCTTGCGAGACGTCTGGAACATTGATGTCGCGTCCCTCGGCCGCGGCGCGTCCGCACACACCGGTCCCGACGGGGATCCGGGTCAGATCGGAAGGGTGTCCGTCAAAGGCTTCGAGGACCAGTTCGTCCGCGTGCAGCATATAGAGATAGACACCCGTATGAGGGGGGCCGGCTTCCCGTATGCGACTGGCAGCGAGCTGTAGCAGTTGTTGACGGGACGCCCCTCGGCAGAACGCGGCGTGGAGGGCCCTGACGACAGCGTCGGCGTTCAAGACGGGCTCAACCACCGCGCCTTCCCAGCGTAGCGAACGTCTCGAACCGTTCCCCGTCCCGGAGCACGACGATGGCCACGCCATCCCCCGGCTTGTGCGCCCGGAGGGCGTTGGTCATGTCGTAGAGGTTGCCGACTGCGTGGTCGCCAAGTTGGATCAGGATGTCGCCCTTTCGGAGGCCAGCTGCCTCCGCTGGACTCCCGGTGCGGACACCCGTGAGGCGGACGCCGCCGGGTGACTCGCTCATGTCGGGTATGGTGCCCAGGTACGCCCCATACCCCCCGCCCGCCACCCGCGGAGGTGGGCCGACATCGACGTAGGTCAGGGGTGCCTCCCGCAGCGCCAGAGTCCACGCCAGGTCGGCGGCGAAGTCGACGATGCGGCCGATTCCCTCTACGTTGATCTTCGGCCAGTCGTCGGTGGTGCGGTGATAATCCTCATGGTTATCGGTGAACAGGTGGACAACGGGGATAGAGTCGCCGTAAAACGAGATGTGATCGCTCCTCCCCCATGGATCCCCGACCAGATTGACGGTGAGACCATGAAGACCATTCACGTCTTCCAGGAGGGCTGGGAACTCTAGGGCGGATCCGGTCCCCATCGCTAGCACCTTGCCATCCCGGAGCCTGCCCACCATGTCGAAGTTGATCATGGCGAGAGTGGAATCCCCCGGAACGACGGGGTGTTTCACGTAGTGCGATGAGCCGATCAGGCCCAGCTCCTCGGCTGTGAAGGCGACGAAGACGACTGTCCGCACGTCTGTGGCGGTTCGCTGAGCGAGGAGGCGGGCCGTTTCGATGAGCGCGACCGTGCCCGAGGCGTTGTCGTCGGCGCCGTTGTGCACCACGCCGGTGCTATCCGGGTCGAGGCTTCCAAACCCCCCGTAGCCGAGGTGATCGTAATGAGCGCCGACCACCACGGCCTGCCCGGCGAGCCGGCCCCTCCCTGGCAGGACACCCACTACGTTCTGGACCGGTAGGTTTCCGACGCCAGCGTGCGCGGCCGCGGTGGCGGTTTCGTCGACCACGAAGGACTGGAAGAAGCCCTCGGTGCCAGCGGGTTCGAGCCCGATCCGCGCGAACTGACCCGCGATGTAGGCGGCGGAGGAATCGAGCCCGGCGGTGCCGACCCCTCGTCCTTCGAGGACATCCGCTGCGAGGAACGCCAGATGGTCCCGAATGTCTTCGGCAGTGGAGGGGCGGTCATCGGCGTGTTGGGCCGCCGCTGTACACGCCACGCTGAATGCAAGGCAAACGACCGCTAGTGTCCGCTGAGCTGGGAGTCTCATGGTTGTCAATCTTGTCTCGCTGTCTTGCCGTTCTATTTCGTTGCGGTTCCCTTGATCTATCTTAGGTCGACTGCTGGGATCGAGCCTCGACAGGTGATGACAAATCTAACCATGAACACGCCACTATGTCCCCGCATCTCCTCGCGCTGATTCCGCTCGCGGTCGGGATCAATCTGGCGCTGGGCCAGATTGCCGCGGTGACGCATCTTCCGCTCTTTCTCGACACGGTTGGGACGGTACTGGTCGCCTGCCTGGTGGGAACCTGGGCCGCCTTGGCCACCGGCTTTTTCTCACAGCTCGTCTTCACCGTCGTCAGTGGCAACTTCACGTGGCTGTGGTTCCTCCCCGTCCAGCTCGCGGTGGCGGCCTATGCAGGTCTAGCCGCGCATGTGGGCGTCTTTCGACGCCCTTGGCTGACGCTGATTGCCGGACTCGGGCTGGGACTGCTCGCCGCGTCGATGTCCTGGCCCATATCGTTCTTTGTTTTTGGAGGAGTGACGGGAGGAGGTGCCACGGTCTTCGTCGCCCTGTTGCGTGGCATGGGGCTGACGTTAGGCTGGGCGGTCTACCTCGGCGGCCTGGTCGCCGATCTCCTCGACAAGACGGTCACACTCCTGCTGGTGCGAACCATCCTCGTGTCGGCCCCCGCGCGAATGGCGGCCCGATTCCCAGGCGCGCGTCGCACAATCGGTGAGGCATGATCGTCGAATACCAGGCCGGCCACGGGATTCTCCATCGTGCGCATCCGTTCACCAATCTCACCCTGGTCGGGAGCGTGGCGGTCCTGGCCTTCGTGCTGCCAGCGCCTGGTGGGCCTCTCGTACTGGGAGCCGCGCTGGTCACGCTTGCCATCGCCGCGGGCTTGGCACGTATACTCCTGCCAGCGGCGGTGGTCGTTGCGCCCTTCTGGGGCTTCCTGCTGCTGATCCACGGGCTGCTCGGTGGTGAACCCCTTCGTGCCCTCACCTTCGGTGGCCGCATCGGGACCATGGTGCTCGGTTTCCTGATGCTCCTGGTCACGATCCATCCGGCTCGGCTGGTGGACGCCCTGGTCGCCCGCCGCGTGCCGTTCGCCTTCGCGTACCTACTCTCCGCGACACTTCAGGCGGTTCCGCGCTTGCGCGATCGAGGACGCCAGATCCTCGAAGCACAGCGATGTCGGGGTCTTCGCGTTCGGGGCTCCCTATTCCGCCGGATAGGCGCCATCGTACCCCTGACGGTCCCGCTGGTGTTGGGTGCATTGGCTGAAGTCGACGATCGAGCGATGGCGCTCGAGTCCCGGGGCGGGGGGCGGGCCGTGCGCCGCACCCCGCTGGACCCCCCGGTTGACACCATGGCTGATCGCAGCGCCCGCTGGGTCATGGCCGTGGGCACGCTGGTTGCGGTGCTACTACAGGTGCTGAAATGAGCGTTCTTCTCGACAGGCTGACCTTCCGCTACTCCGGCGGGTTGGAACCGGCCTTGAGTGACGTCTGTGCGGAGTTCAGACCCCGCGAGGTGACACTCGTGACCGGACAGCTCGGGGCGGGGTGCAGCACGCTGCTCCTAGCCATCGCAGGGCTGGCCCCTCGATCGACGGGCGGCGACCGGGAGGGGGAGGTCCTCACGTTGGGGCGCGACCCGGCGAGCCCGGTGGGAACCGCGGCATTGGCAGGGCGGATTGGGTTGCTGTTCCCGACGCCATGGACGCAGCTGTCGGGAATGGCATTCACCGTGTGGGACGAGGTGGCTTTCGGTCCGGCCAACCTGGGGTGGGAACGTGGGCGCATTGCTCAGGCAGTCGTCCAAGCGCTCGCGCTCCTCGACGTCAACCATCTGGCGGGTCGGGATCCGCGGTCGCTGTCCGGCGGCGAGCTCCAGCGCGTGATGCTGGCTGCGGTGGTTGCCATGGAACCCAGCGTCTGTCTGTTGGACGAGCCGGTCCAGGAGCTCGACCCCGAGGGGGCGAGGGCCGTTTACGATCTGTTACCCCGACTTGCGGACCAGGGCACCGTGATTCTCGCCAGTACGGACATCGATCGCGCCATCACTGTTACCGATCGGATCGTGGTCATGGAACGCGGCCATCTGGTGGCGGATGGGGCACCGGACGATGTGTTGGCCACGGCTCACGTCGTGCGGTCGGGCCTGAGCACGACAATCGCCACGCTCGGTCACCGCGCTGGCTGTCCCGGGCCCTTCCCCCTTACCGTTGAGGCCGCCGTCGCCCGCTACTCGCTGTGACCGCGATCCGGCTGGAAGACGTCTGGTTCTCCTATCATGATCACGCCGTGCTGCGGGGGGTGACGTTGACCATCCGGCTGGGAGAGACGGTGGGTCTCCTGGGGCGAAACGGTGTCGGCAAAACGACGCTGACGAAGCTCCTGGCCGCCATCCTCCATCCCACTCGCGGTACGGTATGGATTGGAGAGCAGGCCACGGCGGGGAAGGCACCCGAGGAAGTGGCCAACTGGGTAGCCTATGTGTTTCAGCACGCCGATCAGCAACTTTTCGCGCGCACCGTGTTGGATGAAGTGGCTTTTGCACCCCGTCAGCGGGGTCTTGATGAGTCGGATGCCAGGGCGCTCGCCGCTAGCGCCCTGGAGGAGGTCCGTCTGGGGGCGCTGGCGTCGGCACATCCTTACGATCTACCGCCGCCGCAGCGTAAACTCGTCGCTCTGGCGGCGGCCCTCGCGCAGGCATCGCAGGTTCTCGTTCTGGATGAACCGACACTCGGGCTCGATCGTGATGGACGGGGTGTCGTCTGCCGGGTCGCCCAGGATGCGGCGGCGCGTGGTGTCGCCGTCCTCGCGGTCTCGCACGATCTCGAGTTTGTCGCAAACAGCGTCGAACGCACGCTCGTTCTGGAAGAGGGCGGAGTGGTCTACGACGGGGCGTGTCGCGACTTGATATTGGATGCGGCACGCCTTGCGGCGCTCGGCCTCGAGATGCCCCCGGCGGCGTGCCTCAGCCGAGCGCTCCGCTTCCCGGGAGTGCCTGTGCGGTTCGACGCCGTCGCCACCGTGCTCGCCGAGCGTTGCCGGGACCTCGAGGGGTCTGTAACTTCGCGCTTCTCCGATGATCAATCCTGATCATTTCGCGGTGACTCTGGCGCGCGCCGCCCAGCTGTTCCGTACGTCGCCTGACGTGTCCCAACGAAAAGTCGTGCTGCGGGCGCTCGTTGCCCTCACCAAGCTCGGATCCGTCACGGTGGCCGTGCGGGACGGTGAGTTGGTGGTGGAAGGCAGTGCGGTTTCACCCGCGCTGCCTCTGATACCCGACCTCACTGCACTCCTCGAAGTACACCGCGTGACTACGGTTTCGTTCTCGCAGGGTGCTCCGCCGGCGGAGGTACTCAACTTCTTGAAACGGCTCGCTGCGGAGCCAGACGAGAATCACGTTGCCGAGCTGGCCGAATACGTCGCTGACGAATGGCGTGGTACTGGTGTATTCGTTTCGCTAGGCGGACTCGATGAGCCCGAAGCGACCGCGAACGGGCGCACGGGATCCACGTCTCCAGCCGCTCCGGCAATGACCGGGCTGGGCGTCGCTATGCGGCGGCTTGCGGGGGGACCGCATGGGGATGACGTGCTGGAGCGATTGAATGACGTCGGTGCCGAGATCCGGGACGCATTTGACGGAGACCGGCTCGAAGAGGCAGTTCAAGCCTTGTCCGCTGTGATCGCCTTGGAGGACCGAGCTCGCAGCGACCACGTGCGTCGCTGCTACGGCATCGAGCTGAGACGATCGCTCACCCGTGGGATCCTGCAACGCGTCACGCGGATGTTGAACGACTCGCGGTATGGAAACGCTGCCTCACGAGTGCTACGCCGCGCTGGTCCGGATGGCACCAAGGTGCTCGTCGATCAGATTAACTCGCTGCCCACGATGGACGAGCGACGGAAGGCGTTCGCGTCGTTACGAGGTGTGAAGGAGGGCTATTCCCTCATGGTCTCCATGTTGCGCCACCCCGACTGGTATGTGGTCCGAAACGCCGCTTGGCTCGTTGGGGAGCTCGGCATCGGTGAGGTGGTGCCGGAGCTCGCCCTGGGGCTAGAGCACAAGGACGGACGGGTGCGCCAGGCGGCCGCAGTGGCCGTGGCGAAGGTGGCGACCCCGGCGGCGCTGGAGCATCTCGCTCGCATCGTTGTCCAGGGAGACGCACGGCTGCGGTCGCTGGTTCTGAATGCCGTAAAGGGTCCGCAGGCCGGCGGCCTCGTTCGTCCCCTCACGGCGGCGCTGGAGCAGGAGAAGGATCAGCTCGTCGCAGGCGAGTACATACGAGCCTTGGGTCGTATAGGCACGACGGACGCCCTCCGTACGCTGACCAACATCGCCCAATCCGGCCGCTGGTTCCTGGGGCGGAAGCCCAAGCCGCTCCGGCTGGCCGCCATCGACGCGCTGCGGGAAATGGGAGGCCCCAAGGCGATCGGTTTTCTCGAGGCCCTGGTCCGGGATCGCGATCGGGAGGTGCAGGAGGCTGCCCGCATGGCCCTTGCCGATATGCGCGGCGAGGCCGACGAGGGGGACGCCGAAATGTGACGAAGTGGTTTGCCGCCTCGGCCGGGTGATCGTAAGTTACCTCAACCCATGCGCTTCGAACACAAGTTCGCGGTGTTGCTTGGCCGCAGCGTCGATATGCTCCGGCGCTCGCCAGACGCCGTCGACGACCACAAAGCCGCCCTGCGGTCCCTCGTTGAGCTGACGTCGCAACGCAGCGCGACAGTGAGACTCCGCTACGGCAGTACGCTCACCATCGAGGGGGTGGCGATCCCTCCCGAAACGCCCTTCGCCACCGCGTTTTCGCAACAACTGCGCACGCACGGGATCGCGGCCGTGTTCTTCGCACATAAGGCATCAGCACTGGACCTCCTCACGCTTCTCTTCGCGTTGGCCCGCAGTCCGGACGACTTGAAGGCTGCGGGTGGTGTGGAAGGAACGCTCCGGGATGCCAATGCGCTTACGATCGGTCTCGTGACGGCCGAGCAGGCACGTCGGGGTCGTGGCTCGGTGCCCGCGGTTCGTGTGACGGACGCATTGAAGGCTGCGGGGGTCTTGGATGAGCTTGCCGAAATGGCACAGCCCGAGGAGCAGCCGGCGCCGGCGAAAGACGCGGCGGTGTCTGGCACGGAACCGGCGGAGCCGGCCGCCGAGGTGCCCGAGGCAGCGGCGGAGGAGCCCGAATCGTGGCAGCGGGGGGTCGTGCTCTCCGCAGACGGTGCTCCCATGCCGGACATGTTGCCGGCGGAGGCACCGGAGAGCGAGGATGACATCGACATCCCGCAGCCCGAAGGTGTCTCCGAAGACCTGGACATCATGAGGCGACTGAACGAGACCGCCAAACGGGTCGTGCGCATGGTGGAAAGGGGTCAGGTTCAGGAGGCCCTCGAGGAGGCAACGGTGCTCGTACGGGAGCGCGACAAGGCCCCGGACGAGGACACCCACCGAGCGTATACCATTGCCCTTCAACGCATCTCGACGCAGGAAGCGGTGCAGCGGTTCGCGAGTCTCATCGTAGACGAGCTCTACGCCAAAGATGTCGTGCATTTCATGCAGTTCGTTGGCAAGCGTGGTACCCAGGTCTTGCTGGACAAGTTGGTGGCTGCGCCGACGTACGCAGAGCGCCGGGCGTACCTCCAAGCCCTCAAACAAATGCAATCAGGCGTCGAAGTCATCATCAGCATGTTCTCCCATCATCAGTGGTACGTGATCCGCAACATGTGCGATTTGGTGGGGGAGCTGCGCGTCGAGGAGGCGGTTCCGGCCCTCGGGAAGGCCGCGGGACACACCGACCCGAGGGTGCGACGGTCAGCGGGCGTGGCCCTGGCGGGCATCGGCACCGCTGCGGCGGCTCCCCATCTCCGTGCGCTGATTCGAGATCCCGATGCCGAGGTCAGAATTGCGGTGGCGCAGGGCATCAGTGGACGTGGCATGACGGCGCTGGTGATGCCCCTCGTCGCGGCCGTGGAAAACGAAGAGGATACCGGGATCCTGTGTGAGTACTACCGGGCGATGGGGCGGATCGGGACGCCCGAGGCCATTCAGGTTCTGACGAAGGTGGCGGAAACCGGGGGATCGCTCTTCAAGCGGAAGCCCGTCGCCCTCAGGCTGGCGGCCATCGAGGCGCTGGGGCTGTCGGGTGCGGGGGCGGCACGAGCCATTCTGCTCGACCTCGCCAACGATCGCGACCGGCAGGTGCGAGACGCCGTCCACGACGCCCTGGCTCGCGCGGAGGCGGCTCCGACTAGCGAGGCGTAAAGTCAGTTCTTGCGGTGACTCGGCGAGCGAAGGCCGCCAGTAGCTTCGCCGCGCGTTCTAGGTCCTTCAAATCGACCATCTCGTTTGGGCTGTGCATGTATCGGTTGGGGACCGAGACCAATCCCGTCGCAATCCCCTGTCGCGCCGTGTGAATCGCGTCCGCGTCGGTTCCTGTGTCCCGAGGCGCCGCCTGTAGCGCAAAGGGAATGCTCTCCGCTTCGGCCGTCTCCACGAGCAATTCGAACACTACCGGGTTCACCGCCGAGCCTCGGGACAGGACCGGCCCTCCACCCAGCTTTGTATCACCGTGCTGCTTCTTTTCGGCGCCGGGATGATCGGTGGCATGGGTAACATCGACGACGATGGCGACCTGAGGATCGATTCCCGTCGCGCTGGTTCGGGCGCCGCCACCACTCCAACCAATCTCCTCCTGCGTCGTGGCCACCGCGAACACCGCGGCCTTGGGTTTTCTTCGGGCCAGCAGGCGCAAGGCCTCAGCGACGACGAAGGCGCCGATGCGGTTGTCGATGCTGCGGGAGATGAGCCGTTTGCCCGGAAGCTCCAGCGTCGACGACGCCAGTACCGCGGGATCTCCCACCCGTACGCGCTTCGACGCCGTCTTCTTATCGGTCGCCCCGATGTCGATCCACAGTTCTGCTGGCTTCACGACCTTGTCTCGGTCCTCGGACGCCATCAAGTGGACTGGCCTCCGACCGATGACCCCAGGGACCGGTTGGTCCTTGGTTGCGATGAGCACCCGCTGCCCCACCAATACCTGCGCATCCCAGCCGCCGATGGTGGAGAAATAGAGGTATCCGTCATCGTCGATGTGCACGATCATCAGGCCGATCTCATCGATGTGGCCTGCGAACATGACTCGAGGGGTGCCCTCAGGCTGCACGCCGGCGATGGAGTTCCCGGAGACGTCTGTGGAGACGACCGAGGCAAAGCTCGAGACCTCCTCCCGCCACACGCGTGCCGGGAGCGTCTCGAAGCCCGAGGGGCCGGGTGCGTCCAGGAGCCGTGTCAGAAAATCGAGCGAAATCTGTCGCATGGTGCGGAGAAGATTACTGCAGGGCTCAACGCGCCGTCAAAGTCTGGCGCTTCAGACGTCATTGGTGGGCGCCCGGCTCACTCTTCTCTTTTCACCGTGATCCGTCCCACCATGCCAGCCGCTTCGTGGAGCAGACAGAGGTAGGTGTAGTCCCCGGACACGCGAAAGACGTGCCGGAACCGTCCACCGGGATCGACCACTCCGGAATCCCAGGGCTCGGCCCCAGGAGGCAGGACGGTATGATCCGCCACCGCCGCCCGACCCGGTTCATCCGTCGACGTGTGGGGTAGGCGCCCGCTGTTGGTCCATATCACGGTATCTCCGACACCGATGATGGGGTGTTCGGGCACGAAGCGCATCTCGTCGGTCATGCGGACCACCAACGTGTGCGCACCTGCGACGACCACTCCGGGCGCTTCGTCATTGGCGCCACACGCCGTGGTGACGAGGATCACGAGAATGGCCAGCCCCAACTGGCCGTGCCGGGGAGCATCACGGTGGTTACACACGGCGCATCCTGCCTGTGAGCATCTCGCTGTGGGAACTTCGCCGGTGTGATGGAGGTTCCCGTCTGTGACATGAGGATTCTTCATCCCCTCTTCGTACACCTGCATATCGCCTTCCTCGTGATGGCATTCATCGCCATGTACACGTGGCTGGTGCGCGGGCTCGCAACTAGCGTCTTCGAAGACAGGATCTACCGGTTTGCCCGAGCCAATACCTGGGCTGGCGTTGTCACTGTGGCGCTATCCATGGTGGCTGGGCTGCGCGACGGGTTCTTCGGCACGATCGCCCACTTCGATGGCCCGGTCGGTGGCTGGCTGCTGCTCAAGGTCGTGTTTGCCACGCTGCTGCTGGTGGTCTACGGACTGTTCCTGTACTGGAGTGGCCGCAAGCCCAGCTACCTGCAAGAAGACAGGGCAGCGATGGTTTGGTGTCTCGGTACGCAGTTCTTTGGCATTCTCTTGGTGGCGGTCGTCACCGTGATCGGTACGATGGTCGTCTACTATCAGGACCTACTGCCGCGGTTTCCCTTCCCCTTCGGCTCGTGATGTTCGAGAAACTCCAAATCGTCGTCGTGGGTGGTGGCTTTGGAGGTTTGTACGCGGCAACCTATTTATCTCGCTCCGAGCTTGCCGAGCGAGGGGCCCACATCACATTGGTCGACCGAAGAAACTACTTCACCTTTACACCCCTCCTTGCCGAGGTTGCCGCCGGCACGCTGGGTCGGCAACATGTCACATACCCCTATCGCGTCCTCGGTGGACGCTACGGGTTCCAGTTCGTGCAGGACGCTGCACGTGACATCGATGTGTCGGCAGGGGTGCTACGCACGACGCGGACCACGCTCTCATTCGACTATCTGGTGATCGCCGTCGGCGCTGAACCGCGCTTCTTTGGCAACGAGAATCTACGGCACCACAGTCTTGCCCTCACCTCGGTGGACGACGCCCTCGCAATCCGCGACCGTGTCATTGGCGCCCTGGAGCGCGCTACCCTGACGACGGACGAGCAAGCCCGGCAACGACTGTTGACGTTCGTCGTTGCTGGGGCCGGACCTGCGGGCGTTGAAGTGGCCAGTGAGGTTCATACGTTGGGGAACGTGACGCTGCGGCCGTACTACCCGCGCGTTCCGCCGACCAAGGTCATTCTGGCCGATGGTGGTGATCGCATTCTCCCCGGTTGGGATGGGGAATTGGCCCGGGCTGGGCTAACGCGTCTGCGGGAGCGCGGGATCGAGGTACGCCTTCATACACGGATAGCTGACGTCCGCTCTGGGCTCGTCGTCACGACGAGCGCGGACGGTTTGGCGGAGGTGCCCGCGAACACCCTCATTTGGACGGCGGGAACTGCGCCAGCGCCGTGGGCTGCGCAGCTTGCCGTTCCCACCGAGCGGGGCGCTATCAAGATCAATCCGTTCCTGCAGGTACAAGGCTACGAAAACGTCTATGCCGTCGGGGACGTGACAACACTGGAGGACGATCGTGCCGGTCGGCCGTATCCCCGCGTGGCGCCTATCGCGATCAGTCAAGGGATCCGGGCGGCGGCCAACATCGAGAATCATGCGCTGGGACGGGACTTGGAGCCGTACCAGGCCCACCATGCGGGCAAGATCATCTCACTGGGGGCCGGTGTCGCGCTCGTCGATCTCCTGGGCATCCGCATCACCGGGGCGCTGGCGTGGTGGATCTACCGGGGAGCGTACCTGCTCAAGCTCGTTGGCACCAAGAACAAGATTCGCGTCCTCGTCACGCTCGCGTTGAACCGAATCTTCGAGCCGGACATCACCACCGATGCGCCGGCTCCCGCCGCCTAGTCATCGAGAACGGTGGGCTGCCTCAACACGCCAGCCGGCGGTGCCGTCTCGAACCTGGACACGCCGGGGCGCGTCGAGCAGGTGGTGTACGTCCTGCCTCTGGAATGACGATCCGAATCAACGCCGGCTGGAATCCCCGTCGGATCGGGTAATTCATGGCCCCTCATCCCAACCCGGGTACGCGATGAGCTCCTCACGGTGCAGGACCCGTACCATGTGACCCAGCCGCTCTTCGGCGGGCTCGACGCGCTCCCCGAACTCGGCCCGGAGCTTCCGCGCGATCATCTCGACAGACTGCTCGCCGTCCAGCTCGCGCCAGGTGAACGACCCGACATCGTCGAGCCGGATTCGGCGCGCCGAGAGATGATAGAAGAGCCGGTGCATGACCGCTCGCACCCCCCGCCCGGCAGGCCGCGGTCGATGCACCAGCACGCGGCCGTCGATCTCCTCCCATTCCGCGAGTCGTACGGGGACCAGCTCCAGGAGGTTCACGTCCTGCAGGTCGGCATCGCGTCGGCGGCGTCCCACGAGGGGTCTCCTTACGCCGAAAGGCCGGGCTGCCCCCGCCGAGCGGAGGCGGCCGGGCCCTGATCGGCCGCTGCTACTCGACCTTCGTGGCCGGCATCCCGCCCTCGCGACCCTTCCGCACTGCGAAGAAGACGAGCAGGTAGATCACGAGCGGATAGGCAGCAAGGCTCAACCAGAAGCTGGGCTCAATCCCGGCGGTTAGCCGCTGGAACGCCAGCAGCCACGGGGCGAAATCTCCGCCGATCACCAGAAGCGCAAGAATCACCGCCATGAGGGACTCCCCGGCGATGAACCCGGACGAGAGCAAGACACCGGTGTTCTCGCCCCGGGCGCGTTCGTCGTCCGACATGCCCCGCCGCTTGGCGTGGACGGTGAACAGCCAGCGCACGATGCCGCCTGCGAAGATGGCGGCGGTCGACTGAAACGGCAGGTACATCCCCACGGCGATGAGCATGGGTGCCGGCGCCGAAATCAGGATCAGTCCGATGGCGAGGAACATGCCCGTGATGACGAGCGGCCATGCCATGTCGCCGGCCACGATGCCGTTGGCCATCAGTGCCATGAGCCCCGCCTGCGGCGCGGGAAGCTCAGCCGATCCGATCGTGTACACGCGGTGCAGCGCGATCAGCGGGAAGGTCATTACGGCCGCGGCGAACACCACACCGACCAGCTCGCCGGCCTGCATCCGCCACGGGCTGCCGCCGAGAATGTGCCCGACCTTGAGATCCTGCATCATGTCGCCCGCGATCCCGGCGGCGCAGCAGACGACGCCGGCGATGCCGAGCACGGCGGCGACCCCGTGCACGTCGGTCAACCCGAGGAAGACCATCAGGACCGCGGCGATGATCAGCGCGCTGAGCGTGAGGCCGGAGATCGGATTGTTCGAGCTCCCGATCAGGGCCACCAAGTAGCCGGCGACCGCGGCGAACAGGAAGCCGATGACCACCATGACCACGGTCAGCACGAGGGCTCCGATGATCGATTCCGAGAAGTGTAGGTACAGGAAGAAGGTCGCGATGGACACAACCCCGATCGCGATGAAGACCTTCTTGAAGTCGAGGTCGATCTCGGTCCGCTCGGCAGCCGCCGTCGCGCCCAGCGTGATGTGCCCCAGCGCTTTGCTAATGCCGGCGATCAGCGAGCGCCGCAGGTTGAACAGCGTATAGAACGCCGCCACGATCATCGCACCCACGGCCAAGGGCCGGATCTGGCGCGACCAGACCTCGTTGGCGAGGTCGGAAAGTGTCTGGTCTGGCCCGAGCGCCGTGGTGAGCCCCGGGTTCAGGAAGAGCGCCAGGGGCACCAACAGGAGCCAGCCCAGCACGGCACCGCTGAACAGGACCGCCGAGATGCGCGTGCCCACGATGTACCCGACGCCCATGAGCATCGGCGAGGCTGACGGTGTGGCGAGGAGGATGCCGCCCGCGTACTCAAACCGCTGCTGCAGGAGGTTGATCGTGGAGCTGCCGAATTCGACGAACCCGGTCGTGCTGTCCCGGACGAACTGCATGCCGTTCGGGTTCTTCAGGAGCTCCCAGAGACCGGCGATGCCCATGGCGCCGAACAGATATGAGGCACCCGTCTGGTGCCCCTGGCCCGCCTTCACGATTTCGCTCGCCGCCACGCTCTCGGGGAAAGGCAGGTCCGCCTCGACCACCAGCGTGCGCCGAAGCACGATCACGAAAAGCACGCCCAGCACACCGCCCACGAGCATGATTGCGGTGCTCTGGAAGTAGAGCAGTTCGTCCCAGGCCCCGCTGATCAGAAACGCGGGAATCGTGAAGATGGCGCCCGCCACGAGCGCCTCGCCGACCGAGGCGGTGGTACGTGCGATGTTCTCCTCGAGGATCGAGCCGCGGAAGATGCGAAGGACAGCCATCGCGACGACCGCGGCGGGAAAGGTGGCGGCTACGGTGAGCCCGGCGCGCATGCCCACATACGCGTTGGCGGCGCCAAGCGCCACGGCCATGACGACGCCCAACGCGAGCGCCTTGAATGTCAATTCAGGAAGCTGCTCCGAGGCCGGTACGAACGGCCGGAACGGTTTGTCCGCCATGAGCCCTCTGGAGGTCGGAGAAAGACGGCACATAGTAGCGCCCGTTCCGGAGGACTGTCAAACGGAGGCGTTCGCTGTATTTTCCGGCCTGAACCGGGAGATATCACATGACGTTCGTCGCCGATCTCGCGCCTGAGGCTCTTTGGGGCCACTTCGACACCATTCTCACGATTCCGCGCGGCTCGAAAAACGAGGCCCGCATGCGGGAATACGTCCTCGAGGTTGCCGGGCGGACGGGTCTCGCACACGACACCGACGCCGCCGGCAACATCGTACTCCGAAAGCCGGGAACGCCGGGGCGCACCGACGCGCCGATCACGATTCTCCAGTCCCACCTGGACATGGTGAACGAGAAGAACTCGGATGTGGCACACGACTTCACCAGGGATCCCATCCGGCCGCGGCGCGAAGGGGATTACTTGAAGGCGACGGGGACGACGCTCGGCTCCGACAACGGGGTCGGCGTGGCGGCCATGCTCGCGCTGGCCGAGGCAACCGATCTGGCGCACGGACCGCTCGAGCTGCTCTTCACCGTCGATGAGGAGAGCGGCCTCACGGGGGCCGCTCAGCTCGACGGCGGAATGTTGCGCGGTACCCGCCTCATCAATCTCGATTCCGAAGAAGAAGGTGTGTTGTACGTGGGATGCGCGGGCGGTGGGGACAGCGTGCTCGCGGTGCCCGTGCGGGACGAGGCGGTGCCAGCTGGCGCACAGGTGCTGCGCGTCGGTCTCGCCGGTCTACGCGGCGGGCATTCCGGTGTGGACATCCATCTTCAGCGCGGCAACGCTATTCAGCTCCTGGCCCGCGCGCTCTGGAGCGCGGCGCAGATCGCGCCGGTGCGGCTGGCTGGCGTTGCGGGCGGGAGCGCCCACAACGCCATTCCGCGCGAAGCGTCGGCCACGGTCGTGGTGGATGGCGCGGAGCGCGAGCGGTTCGGGGCGGCGCTGCGCGTGGAGATGGATGCCGTCCGAGCCGAGTTCGCCCCCGCCGACCCGGATCTGCGATGCACAATGGAGGACGGCGAGACGGCGACGGCGTGGGACGAGCACGCATCACGCACGGTGCTGGAGTTGCTGAACAGCCTGCCGCACGGCGTGCTGGCGATGAGCTACGCCATCCCCGACCTGGTCGAAACGAGTACGAACCTGGCCAAGGTGGCGACGCGCGACGGGACCGTGGTGGTGAAGATGAGCTCGCGATCGTCGGTGGACAGCGCGCTCGAGGCCCTGCGCCGGCGCATCCGAGCCACTGCCGGGCTGGCCGGCGCCGCCGTCGAGGAGGACGAGGCCTATCCCGGGTGGAAACCCGACCTCGGGTCGCCGCTGCTCGCAATCGTGCAGCGGGTTCACGAAACAGCGCTGGGACGGAAACCGGGCGTGAAGGCAATCCACGCCGGGCTCGAATGCGGCATCATCGGCAAGAAGGTCCCGGGGCTCGACATGATCTCCTTTGGACCCCAGATCGAATTCCCGCACTCGCCCGACGAGCGTGTGCACGTCGCGTCGGTGGGCCGCTTTTACGAGCTGTTGACGGCGGTGTTAGACGAGATGGCGTGAGGGCGTCGAGCCGGGTTGCGTTGTAGACCAGCGGCCGCGAGGCAAGAGTTGATCCTCCGATGCCCGGGCGTCGTTCTCCGCTCGCCGGGGCTTCCCGTAGCGTCCGAGGCGACCTCCACGACCTTGGGATGTGCGTCTGCTCTCGTCATGATCCCGGGCGCAGGCTCGGGATGACCAGCGACTGCGTGGTGCCGTCGTCTTCCCGCCGGTGCCATCGGAAGAACAACACACTCGCCGTACCGAAGATGATCAGTCCGCCCACGACCTTCATTGTGAGACCGGCGAGCTGCTGGTCGGTGGTGGCGGAGATGCCATGCACCGGTGGAGCCAGCTCGTACAGCGAGTAGATGGGGTAGTCGGCGAAGGTGAGGAAGGCAGCGGGCACCGTTGGAATGAAGACGTTGAGAATCAGATAGACGATCCTCGCAGGGTACGAGAGGTGATGGGGCTCCGGGAGCAGTCCCATCACGGGCCACCAAAAGGCGATGCCGGAGACGAGCCACGCCATGTCCATCCCGAAGGATCCAAACTGGCTTCCCCCTAGGCCGTCCACCACGGCCGGAAGGTGGGTGCCCAGCATGGCCACATTGAAGACAACAAAGGCCAGAAGAGGCCGGCTCAGCCCGCGCGCGAGCATCCCAATCCAGCGCGTTCGTAGAATTTCCCGCAGCACCCACCGAGGGATGCCCTGGAGCAGGAGCGGCGGCGCAACGAGGGCGAACAACAGGTACTGTAGCGTGTGGAGGCTCACCAGGTAGCCGGCTCCCAACGCGCCGACCGGCCAGTCTGCGGCGATCCACAGCACCAGGATGCCAGCGGAGAACGAGGCGATGTGAGCGCGTTGGAGTGAGTCCTGGTCTCCGACGAGGGGATCTGGCCTCCACCTCTGCAGCGCTGCGATGTAGCCTGCCACCAGCACGCCGATGAAGAGCCAAACGCCGGGATAGGGTCGCCAGGTCCAGTCCCACGGGATGCCCTGTGCCGAGCACCACCAGGTCATGGCATCTCACCTTCCCAATCTTCCACAACCAGCTTCGGGAGGTCGTGTGCCCAATCGGTCTGGCGCGTGCCGAACGGATAGACGACATGGGCCGAGTCGTCGCGAGTGTAGGCGATCACCTGAGCGGCGTGGCCGACTGTGTGCTCTTCGCCTTCTGATCTCGCCGCGACAGCAGGGGGTAGGCCGATCTCTTGCTGAATGGCATTGACCGTTTCGAGCGAGCCACGCAGCCCGATGAAATCGGCGTCGAAATGGTCGAGCCACTCCCGGATGCGTTCGGGCTTGTCCCGCGCGGGATCGGTGGAGACGAACACCACCTTCACCTGATTGGTGATGGTTGGCGGGAGCTTCCCCAATACCGCAGCGATATTCGCCATGTGTACGGGGCAGATGTCGGGACAGGAGGTGTACCCAAAGAACAAGAGCGTCACGAAGCCTTCGGTCTCCCGGCGAAAATCGAACCGCTCGCCGTCGGTAGCCGTGAGGCTGAAATCGACTTTGGGCCAGGGTGTTGGGAGGATCGTCCCACGGTACGGAGATGCGCCGCCGGGGGTACTCCGTCCACATCCCAGGATCCCGAGAGAGAGGATGACCGGTAGCAGGAAGCCACCCGCTAGCGGGGTGAGCGCGACCGTCTTCTTCATATGGGCCTTCGTGTCGGCGGAATGTTATCGCGGCGCGTAGATCGAATCTAGTGGGGCGAGTGTTGGGTTGTCCTTGGGTGGATGATGTGGCACGTGGACGGTTCGGTGTCGTGGTGCGTTTCGCGCGGGCTCGAGGATAGCCCAGGTAAGAAGGGCACTCACCAATGTGCGTTCCGGTTCGGGATGCTCGGTGCGGCCGAGCGGGCCTGGGGCCTCACACGGTCAGTAGGTGGCCCAGTTGTCGATCCATGCGTTGGGGATGGGGGCGAAGCCGGAGACGGCAGTGAGAGCGCTGTCCACGTAACAGGAGTGGTACCAAATGCGGGTCGTGGTATCTTCGGGTCCCCAATAGCCGGTGGGCGGCGTTCCCCCACTCATGTACTCCAGGCCCGAAACGACGACGCCACGGAGATCGTTGAGGGTTCCACTGAAGATGATCCTACCGCCCACGAGGATGACGCCGCGCCACGACGATCCCGCTCCGCCGAGGGTGAGGTCCCCGGTTACGACGAGGAGACCGCTCCCTGACGCCGTATTGAGGGTTGCATCACCATTAATAAAATAGGACGACCAGGTATCGAGATTGATCAGGGCGGTATAATCGGGCAGGAAGCCGCCTGCGATCACGGCGTTCCAGTCGATATCGGTTTCGCCCGCCACACCGGTTCCGTTTCCTCCGCCGCTCACTGCTGGAGAACCCGTCACGATGGGCGGATAGGATGGCGGGGACCCGGGCACTCGGATACCGGTCGTGGCTGGCCGTACCCCGCACTGATCGACTCCCCGAATGTCGAGTGTGGGATCGTCCTCGTCGGGATCGTCGAAGCGGTTCGCTGCGGTGAACGCCGCGACGACATCCAGGGTTCCAGTTTGCCATTGGGCAAATTGAGCAACGGTACGCTGCGCCTGGGGGTCCGAACCCTGGGTGGGCTGGATGAGGCGTCCCGTTGATCGAACGAGGTACGTCAGGTTCGCAATGCTGTCGGCTGGGCGTTGGACGAAGTGTGCGACGACGTCTGCAAATCCCCCTGTGACGTTTAGACGGAGGGAGTCACCGTCGGGGGGGCGGGAGCCCAGGGTATCGTAGTGGGCGAAATACCGCTGAAGACCGCTATGTGCAATGGCGATCGCGTCGACGCTCGAGCCGCTCGATTCGGCAATGCGGCGGTCGGCCTCGACGCGTACGAAGATCGCGGCCAGCATCAAAGTGACGAGCGTCACAATGAAAACGGTGATTGGCAGTGCAAAGCCTGCTTCTCGATGCGGCCTCGTCATCAGGACGGTCTCTCCAGTCACGTAACGACTGCATGATGCTTCGCCTCAGTAGGTCGCCCAGTTGTCCACCCACGCGTTCGCGATGGGGGAGAACCCTGTGAGCGACCGCAGCGCGTCCGTGACGTGGCACGAATCGTACCAAATGCGGATGGTGGTTCCGCCCAAGTCGCCGCGCGGCGGGTTGGTACCAGCGAGGAGCTCGTCGAGCCCACTCACGACGAGGCCACGAATGAAGTTGGTGACGGCGTTGAACTCAATCTCGCCGCCGACGAGGATGATGCCGAACCAATCGACGCTGACGCCGCGGAGCTCGAGATCGCCCGTCACGATGAGCAGTCCCGATCCCCAGGTATCTTCGAGGGTCAGGTCGCCCGTGATCATCTGGGATGACCAGTTCCAGTTCTCGAGCTGCGGACTGGTGTAGTCCGGCACGAAGTCGCCAGCGACAATAGACAGCCAGTCGATGTTGGTCTCAATGGCAACGTCGTTTCCGTTTCCACCCTCCCAGACGCTCTGTGAATGCGGACAGCATGGTGGTGGACTCGCACCCTGGATAGTTGAAGCTGCGAGCGGATCGGGAAGTGGTCCGTTGGGGGCGCGGAGGCCGATCTTGGCAGTTGTCGGTGTGGCGCATTGGTCATTCCCCAAGATCTCGACTACTCCACCGGCCGTTCTCCGGACGCCGTTCGGCGCGGTAAACGCTCCGGGAACGTCGTCGATGTTTCCGGTCTGCCACTGGGCGAACTGCGCGACCCGCCTCACGGCCTGGGGATCGGAGCCCTGTGTGGGAACGATGACGCGTCCCATGGAACGGACGACGTATGTCTGGTTCTCTAGCGAGTCAGCGGGCCGCCTGACGAAGTGGGCGACAACGTCCGCGTAACCGCCCGTGACGTTGAATCGCACGGAGTCACCGTCGGGGGGCCGCACGGCGAGAGAGTCGTAATGCGAGAAATAACGCTGGAGACCGCTGTGTGCGATGGCGACGGCATCGACACTTGCGCCGGTCGACTCGGCGATCCGACGGTCGGCAGCGACCCGGACGAGGATCGCCGAGAGCATGATTGTCACGAGCGTGACGATGAAGATGGTGATCGGCAGTGCGAAACCCCGGTCGTTCCCGCGCATCAGTTCACCTTGTTCAGGAACGTCACCCGGGTCGCGAGGTTGAACGTCTGCGGTCCGGAATCGCCTCGCGGCGTGTACTCGCTCGCGCCCACTAGGCGAAGCTCCAGACCACGGACCGCTGACAGCCCACCCGGCGGCGGGCAATCCAGGGCTTGCAGATTGGGGCCCACGAGACATTGGAACCCCGCGAGGGTGTCGAATGGTGTGACGAGCTCTTCGTCCGGGCTCGATCCCGCCCTCCGCCACAACCCGATCCGTCCGGGGAGATCGGTGGAAGCGCCGAAGCGATACGTGACGTTCTGGAAGAGATAGATCAGGGTTCCAGGGGAGGGCATTTGGGGAGGGGAGATTCCACCAATCTCAACCAGGCTCCCTCCGGGCACTACCCGGATGCTGTCGCTGGAGCAGGCCGCCATGTCGGACGACGGCGTGAGGGAGATTCCGGAGAGGAAAACGTAGCTGGTACCGGACCGTCGAGCGAGCCCGTCCGGACTCGCGTTGGCATACATGAGTGAGTCGGGCGGCGTGAGCGAGGAGATGAGGTCTCCGCTCACGCTGTTGCACGCCATGCCGAAAACGTAGGGCATCCGCACCCGCACGCTGTCGGTCGAGACCGCGATCAATCCGCCGTCCGATACCATGCGCAGCTCGTCGACCATGGTGTTCAACGCTGCCCTTGACGCCTGTCGGGCGCTCATCATCGCGTCTTGACGACTCACGAATCGTGAGTCGTTGACGAGCAGTCGAGCGAGTACCGTACCTAGGATCGCGAGTACGATGGTGCCGATCAGGAGCTCGGTGAGGGTGAATCCGCGGCGGGTCAATTGGCGTTGAAGGGTGACGGTGAGCGCGCGCGATTCCGGTCGATGGTGACCGTATCCGCCCTGGCGACGAGGCTTCCGATAGGCGATATGATCACGCGGATCTGCTGGTACCGGGGTGTGTTCACCGGGAGCTCCACGCAGCGTGTGTACAGCAGCTGGCCAGCCGTGAGGCTGTCCACGCATCCGATGGCGGTCGGTGCACTGTCCCATGGAAGGGCGCGACTCCACGCCTCCGCGGTCGTCACCGCGGAGCTGCGGTACGCGACTGCAGCGGACTGCCGGGTGTGACGGGCGGCCTGGAACATGAGTCCTCCCAGGCCCATGAGCACGACGCCCAGAATGCTGAGCGCGAGCATGGTCTCGATGAGGGTCACGCCGGTTTCGCCAGCGCGTCCGTCAGCCGCTGGTGATCCGGATCTGGCCCGCACGAGTCAGGCGCACCTCTCGATCGTATCCTTGGATCGTCACGCGGAAGGTCGTGGTCTCTCCCACAACTCCGGTGGGAAACACTTCAATCGTCGCCGGCGTCGCGGACAGGGTATCCAGTTGAAAGTCTGTATCCTGGCCGAGAAACCGTTGGCGGAAGACTTCGGGCGTCGCCCGGTCGCGAATGGTATAGCTCCTGACGGCAGACGATACGATGACGACGACCGGCCGCCGCTGTCGGGCCGCCATCAGCTGCGCATACTGGAGGTCGGCGGCCAGGGTCCAGGCGGCGCGATTGACCCGGGCTTGGAGAATTCCCGGGCCCATGCGCCAATAGGCGAGGGATGTGAGCACTCCCACGATGGCGATGGCGATGGCGAGCTCGACGAGCGTGTAGCCACGCGATGAGCTGCCTGGTCCTCTCCTCATTGTCGTGACGATCCCCCTTGCTTGAATAATAGGGCAGACACCGCGCCGGCGTAATGTCCCGGTGCGGTCTCGTTAACTCCTTCCGACGTTTGCGCCTACATGGTCAGATTGGGCACTCCATTGGCCTCGGTCCTCCGCGACCCCGGCACGGCGATCCCCGCAAGCCAACAAACGGGTTTCTACCATGTTCCCTGGAGTAGCGTCCGTCCGTGACGGCGATCACAAGAGCTCCCGGAGCGAGGCGTCTGGGTCTGCTAGACGATTATCCATCCCGTCGAGGCGAACCCGGCTGCGGATCAACTTCTTGAGGGGCGAGAACTCCCTGGGCCTTCCGTTCACCGAAAAAAAGGCGGTCACCCGGTCATCCTCGAGGTACAGGACCGTGAATGACTCCGTGCCCGGCGTGCCGCGAACCACCGACCGATCGTGATCGGTTTCGTCCCCCGCGAACTCAATGTGGAGATCAAAAACGTCCGACCAAACGTAGCTCAGATGGTCATACTGGCGGTGTCCGCCGGCCATGTTTTGACCGGCAATCTGGCCGCTGTACTCGGCATGGCCCCAATGCTCGACGCGACGCCGTTTCTGGAAGATTGGGTCGGGAAAGTTCACCACGTCCCCGGCGGCGAAGACGTCGGGGTGTGACGTTCGGAGCTGGGCGTCGACCACGATCCCATCATCGACGTCGAGTCCCGCGGCCACCGCCGGCTCCACGTTCGGCACGATGCCCACTGCGATCAGCACGGTGTCGCATTCGATCTCCCGCCCGCTCCAGGTGACCACCCGCTCGACACGATGTTTTCCCTCGATGCGCGCGACGGTGTCATCGGTGTAGAAGGTGATGCCTTTTTCCTCGCAGCAAGTCTCGATGAACTCTGACAGGGCCCGATCGACAAAGTGCGCCCAGATCCGGGACGCTGACTCCACCACGAAAACGGTCGCACCGAGCTGCGACAGCGAAGCCGCTGCCTCCATGCCGATGAACCCGGCACCGACAATGGCCACCCGACGATCCGGTCCCGCGTCCGTTTTCAGCGATGCGGCATCATCTAGCGTTCGGAGGTATTGGACGCCTGCCAGCTCGCTGCCCTCGACGTCGAGCGACTTTGGGCGTCCCCCGGTGGCAATGAGCGCTTTGTCGAATCGAAGAGGTTCGCCCACCGAGAGCTGGACGATCTTGGCACTCGGATCGAGACTGGTGACACTGGTCGCGAGCATCAAATCCACGCCCAACTTCCCGAGCACATCCCGGGAGTCGTACTGCAACTGATTCGCCGATACTTCGCCGCGCAGGAACTCTTTCGACAGGGGAGGACGGTCGTATGGGACGTGCGGTTCCTGGCTCACCAGCACGATCGAGCCGGCGGTGTCGTGTTTCCGCAGCTGCTTGGCCGCCTGGCTGGCAGCGAGTCCCCCACCTATGAGGAGATACTTGGTGTCTCTCATTTGTCAGGGGGCCGGGAACGGCGACCGAGACGGGGGGCGCGACTCGGGAGTCATCGGTGATGTTCGGTAGCTGCTCGAGGAGTGACTCGGTTGGCGCGCAACCAGTGGATCATCGGTGGCACTGGGTGTTCGCGTCCGACCGACGCGGCTACCTTTGGAACATCGCTCCCGCATACGTCAGCCACCATGATGAGAGGTTCGCACTCATGCTCGTTCCGTTCATCGCCTCGCTCGTGACTTCGGCGGCCGGCGTCAGCGCCGGCTCCGTTCCCGTCCCTCTGGCGCCTGCCCCGGCAGATACGAACTGTATCGTGATGAACAGCCGGATAGAGGGTCGGCGGAGCCCGCTGGACTCGCTGACGTTCGCCGTCCAGGGTTACCCGGTAAAGGTCTGTTACGGCCGTCCTGCGGCGCGCGGCCGAACGATGATAGGTGGTACGCACGTTCCCTACGGGGAGATATGGCGAACCGGAGCGAACGAGCCCACCATGATCCATACGACGGTTGCCATCAGCATCGCCGGCGTTGCCGTCGAGCCTGGTACGTACTCCCTCTACACCGTCCCCAACGCGTCCGACTGGAAGATCATCGTCAACGGGTCGACCAGCCAGTGGGGACACGAGCGAAATTATACCGGTGAGGTTGCCGAGCAGGAAATCGGCCGGGTGACCGTACCCAGCCGGCGCACCGAAGACCACGTCGAGACCTTCACTATCCGAGCGGAATCTGCGGAGAACGGCGATGCGACGCTGATTCTCGAGTGGGAGCGCACTCGGGTTGGGATTCCGATCGAGAAGCAGTAACGGCCTTCATGAGCCCTCATGTCCCTCGTCCGCCGCCGCCCGCCGCCCGGCGGCAAAGTAGGCAGCAACCAGGACAGCGCTGGCAGCGCTCACCGTGAGCTTGAGGAGGGTCGGAGCGTTGCTTGCCGATAAGAACCCCTCGATGGTGCCGGCGAGGAGAAGCAGGCACGCCGCGGCTCCCACGAGCTCGATCGCCAGTCTCCCGTTTCGCACGAGGGCGTCTCGCCGCATCAGGTCCCCTGGTGCCACCACGGCTCGCCCAATCAACAATCCCGCCCCCCCCGCCATGAAGATGGCCGTCAGCTCGAGGATGCCGTGGCCCGCCACGAACGTGAGAAGCCACGTTGCGAGTCCGTAGTTCGCAAACAGACCGAGGACCGCTCCGAAGAAGAGGCCGTTGAACGACAGCACGACGAGAGTTCCGACGCCGGCGGTGACACCGAAGGCGAAGGCGCCGAAGGCGACTTGCACGTTGTTGGCGATGATGCTCGAGGCGACGAGCGGAAGGTAGGGCGACGGCGTCTCGGCGTACCCCCGCCCGGCTTGTGCCTGCGCCTGTCCGGCTTCCGCCCGACTGATCATGACGTCGGGCAAGACTTCGTATGCGACTGCGGGGCGTTCACGAATCAAGATGTATCCGCTGGCGGCGGGGAGGGCGAAGAAGAGCGCCGCCGTGAGGATGTAGGCTCGACCGTGATACGCCGCGGTCGGCAAGCGTTTGAGCAAGAGATGTCTCAGTGGAAGCCGTCCGGCGCCGCGCACGCCGTACAAAGCGTTGTGGCTGGTACTCACGATGCGCGCGAGGTAATCGATGACCCGGGGATCCACGTCGTAGGTGCGGGCTCGCGCGAGATCTGCTGCTACCTCTCGGTACGTCTCGGCAAATGCGATCAGCTCCGGCCCGGTGAGCCTCTTCAAACCCGTGCGTTCGACTTCTGCAGCCCGGTGTCGAAATCGTTCCCAGGAATCCCTGTTAAGTGCGACGAAGCGGTCCGCTCCCCCGCGCCGACCACCGTCTCTTGGGCGGCCTCCACCGAGAACGCCCTCGCGTCGGCGTCGTTCCGAGGCGCAGAGCTCGGCGAGGAACACTTCGACGTCGGGATCGCGGTTTGGATAGCGCGGTGCAAAGCGCCGCTCCAGGTCGCTGAGAAACCGCTGTCGCAAGGGACCCTCGAGATCGTCCAGCCGGTCGAGAACCCGTTGCAGGAGCCGAAATTCATCATCGGTGAGCTCTGGGGTCCCAGACAGCGACGTTGACTCAGCCGTGCCCGTGCGGGCGAGCAGGGTCAGGTCCTGCGGTCTGTCGCGGACCACAATGGTCCCTGCGACAATATCCCCCAGCCGCTTGTTCTGCGGGTGGAAGAAGACGAACAGTAGTCCGAGCACGTAGGAAGGAAGGGGTTGGACATCCACGAGGCGCAGCAGATTGCGACTCGAGGCTGCGGCAAAGGTGATCGGGTGGCCAGTGTCCATGACCACGCGGATACCGAGGCGCCGCTTTCCGGGCGTTCGGCCCCCAGCCAGGGCCTCGAAAAGCACGAAGTAACCCCAGATGAAGAGGAACGAAAGCATGACGAACACCGCGGCTGCCCACCCTTGGAGTCCCCTGGACCAGAAGCCCATGCCCCCTACGAGCTGCGAGGCGATGACGAAGAGCAGCATGAGGGTGAACACCACGACGGCGTCGTAGATCGCGGCCGCCGTCCGGGAGCCGATCCCTGCCAGCTCGAACTCGAGGATGACGTGCTCTGGCGTTTCGACGCTCAGACGGCGAGTGAGATGAGGCGTTGGGGGGGGTCGCATATCGGCCATCTGCGCGACATTTTACCGCCCTGGAGGGCGTATGGCCACGTATCAGATGCGCGCGATGTCGCTGGGTGAGATCTTGGATGGCGCTCTGGCGGTGTACCGGCGACACTTCGGGGCGCTGTTCGGGATCGCAGTGGTGTGTTACGGAATTCCGGCGTTGTTGGACGTCTACGTCGAGTTGAGAGGCGGAGTCTTTTTCGCGGCGGGCATGTGGCTGCTCGCCCGGGTCCTGAGTGCGGTCGGGGGACTCATCGCTGCAGGGGCGACGGTGAAGGTCGTTTCCGACGCCTACCTCGGCGCCGAGCCCGTCATGGGTGATGCCATGCACTTCGCGGTCGGCAGGATGGTTCGGATCCTCGTCGCCGGGGTCGCGAAATACGTGCTCGTTTTTCTCGCCAGCCTGCTGCTGATCGTTCCCGGGATCATCGTCGCGTGCGGCTATGCCGTCGTGGTGCAGACGGTAGTACTAGAGGATCTCCGTGCATCCACAGATGCCTTGAGTCGCTCTTGGACGCTCACGCGAGGCTTCAAGGGGAAGGTCTTCCTCCTCTACGTGGTGTTGTTTGTGCTGCTGACTGTACCGGTGATCGCGGCGAGTGCGGTCGCGGCGTTCATTCCAGTAGCGGCGGTGCTCGTCGCCCTGGTGCAGCTCCTGATCTACCCGGTTTTCGGCTGCGCACTCACCCTCTTTTACTATGATCTCCGAGTGCGCAAGGAAGCCTTCGATCTCGAGCACCTGAGCCGTCAGATTGGCTACGGCAAACCTGTGGGAACGTGATCCCCGTTTCCCAGACTCCCTCCCCGGACGTCCTCAAGACCGTTCTTCGCCGGGTGTTCGAAGCGCCGGAGTACGACTGGGGGGTGCGGCGGGATCCGTTGGCTCTCGTCACGCAGCTGCTGGGCCGGGTCCGGGGATGGTTGCAGGAGCTCGAAGACGCCCACCCCATCGCCTTCGCGATTCTCGTCATTGCACTCACCTTGCTGCTGGTGTTGATCCTCGTACACCTGGCATACCTGGCATGGCGGGCGCTTCATCCCGAGCCTGTACGCGCGGCTGGAGCAACGGGGGCGGCGACGGAGGCTCGAGACGCGCACTGGCATCTCGTGCGGTCACGGTATCTGGCTGAGGTGGGTCGCTACCGGGAGGCGATGGCACACCGGTTCGTTGCGCTCCTCTTGCAGCTGGATGATCGTTCCGTCCTGACGTTCCGTTTGTCGAAGACGCCGGCCGAATACCTTCGGGAAGCGCGGCTCGCCGAGTCGGACCGAGATACCTTCTCGAGGCTGATATCCGACCTCTACCGTCATTTGTTCGGCGGAGTGCCGTGCCACCTCGTCTCTCTCAACGACTTCGATCGCGAGGCTACGGCGTTGGGAAGAGTTCATGCGTCGGGGTGAGGTGGTGCTGGTCCTGGCGATTCTTGCAGGGCTGGTGGTGGCCGCCATCCTGGGAGAGCGCGCGGCGCCCAGCGGAGACCTCTTCGACCTCCGACGGTCGACGTTGCTCTCGGGCCCCAATGGTGCGAAGGGGCTGACGGACGCGCTCGAGGCGCTCGGTGTTCGGGTGGAGCGTCGACGTCGGGCATGGTTCCGCCTCGGGGCGGACACCTCGTCTCTCGACCGATCCACGCTCCTGGTGTTCCTCGACATTGCTCGCGCGCTGCCGCTGACCGAGGTCGAGCTCTCGACGTTGCGCGATTTCGTGGCCGGCGGTGGCTCGGTCTTCCTGGCCGGGCGCAACGATCTCGAATCGTGTCTCGGGGTGGACATCGTCGATCTCTTGCTCGAGGGAGGGCCAGACTCGTTGGTCGTGGGTGAAGATGCGGAGGACCGGCAGGTACGGCCGAGCCGCGCGGTGTTGGACTGGCGAGCGGCGGGCGACCCGGACCGTCGCGAAGAGCTTCCCTGTGTACCGTTGGTTCCGCCGCGTGTCGATACGCTCCTCTCGGGGGTCGACGGCCGATCCGTGGCCTGGCGAATGCATTTCGGGGGCGGTGGACGCGCGATCGTCCTCGCCGACTCGCGGTACGTTTCGAATCGAGATCTGAGGGAGACGGACGCTGGTGTGGTTGTCCTCCCTTGGGTGATCGAGCCGCCCCCGTCGGTCGTGCTCGTTGACGAGTATCATCAGGGCTTCGGTCGTCGAGGGTCGATCTTCGCCGCCGCGTGGCGCTGGGCGCGATCGTCTCCCCTCGGGTGGGCGATGTTGCAGCTGGCCTTTGCCGGTCTCGCGGGACTCGCCGTGGCCTCGGTCCGATTCGGGCCCGCTATCAAGCTAGGGGAGCGGCGTCGGCGATCTCCGGTCGAGCACCTCGATGCGCTCGCCGTCGGTCTGGAACGGGCGGAAGCTGGCGGGACCGCTATCCAGCTCATGGTTTCGGGTCTTCGTCGGCGGCTGCGGTCGCGGGCGGTGGTGTCACGACGCCGTCGGGACGATAGTGGCCAATGGCTCGCGACCCTGGCATTGGGTGCTCGCGGTGCCAATGCGGGCCGGGCCGTGGACCGGCTCAGAGGCATTCTCATGGAACGTGAAAGCGAAGAGCGTGTCCGTCGGGCCGCCCTCGCCGTGGAGGATGTGTGGGAAGCACTGACACACGAGAACAGGCCCAGCAGGTCCTAGCGGCAGTCCGGCGTGTCGTTCTCGGCCAGCCCGCCGCGACCCGCGATTGTGTCGTGGCGCTCCTGGCGGGGGGGCATGTGCTGCTGGAAGGCGTGCCGGGCACGGCGAAGACGCTGCTCGTCCGGTCGATGGCGCGTGCTCTGAATGTGTCCTACGCGAGGATCCAGTTCACACCGGATCTGATGCCGAGTGACATCACCGGGACCTCCGTTCTCACCGGGGGCGAGTTCAGGTTTCGACCCGGACCGGTCTTTCATGATTTGATTCTGGCGGACGAGATCAACCGAGCACCGGCCAAGACGCAGGCCGCGCTCCTCGAGGCGATGCAGGAGCGCACGGTCACCGTTGACGGTGTGACCCACGCCTTGCCGCAAGCGTTTACCGTCTTCGCCACTCAGAACCCAATCGAATTCGAAGGCACGTACCCGCTGCCGGAAGCGGAGCTCGATCGGTTCATGCTGAAGGCCAGCACGGGCTATCCCTCGGCGGAAGTGGAGCAGCAGGTCCTCTCCAAGTACCTCGAAGGGTTCGAAGCGGATCTCCCCGAGACGTATGGCGTCGATGCGATAGTCGATGCGGAGGGTGTGGGTGTGCTGCGGCGCGGCGTGCGAAGCGTACGGGTCGAATCTGGAATCACGGCGTACATCACCGCCATCGTGCGGGCCACCAGGGAGGCGGCTTCCCTCACTCTCGGGGCGAGTCCCCGCTCGGGAGTGGCGCTGCTCAAGACGTCGCAAGCGCTGGCGTTCCTCGAGGGTCGTGATTACGTGATACCCGACGATGTGAAGGAGCTTGCACCAACCGTGCTTCGGCACCGGGTGGCGGTCGCTCCCGAGCTGGAGTTGGAGGGGGTGACGGCAAACGTGGCGCTGCAGGCCATACTCGACCAGACCGAGGTCCCCACAGCGTGATGCCCTTTGGCCTGGGCCGGCTGGTTCCCACCCGTCGGGCCGTTCTCCTTTTGGCGCTCATCGCCCCCCTGGCCCTCCTTGGCTACTTGGGATGGTGGGGGCTGGATGCCCTTCTTGCACTCAATGCGGCAGTCGTTGGGCTCGTGTTGCTCGACTGGTTGCTGGCGGTGGATCCAGCCGCCCTCCGCGTGGAGCGCGTGGGTCCGGACAGTTTTTCCATCGGGCGCGCGACCGAGGTTACCTACCGCTGGCGGAATCCCACGAACCGCCGTGCTCATCTCGTGGTTCGAGAGATCCGGCCTGACATCCTCGGAGGTGCGGCACCGGAGCGGCGGCTGAGTGTCGCGCGAGGAGATTCAACGCGAGAGGTCGTCCGCGTGGTGCCGCTGCGTCGCGGGCGAGATACCGAGGGAGCGTTCGCTATCCGGAGCGTCGGACCGCTGGGGGTGGCAGCTCGCCAAGGGCGACGAGACGTGCCCTGGACCGTGACGGTCTATCCAGCGCTGCCAGCCTCCCGACTCAAGGCATCCATGGCGGAGGCTGCGAGGCGTCGCGAGGCCGGGCTGCGCCCGCTACGTCGCCTGGGTGAGGGACGGCAGTTCGAGAGCCTCCGGGAGTGGGTCCCGGGTGACGACACGAGATATATCGATTGGAAGGCCACCGCCCGCCGCAGCAAGGTTATGGTCCGCCAATACGAAGAGGAACGCCGCCAGCAGGTCCTGCTCGTGTTGGACGCTGGGCGCTTGCTCACGGCGGAGATCGGGAGAGAGGCGCGGATGGAGTACGTGGTGCGTGCGGCGCTCTGGCTGGCCTTCGCCGCACACCATCACGATGACAATGTTGGTGTGATGACCTTCGCCGATGAGGTGCTGCATTACGTGGCGCCACAGCGGGGGCGGCGGGGGCTTCGCCAAGTGTTGGACGTGCTGGCAGTGGTTCGGCCGCGGCTGGTCGAACCCGATTACCCGGCCGCTTTTCGGTATCTCGCGATTCGCAACCCGAAGCGCGCGCTCACGGTGCTTTTCACCGATGTGATCGATCGGCTGGCGTCGGAGGCGCTCGTGGCGAACGTCGGCGCGCTCCGGCGTCGACACCTACCCCTCGTCGTGACGCTCCGAAACCCCGATCTCGATTCCATCGCCACGAATCGCCCAGTGGTCACGAGAGACGCCTATCGGAAAGCCGCTGCTGAAGAATTGATCGCCGCACGCGAAGACGCTCTGGCCCAGATGCGGTCGACTGGGGCAATCGTACTCGATGTGCCCCCGGGGCAAGCAAGCGTTGCTGCTGTGGATGCCTATCAGGAGCTGAAACGGCGGGGGAGGCTGTAGACCGCAGGAGCCGGGCCCCGATGTGCCGCGTCTGCGTTGACAGTGCGAGGCTCAGCGGTCGGCGGCGCTGCCTCTATCGACACCCGTCCCGGCGGATATCTTAACCCGATTCTGGGTTCTTTCTTGGAGTAGCGAATGGCCGAGTTGTTCTTCGGTGGGCGCGCGGTGTGGTTCACGGTGCCGGCGCTCATCGGGACTGCGTTTTTCATCATCCGCACGATCTTGATGTTGATCCTCGGACATGGCGCCGGGGATTTTCATGTCGAGGACGGAACAGCATTCGACCTGGACCACGGTGATTCGGGCAGCGCGTTCAAGATTCTCTCGATTCAGGCCATCGGCGCCTTCCTGATGGGGTTCGGCTGGGGAGGGCTGGGGGCCTACCGGGGTTGGGGGCTTCCGGTGGCGGCGAGCGTACCCGTGGGGCTCGTGGTGGGGAGCGCAATGGTCTGGGTGCTCGGCAGGCTCCTGCGCTGGATTGCAGGGCTGCAGAGCAGTGGTACCGTGGCGATCTCCGCTGCACTCTACGAGGAGGGTGTGGTCTATACGGCCATACCGGCGAGTGGTTCCGGGCGAGGTGTCGTCCGGGTGGTGGTCGACGATCGTCTGCGTTACTACAACGCAATCACCGGCGGCGACGCCATCGAATCCCAGGCCCGGGTTCGTGTGACGGAAATCAACGCGGACAATACCGTTACCGTGACCAGGGTGGAGGAGGGCTTATGATATCCAGTGCGCACCTTTCCGTGTTCGCCGGGCTTGTGGCCGTGCAGGCGGCGGAGCCCACCCCGCTGGTCTGGTTGGGGGCCGTGGGGGCGCTTCTTCTCCTTTTCTTTTTCTTCATCGTCTTCGTTGTCAAGCAGTACAAACGGTGTCCCAGCAATCGGATCCTCGTGCTTTACGGAAAGGTGGGGGCAGACCGGGCGGCTCAGTGTCTCCACGGCGGCGGGAAATTCGTGATCCCGCTACTCCAGGACTATGCGTACCTCCCTTTGGAGCCCATGGTCATCGACATTCCACTGAGCGGGGCGCTGTCGCTGAACAACATCCGGGTGAATGTGCCGTCCACATTCACGGTTGGCATCTCAACGGATCCGGTCCTGATGAATTCAGCGGCCGAGCGGCTGCTCTTTCTGCCAGAGACGAAGATCCAGGAGCAAGCGCAGGACATCATCCTGGGGCAGCTTCGGCTGGTCATCGCGACGCTCTCGATCGAAGAGATCAACAAAGATCGCGAGAAGTTCATGTCGCTGGTGAACGCCAACGTCACCGAGGAAATCAACAAGATTGGGCTTTCGCTCATCAACGTGAATATTCGCGACATCACCGACGAGAGCGGTTACATCGAGGCCATCGGGAAGCGGGCGGCTGCCGAAGCCGTGAACCGGGCCAAGGTGGAGGTGGCGCAGCAGGAGCGGGACGGGGCGGCGGGCGAGGCCAAGGCTGGGCGAGAACGTCGTATCAGCGTCGCCGCCGAGCAGGCGACGGCGGCTACAGGCGAGAAGGAGGCCGAGCAGAAGCAGCGTGTGGCGGTCTCGGCCTACGATGCGAGCGCCATCAAGGGTGAGGCGGAAGCCAAGCGGGACTATGAGATCGCGGTTGCCCAGCGGGGAGCGGAGACGGTCGCCGCGACGAAGGAAGCGGAGCGAGAGCAGCGCGTGCAGGTCTCCAAGGCGGAGTCGGAAGCCGTTCGGGGGGAGAATGCGGCACAGGCCACGATCGCGGAGTCCGATGCCAACCTCGCGGAGGTTCGGGCGTCGGCCAAGCAGCGCGCCGACGTGGCCACGGCGAAATCCCAGGAAGCCATCATGGTCGCGGAGCGCGAACGCGAGCTCGCCCGGCTCGCGAAGGAGCGCCTCGCCCCACAGGAAGTGGAAAAGAAGCGGATCGAGATCGAGGCGGAGGCTGAGGCAGAAAAGACGCGGCGCGAAGCGCGGGGTCTCGCCGACGCGACGCTCGCCAAATACGAAGCGGAGGCGGAAGGCGTGCGGAAAGTCTTAGGAGCGAAGGCCGAAGGCTACCGTCAGCTCATCGACGCGTGCGTGGGCCACCCAGAAATCGCCCCGACGCTCCTGATGATCGAGCGACTCCCGGAATTGGTACGAGAGCAGGTCAAAGCGATTCAAAACCTCAAGATCGACAAGATCACCGTCTGGGATAGCGGTCGAGGTGCTGGCGCCGTTGGGAACGGTACGACGGCCTCGTTCCTGTCCAGTCTCATCGGTGCGCTCCCCGCGATGCACGAGCTGGCGGAGCAGGCAGGCATCGAACTGCCCGAGGTGCTCGGGCGCGTACGTGAGGAAGTCGACGGCCAGAAGGAGGCGGAGCGCGTACCGCGCAAGGAGTAGCGGGCGTGTGCGCGATGTCAGACGGAGCGCCGGTGGGTTGTGTGGCCCACCGGCGCATTTCGTTCGCCAATTCGACGTTGCGCTGAGCTGCAGCTCTGCGTTTCCGCCCCCTGTTTGGAACTCCACGGCCGCGTCCGATCGACGCGCAGCGGCGTGCAGACGACGAGTGCGCTCGTCATTGCTGACTTCATGTGGTCCACAGGTTCCGCCGCTTCGGTCACGTGCTCGGTCAGGTGGCTTGTGGGGCGATCATACTCTTCCTTCGTTTGACACCCACGTTCGTGGCCGGAGTTCATGCGCACCGCGGCGGCGCGGGCTGGGAGGCAGTCGGCGGGTTCAGGACTCGGGATGCCAATCCCGTAGACTCCGGTCGCCCGATCCAGTAGCTTGGTCGGATGTTGTCGGCTTTGGAACGTCCGTCGGCTCTCCTTGCGCGCCTCCGCGGAGACCGCCCTCTGATCGCCGCCGAGTTTCGGGCTCCACGGGTGGGCCTGACGGCCGCTCAGAGCATGGACACGTGGATCGACATGTATCATGCGGTTCGCCGCTTAGCCAGCCGCGACACGGTCATCTTCGTGACGGATAACGCGGTGGGAGAGTCTGAGGAGGAGAATCTCAATCACCTGACGGCGAATCTCGCCGGAGAGGTCGATTCGGCCAAGGTCGTACCATTCCTCACTTGCAAGCACAGCCTCGAGTACTGCCTCATGTATGCGGCGCGGGCCGCGTCACAGAATTTCCAAGCACTCACGGTTGTCGGAGGGGACAAGTCGCTTGGGCCACCGCGCTGCTTACCGAACGCGTACCGCCTGCGGCAGGTGATCCGGCAGCGCATCCCGTCCCTTCTCATGGGTGGGTGGGCGAACCCTCACCGCGATCCGGTGGAACAGGTGGATTTCCTGCTTCGCCGCGAGCTCACCGCCGAGTTCTACCTTACGCAAATCGTCTCCCATCACGGCATCAAGGCGCTCGAAGCGTTCCTCGACGAGGCTCGACGCCGTGGCGTCCCGCACCCGGGAGTCTTCGGTGTCTTCCTCTATCGCAGCCCCAATCCGCGGACATTGGAGCGGCTGGCTCAGTTCTTCCCCGTGCCGGCGCGGGCGATCACCCGGGAGTTCGAACTGGGTGCCAGTGCGGAAGAGATTTGTGCCCGGACGATCCGATCCCTCCGCAACGTCGGTGTTGATAAGGTGTACGTGAGCAATCTCGGAGTGCAGCAGGCCGACCAGCGGTACCGGCGGATTCTGGAAGCGTCTAAGGAGAGCTAGGTCCTCAACTCTGGAGCACCGAGAGCGCCGTCTCCGCCCTTCCGTACGGCGCGCTTACCTGCACCCCCTGGACGGCGCCGCGCAGGGTCGAGAGCAGTTCTCGGGCGATGGTCACACCTTCGGCCAAGGCAGCGTCCTCGCCTCGCTCCTCGGCCCGCCGCATCCTCGCAAGCACCGTATCCGGTACGTGGATCCCGGGAACCTCGTTCGCCAAGAACTCTGCGTTTCGCAGCGACACGAGGGGCCAGATGCCCAGGACGATCGGGATGCGGAACTGCTCGATCTCTGTCAGAAACCGCTCGAGCTCACCGCTGTCGAAAACGGGCTGGGTGACGGCGAACTCCGCGCCGGCATCGACTTTCCAGGCGAATCGACTCAGCTCGCGCTCCCGATCCCTTGCACCTGGCTTGACCTCTACACCAATCACGTACCGTGTGGGATCTCCGATGCGGTTGCCACCAGGATCGAGCCCCCGATTCAGGCGGGACACGAGATTCGTGATCCCGATGCTGTCAATGTCGAACACCGTGGTGGCATCGGGATAGGGGCCTGTCTTGGGCGGATCGCCCGTAACGAGAACGAGGTTGCGGATACCGGCCGCCGCCGCCCCAAGCAGATCGCTGATCATCACGTGCATGTTCTTGTCCCGGCAGGAGTAGTGAACGACCGTCTCCAGCCCCACGTCCCGGGAGATGATGATGGATGACGGAATGGCCCCCATGCGTCCCGAGGCTCGGGGGCCATCCAAGAGATGGATTGCGTCGAGACCGGCTGCCTTCAACGTGAGGCACTGTTCGATGAGCTGGGTGGGGATCCAGCCTTTGGGGGGTACCATCTCGACCACGGTCACGAACGAGCCCGATGCGATCTTGTGTCCCCACGGCGATCGTTCGACGAGGGGGAGTGGATCGATGCCGGCTTCGTCGACGCCTGAGGGACGTCGAACCAACTTGGGAGTGCGACGGGGCTGGGAACTGGCCACCAGGTCACGGATGGTCCGAATGTGCTCCGGTGTGGTTCCGCAGCATCCGCCGACGAACCGCGCGCCGGCGGAGATCATGCGCCGTGCGTACGTGGCCATGTACTCGGGGCTCGCGAGGTAGATCTTGCGATCGCCAACGGCCTTGGGCAGCCCCGCGTTCGGTTGCGCGGACAGGGGTCGGTTCGTGAGCTGGGTGACGCGCTCGAGCGCATCCAGCATGGCCGCCGGGCCTACAGAGCAGTTGAATCCAATGACGTCGACTTCCCAGCCATCAATCGCCTCGGCGAGGGTTTCAACGGCCGTGCCGTACGTCGTGTTGCCATCCGGTCCGATGGTCATTTGAGCGAAGACGGGAAGCTGCGATACGGAGCGGACGGCGTTGAACGCCGCGTGAAGCTCGTCGAGATCGCTGAACGTCTCGAGGATAAAACCATCCACTTCCCCCGCCAAGAGACCGTCCACTTGACGGCGGAAGAACTCCTGCGCCTCGTATCGTCCCGTGGGGCCAAAGGGCTCGATGCGGACACCGAGGGGCCCCATGGCGCCCAGGACGGCGATGCGATCGTTTCCGGCCTGCCCGGCCAGCCGTGCCGCGGCGCAATTGATGTCCTCGGTCTTTTCTGCGAGTCCGTAACTCGAGAGCTTAACGGGGTTCGCTCCGAAGGTATTCGTCTCCACGATCTCCGCACCAGCGCGCACATACGCCTCGTGGACTTCGCGCACGAGGGTTGGGTGAGTCAGGTTGAGCTCATCGTAGCAGACGTTGACGAAGATCCCTTTGGCGTAGAGCATGGTCCCCATCGCACCATCGAGTACGTGGACGCCGCCGTCTCCAATCAGGTCCCGCAGCCGTTCGCTCATGCTGTTACGACCTGCCGATCGGGCTCGTACCGGAGAATAGGAGCGAGCCAGCGTTCGACCTCCCCGACCTCCATCTGCTTGCGCATCGCGTAGCTCTCTACTTGATCGCGCTCGATTTTGCCGACTCCGAAATAGATGGCTTCCGGGTGTGCGAAGTACCACCCGCTCACCGATGCAGCTGGGAGCATCGCGCAGCTCTCTGTGAGTTGGATTCCCGTCCGTCTCGAAACGTCGAGGAGCGCGAACAACGTTCGCTTCTCGGTGTGATCCGGACATGCGGGATAGCCCGGTGCTGGGCGGATCCCGCGGTAGCGTTGCTTGATCAGGTCCTCGTTGCGCAACGCCTCGTCCGGCGCATAGCCCCACCATTCGGTTCTCACTCGTTCGTGGAGGCGCTCTGCCAGAGCCTCGGTCAGCCGATCGGCGAGGGCCTTCGTCAGGATGCTGTTGTAGTCGTCGTGGTCGCGCTCGAAGGCGGCGGTGAGTTCTGCGACCCGAACGCCTGCCGTTGCAGCGAACGCGCCCACGTAGTCGGGAAGACCGGTCTCGCATGGTGCCACGAAGTCGCTTAGGCAGAGGTTGGGGCGCCCGGGAGGCTTGGCCAGCTGTTGCCGGAGATTGTGTAACACCGCGAGAACATCTTGGCGGCTCTCATCGGCATAGATCTCGACATCATCTCCTGCAGCGTTCGCTGGGAAGATCCCGATCACGGCCCGCGCGGAGAGGAGGTTCCCTCGAACGATGCGCGCGAGCAACTCCTGCGCATCGTCGTGCAGCTTGCGCGCTTGGGTGCCGACGGTGTTGTCGTCGAGGATTCCCGGGTAGGTCCCCCGTAGCTCCCATGCATGGAAGAACGGTGTCCAGTCGATGTACGGCACGAGCTCTTGCAGGGGGTACTCGCCGAGCACGTGAATGCCTGGCGAAACGGGGCGTGGAGGAGCGTACGCGTTCCACGCAACTTGGTATTTCGTACGCCGCGCTTCGTCCATCGTGAGGAGTCGTGTGCGTGCTGTGCGACCGGCGTGGCGTTCCCGGAGCGCTGTATACTCCTCCCCTACCTGACGCAGGAACGCACCCCGCTTCTCATTGCTCAGGAGGGCACCGACGACCGTCACACCGCGTGACGCGTCGAGGACGTGCACCACTGGTGCGGGATATTCCGGCGCGATCTTCACTGCCGTGTGGACGCGGGACGTGGTTGCGCCACCAATGAGGAGAGGCGTGTGGAAGCTCTCACGCTTCATTTCTCGGGCCACGTGCACCATCTCGTCCAAAGAGGGTGTGATGAGGCCGCTGAGCCCGATAATGTCAGCGTTGTGTGCCCGGGCAGTCTGCAGGATCTTTGTGACCGGAACCATCACGCCGAGGTCGATCACTTCGTAGTTATTACAGCCCAGTACTACACCCACGATGTTCTTCCCGATATCGTGAACATCCCCTTTTACGGTCGCGAGGACGACAGTTCCCTTCGACATGCCTCCGGCACCGCGCTCGGCTTGCTCTCGCTCGATGAACGGCACGAGGTGCGCGACGGCCTTCTTCATGACGCGAGCGCTCTTCACTACCTGAGGCAGGAACATCTTCCCGCTTCCAAAGAGGTCCCCAACCACGTTCATGCCGTCCATGAGCGGGCCTTCGATGACCTGGATAGGGCGCTCGAACTTCTGACGAGCCTCCTCGGTGTCAGCCTCGATGAATTCGAGGATTCCCTCCACCAGCGCATGTTCGAGACGCTTCTCGACAATCTGGTTCCGCCACTCGATGTCCTGACGTCCTGCCTTCTTGGTGCCCCTGATCTCGTTGGCCAAGGTCATGAGACGTTCGGTAGCGTCCGGACGCCGATCGAAGATGAGATCCTCGACAGCGTCCCGCAGCTCGCCAGGGATGTCGTCGTAGACGGCAAGCGCTCCGGCGTTCACGATTCCCATGTCCATTCCGGCGTGGATAGCGTGATAGAGGAATGCCGAGTGCATGGCCTCCCGAATAGTGTTGTTTCCTCGGAAGGCGAAGGAGACATTGCTCACGCCACCGCTGAGGTGAACGTGAGGCATCGCGTGCTTGATCGCTCGACAGGCTTCGAGGAAGGCGATGGCGTACCGGTTGTGTTCCTCGATTCCGGTCCCGATAGCGAAAATGTTGGGATCGAAGATGATGTCCTGGGGTGGAAACCCCACGCGCTTCGTCAGGATTTCGTAGGCCCGCTCCGCAATCTCGGTCTTTCGAGCAGCCGTGTCGGCTTGACCTTGCTCGTCGAACGCCATCACGATGACGGCGGCCCCGTAGTCCCGAATTCGCTCGGCGCGCTCTACGAAGGCGTCTTCTCCCTCCTTGAGACTGATGGAATTGACGACACCCTTCCCCTGAATGCACTTGAGTCCTGCTTCGATCACTTCCCACTTCGATGAATCAACGACGATCGGCACACGGCTGATATCAGGCTCGACCGCTACGAGATTCAGGAACGTCGTCATGGCCGCTTCGGAATCCAACATCCCCTCGTCCATGTTCACGTCGATCATCTGTGCCCCGTTGGCTACCTGCTCTCGAGCCACCGCCAGCGCAGTCTCGAAGTCACTTTCCCGGATCAATTGGGCGAAGCGGGCCGACCCAGTCACATTCGTGCGCTCGCCGATGTTCACGAAACGGACTTCTGGGCGCAGGACGAGAGGTTCGAGCCCACTCAGACGGAGAAACGGAGCAACACTAGGGATCCGTCGCGGTGGGACTCCCTTCACCGCCTTCGCAAGGGCAGCGATGTGCTCCGGCGTCGTTCCGCAGCAGCCACCGACGATGTTGACCAAGCCGCTCTCCGCGAACTCTCCCAAGATCGCGGCCATCTCCTCCGGGCTTTGGTCGTACTGCCCGAACTCGTTAGGGAGACCCGCGTTGGGGTGGCAGGTCACGAGCGTGTCGGCGACTTCGGAAAGCTCTTGGATATGCGGCCGGAGCTCACGAGCCCCCATAGCGCAGTTGAGACCTACGCTGAATGACTCGGCATGACTCACTGAGATCCAGAACGCCTCGGGAGTCTGTCCGGAGAGCGTGCGGCCACTGGCATCCGTGATGGTGCCCGACACCATGATAGGGACCGTCAGGCAACGCGCCTTGAGGAGACGCCGTATAGCATACAAGGCCGCCTTGCAGTTCAGGCTGTCGAAGACCGTCTCCACCAGGAGGAGATCGACGCCTCCGTCCAGGAGGGCTTCTGCCTGCTCCCCATAGGCCGCCGCGAGCTGGTCGAAGGTGACGCTGGGCCGATGGCGCCGGCCACGAACCGAGGCCGCTGCGGTGTGTGGGCTGACGCCTCGTCCGCGATGCGGCGGGCGATTCGGGCTGCAGCGAGGTTGATGTCGCGGACCGCGGACTGCAGGCGATAGTCGGCCTGCGAGATGGCGGTCGCATTGAAGGTGTTGGTCTCGACGATGTCGGCGCCAGCATCCAGGTAGGCGCGATGTATCGCCTCAATGACATCGGGCCGAGTGAGAGAAAGGAGGTCGTTATCGCCTTTGAGCGAGACCGGATGATCGGCGAACCGCTGGCCGCGAAAATCCTCTTCCCCGAGTTCGTACGCCTGGACCATGGTGCCCATGGCGCCGTCCAAAAGGAGGATGCGCTCCTCGAGTGCTTCGCGAAGACGCGCGATGCGGTCGTCGTTGTGGTTTGCCATCCGGTTCCTCGCAGGGAGGGGGGCAAGGAGATCAATCGCTCGGGGCCGTGGGCTCAGCGTCTTGTGGCCCAGCCACGCCCCACTCCCGTCAGGTGCTCCCTTCTTACCTTGGTGCTATGAGAAAACCCCGCCGCTTAGAGCGCGCCGGGGCGGGCTTTTTAGCGACTTGTTTAACGTGGCCGCAATACGCCGCAAATCACCACGGATTCAATTGATATGTCGCAAGTTAACCGGTGTTCGGTTCTATCGCTACCCGCTCAATGCCCAGTGCTGCGGCCGAGCGCGATCTGGCAGGACTGCCCCCGTCTCCGATGCACATCGTCGCGAGACGGGGGCTTTTCCCAATGGGCGGTACTGGATTCGAACCAGTGACCTCCGGTATGTGAGACCGGCGCTCTAACCAACTGAGCTAACCACCCATGCAGGGGATTGTAACGCCCTCCCGTCAGCACCACAACTGGTTCGCGTCGGCGATGCCCCGTCCCCGAACCGCCTCGGTTGCCCATATCCACCGGAGGCACCGACGATCGGCATCCGGGCGGCGCGCACGTGGGTGGAGGTCGTCGCTCTGCGTGTCCAATCCGCCGCCCGGCCGGCGGCTGACTGAGCCCCAACCCGCGACCATTCTCGTTCGCGAATCATCTTCTACAATCGTGAGTCATCTTCTACAATTACGTGTATGTGCGAGAGCTGGGGCTACACCCTCGTCAGAGGCTGGTAGCCGCCAGATGGTGGCCCCCTCGGTAGGATCCGGCTCGGAGGCCACCGAACTCACCGCTCGAGGAACCGCTTCCCGTTGGGTGTGATGAACAGGTCGGCCCGAAGGCCGCGAAGAACGGACTGAGCCAACGATGCATCGCGATATCGAAGCGATTCAAGAGAAGATCCAGCAGGAGAGCGCCTTCGTGGGACGGCTGCTGGACGAAGTCGGCCGCGTCATCGTGGGGCAACGCTATATGGTGGAGCGGTTGCTCGTTGGGCTGCTCGCGGATGGCCACGTGTTGATGGAGGGCGTCCCGGGCCTGGCCAAGACGATGACGGTGCGAACTCTCGCCCGGGCCATCCATACGACGTTCCGACGTATTCAGTTCACGCCGGATCTGTTGCCTGCCGATCTGATCGGCACGCTCGTCTACGATCCCCAGCACTCGGAGTTCCGGACCAAGAAGGGCCCCATCTTCGCCAATGTGATTCTCGCCGACGAGATCAACCGCTCGCCACCCAAGGTTCAGTCGGCGTTGCTGGAGGCGATGCAGGAGCGGACGGTCACGATCGGCGAGACGACATATCCGCTCGACCGGCCATTCCTGGTGCTGGCGACGCAGAACCCTATCGAGCAGGAGGGCACCTACCCGCTCCCAGAAGCACAGGTCGATCGCTTCATGCTTAAGCTCGCGGTGGGGTATCCCAACAAAGAGGAAGAACTGGAAATCATGCGGCGCATGTCGACCGGTCCCGAGCCCGAGGTACGAACCGTGGTGCAACCCGACGAGATCATTCGGGCGCGGAAGGCGGTCGAGATGATCTACATCGACCCACAGGTCGAGCAGTACATCGTCGATCTTGTCTTCGCGACGCGGCAGCCCGCTGAGTACGGACTTGGCAGCCTCGTCGATCTCATCTCGTTCGGCGCGTCGCCCAGGGCGTCGATCAATCTCGCCAAAGCCGCGCGGGCAAACGCGTTTCTCAGGCGTAGAGGCTACGTGACCCCCGAAGACGTCCGATCCATCGGGATGGACGTGCTGCGCCATCGTGTGCTCATCACGTACGAGGCCGAAGCCGAAGAGAAGACTTCGGAAGATGTGGTGAACGAGGTTCTCAACAGCGTCGAAGTTCCCTGAGGTCCGATGATCCCGCGTGAGATCCTCAAGAAGGTACGACGGATCGAGATCACCACACGTGGTCTCGTCAACGAGGTGTTCTCGGGCGAGTACCATTCGGTCTTCAAGGGTCGTGGCATGAGTTTCAGCGAAGTTCGCGAGTACCAGTACGGCGACGACATCCGAGCGATCGATTGGAACGTGACGGCTCGGACCGGCGCGCCGTTCGTCAAAGTCTTCGAGGAGGAGCGCGAGCTTACGGTGATGCTCGTCGTGGACGTGAGCGCGTCCGGGGATTTTGGCACGGCCGAACGGATGAAGGGCGAGGTCGCCGTGGAGATTTGCGCGCTCCTGGCCTTCAGCGCCATCAAGAACAACGACAAAGTTGGTCTAATCATCTTCAGTGACCGTGTGGAGAAGTTTGTACCGCCACGAAAAGGACGCCGCCACGTGCTCCGTGTCCTCCGTGAGCTACTGTACTTCGAGCCGGAGGGCCGGGGAACCGACATCACCGGCGCCCTGAAATATCTCACCCGCGTGGTGGCACGGCGCGCTGTGGTGTTTCTCGTGTCAGACTTCTTTGCCCACGGATACCGCAAGGCCCTCTCGGTGGCCGGTCGTCGTCACGACGTCGTCGCGATCCACATGGGGGACCGGCGCGAGGAGACGCTCCCGGCCGTCGGGCTCATCGAGTTCGAGGATGCGGAGACCGGCGCGCAGGTGGTCGTGAACACATCGGACCGGGCGTTCCGCGACGCCTTCATGCGGAACGTCACCGATTCCCAAGAGAACCTCGAGCGAATCTTTCGGAAGACGAAGGTAGACGTGGTGGATATCTGGACGGACCGGCCGTACGTGGAGCCGCTGATGCGCTTCTTCGAGCAACGAGCGAGGCGCTTCCGATGATATCGTGCGCTGTGGCGGCGCTCACCGTGATCGCCGTGCTGCAGGATGCCGCACCCGTGATCCGGACCGACCTCGATACGGCGGTGGTGACGGTGGGCGATCAGATGCACTTCACCATCCGGGTAACCCACGGAGTCGCGGAACGCGTGCGCTGGCCGGACTCGTTGGATCTCGCCCCCTTCGAGGTGCTCGATGCGCAGACGCCCGAGCCTCAGCGGGAGGGAGACCGCACGACGTCCTCGCTGGTCTTGACCCTCGCAGCCTTCGAGGTGGGAGATCTGGAGATCCCGAGATTCAATGTGGCGGTGGATGGGACGGAGGAACCGGTGATTCTCTCGACCGACGGCTGGGCGGTGACCGTCGAAAGCGTGGGGCTGGACGAAGGCGGAGACATTCGCGACGTGAAGGGCCCGTTCGCCATTCCCCGGAACTGGCTCCTGTTGACGCCATGGGTGATGGCGCTCTTCGCGGCGGTGGCTGCCGGCTATTGGATGTACCGCCGCTACCGGTTGCGGGAGGTGGGTGAGGCGCTCGTCTCCTCGGCCCCGCCGCGCCCCCCGCACGAGGTCGCGTACGAGGCGCTGGAAGCGCTCGAGCGTTCACCACTTCTCGAGCAGGGCAAGGTCAAGGAGTATTACATCCGGGTGTCCGACATCTTGCGTACCTACGTCGAAAGACGCTACGGCGTCCCCGCCCTCGAGATGGCAACGGTGGAGGTCTTGGAGGGGCTGGAGGACGCGGGCCTGCACGGTGGCACGCTAATGGACGTTCGGCAGTTCTTGGAGCTCGCGGACCTGGTCAAGTTCGCCAAGCACACGCCCGACCCGGAAGCCTGTCGCGAAGCCATACCGGCAGCACGCCGCTTGGTGGATGCGACACAACCGCAACCGCAATTGGTCGAGGCAGCCGTCGCATGATCTATCGGTTTGCCGATCCAGCGTTCCTGGCACTCCTCGTTGTGGTTCCGTGCCTCGTCTACTGGTATGTGGCACAGAAACGGCGACGGCAGGGCACGCTGCGCTACTCGGCGGTGGAGACCGTGATGAGAAGTGACGTGCGACGAAGTGGCCGATTCCGACATGTGCCCTTCGGGATCCGCATGGTCGCGCTCGTGGCCCTCATCGTTGCTTTCGCGCGACCGCAATCGGGTGTGACCGAGGAGAACGTGACGACGCAGGGCATCGACATCATGCTGGCGCTCGACCTGTCCAGCTCGATGCTGGCAGAAGATCTCGAGCCGAACCGAATCGAGGCCGCGAAGGCTGTTGGCGCACAATTCGTTGAGGCACGCCGCAACGATCGAATCGGGCTCGTGGTGTTCGCGGCCGAGGCGTTCACCCAGGCTCCACTCACACTCGACTATGATGTCGTGACGACGCTCCTCGGTGAGCTCGAAGTGGGGATGATCGACGACGGCACGGCCATCGGAATGGGTCTGGCCACCGCAGTCAAGCGACTACGAGATTCTGACGCCGAGTCAAAGGTGATCGTGCTCCTCACGGACGGACGGAACAATCGCGGCGAGATCGATCCAGTAACGGCTGCCCAGATGGCCCAGGCTCTCGGTATCAAGATCTATGCGATTGGTGCCGGTACCCGCGGTATGACCCGTGTACGAGTGAACGATCCGAGGTTTGGCACGCGGTACGTACCCATGCGCGTCGAGATTGACGAGGACGTCCTCGAGGAAACCGCCGACCTCACCGGTGGACGATACTTCCGCGCGACGGACCGGGAGAGTCTCGAGGAGATCTACCGAGAGATCGATGAGCTCGAGACCACGGAAATCGAGGTCCGCCATTTCACACGATATGGCGAGCTCTTTCACCTTCCACTCGTGGTGGGACTGGGACTGATCGTGTTCGAGCTGGGGCTCGCGCACACGGTCTGGCGCAAGATTCCCTAGGAGCGGCCGCGTGTTCAGGTTCGGAGTCAATGAAGCCCTTTTTGGTTTGATGGTCATCCCGCTCCTGGGTGCGCTTATCTGGTCTGCCCTCACCCGCAGCCGTCGCGCGCTTCTGGAGTTCGGTGATGCCCCCCTCGTGCGGCGCCTGAGCGCGAGCGTCAGCTGGCGCGGGCGGGTGGCGAGAAGGATCTTGGTGCTCACTGCAGTTGCGCTCCTCGTAGTGGCTTTTGCCCGACCGCAGTTCGGAACGCGGGTGGAGACGGTGCGACGGCGAGGGATGGATGTGGTGGTGGCACTCGATCTGTCCGCGTCGATGCTCGCCGAAGACATTCGACCCAGCCGGCTCGAGAAAGCCAAGCTTGCCATCGCGGACCTGATTCATCGCCTGGACGGCGATCGCATCGGCCTGGTCGCTTTCGCCGGTGAGGCATTCCTACAGAGTCCGCTCACATTGGATTATGCTGCTGCAGCGCTCTTCCTGAACGCCATGGAACCCGACATTGTGTCCGCCCAGGGAACGAATCTGGGCGCCGCACTCTCCGTCTCGCTCGATGCCTACGACGACGATACGGGCCAGGACCGGGTCCTCATCGTCATCACCGACGGTGAGGATCACGAGGGCGCCGTCGCAGAGCCGGTGGAGCGCACCTTGGAAAAGGGGGCGCGCACCTTTGCCGTAGGGATGGGGACGCCGGACGGTGTCCCCATCCCGGAGTTCGACGCGGCGGGACGGCGGCGTGGTTTCAAGCGTGATAGTGAAGGCAACGTCGTGACTACGAGGCTGGACGAGACGACACTCATGGACATCGCCGAGCGCACCGGCGGCCGGTACTATCGTGCGACACCGGGTGGATCCGAACTCGACCAGCTCGCCAAGGAGCTGACCGGCGCCGAAGGGCGTGAGCTCGAGGCCCAACAGGTCACACGCTTTGAAGAACAGTTCCAGATTTTTCTCGGACTCGCTCTGGCCCTCCTGATTGCCGAGTTGCTCGTACCGGATCGCCGCGGCGTCGCGGGGGCGTGGGCTGGGAGGTTCCGATGAGATACTGGTTCTCGGTCGCGCTCGTTGCGGCGCTCCCCAGCGTGGCGCACGCTCAGAAGGGGAGAGCACGGGTGGATGAAGGGAATCGACTCTACACGGAAGGCCGTTATCCGGAGGCCCATGAGAAATACCTCGAGGCTCTGCGCGATACGCCGGAATCCGGGATAGTCCGCTTCAACGACGGGAACGCGCTGTACAAGACAGAGGAGTATCAGCGTGCGGTGGACGCGTATCGGGCCGCTTTGGAGAGCGGTGACCCGGCTCTCCAATCACGAGCGTGGTACAATATCGGGAACGCGCTCTACCGCGGGCAACAACTGGATGCGGCACTCGAGGCGTTCAAGCAGGCACTCAGACTCGATCCGGGAGACATGGACGCTAAACACAATCTCGAACGGGTTCTCGAGCAGCAACAGGAGCAGAATCAGGATCAGCAACAGGACCAACAACAAGATCAACAACAGCAGCAGGATGACAATCAACAACAGGGGCAGCAGGATCACGGGCAAGATCAAGAGCAACAGCAAAACCAGCAGCAGCAGAATCAGCGAGAACAGGATCAACAACGGCAGCAGAGACAGCAGGGGCAGATGAGCAGAGAAGAAGCAGAGCGCCTTCTCCAAGCCATCGATGAGGATCCCAGCAAGATCGATCGGCAGCGCAAGGTGACTGCCGCCAGGCGACGTCCCAAGAAGGATTGGTAGTGCGTAGGCTCGTTCTCTCGGCCGCTCCCTTGCTAGTGGCTGCACCCCTCATGGCGCAGGACATGGGCGTGCGCGCCTTTCTGTCGTTGCCAGAGGTAGGGCTCAATCGTCAGTTCGTCCTCAACGTCGAGGTCACGGGAACGCAACAGATCGAGTCGGGTCCCAACGTCCCGGATCTGAGCGACTTCTCAACCTATCTGGGATCCGGCACGAGCACCTCGATGCAGATCGTCAATGGGCGGACCACCGTATCGGTCACGGTCCAATATCGGTTTCAGGCCACCAAGCTGGGAACGTTCGAGATCGGGTCGGTAATTGTCGGGGTTGGTGGCAAGAACTTACGGACTGAACCGGTGACGCTCACCGTGACGACGGGCCCGTCACCATCGCCCGGCGGGCGTCCGGGCGGGGATGTGCGCGAGATCGCGGCAGAGGATCTCTTCGTGACCGCTACGCCCAGCAAACGACGCGTGTACGTGAATGAGCCGGTCATTGTAGAGTACAGGATCTTCACGCAGGTCAACGTCGACTCCTATAGCATCACCCAGCGGCCCAGCAGGCCGGGGTTCTGGGTGGAGGAGTTGGAGAGCTCGCAGCGCCCCCGCGTCGAGCAGGTGGTGCGCGACGGAAAGCAGTATGCCTCCGCGGTGATCGGCCGGTCGGCGCTCTTCCCGACGAGTCCTGGCTCGAAAACCATCGAGCCGCTTTCCATTCAGGCACAGGTCCGTGCGAGCCGTCGCTCGAGCGATCTGTTCGACGACATCTTTTCGCGCAACCTACTAAGTTCGCGGGTTCCAGTCGTGATAGCCACGGAACCGGTCGAGATCGAGGTGGTCCCGCTGCCGGACGAGGGGCGGCCGGCAAGCTTCACCGGGCTGGTCGGTGATCTCGATCTCTCTGCGTCCCTCGACAAGACCCAGGCGACGACCAACGAGGCCCTTACGTACCGGCTCCAGATCTCTGGCGAAGGGAATCTCCGGACCCTCCCTGAACCGGACATCGCCTTCCCGAACGATTTCGAGGTGTATCCACCCGAGCTGTCCGAAAGCATCGATCGATCAGGTGGCCGCGTCTCCGGGAGCAGGATTTACGAGTATGTCCTCATTCCGCGTTCGCCGGGAACGCGCACGATTCCATCGGTCGAGTACGGTTACTTCGATCCCAGGCAAGGCCGATACGCTGCCGCTGCCAGCGATCCCATTCGCGTGACGGTGACGGGCGAAGCAGTTAGTGGCCCGATCATTGGTGGTCGCGGGCGGGGCGCGATCACTACGCTGCGCGAGGACATCCGCTTCATCCGCGTCGCCGCCCCGAAGTTCGTGCGGCAGGATCAGTCGCTCATGAGCACGCCAGGTTTCTGGGTGGTGCTTCTGGTACCGCTGGTAGCCCTCAGTGGAGCGGTCGGAGTGCGGCGGCACCGGGATCGGCTCTCCGGCGACGTGGCGTACGCCCGCGGACGTCGCGCCAGCCGAGTCGCGAAGCAGCGCCTGGCTCGCGCGCGATCGCTGCTCTCACCCAACAGGGTCCGTGAGTTCCACGCAGAAGTAGGCCGTGCGCTGCAAGGATTCTTGGGTGATAAGCTCAACATCGCCGAAGCGGGAATGATCCGGGATATTGTCGGCGCCGACTTGGTGCGGCGTGGCGTTCCGAACGAGGTAATCGAAGCCTGCTACGGGTGTCTGGATTCGTGCGACCGGCAGCGCTTCGCGCCGGCAGACGTGACACTCGATGACATGACCGCGCTCCTCTCGCGCGCAGAACGGGCCATGACCGGCCTCGACAGGGCGTTGCGCCGATGACCCGGCATGCGGGGACCGTATTGCTGCTCGTCGGGATTGGCTGTGTTGTGAGCCGGAGCGCGGTCGGGCAGCAGGCCTTCTTCGACGAAGGAAACCGGTTGTACCAGGAGGGGGATTACGCCGGTGCCCTCGTGAGCTACGAGAGAATCCTCACCCAGGGATGGAAAAGCGGGATTCTCTACTTCAACATCGGGAACGCCTACTTCAAGCTGGGCGAGTTGGGGAACGCGATCTTGGCGTACGAGCGAGCGCTGCGACTTATGCCGCGGGATGATGATCTCCGTTCAAATCTCGATCTTGCGCGCACGCTAACGGCCGACGAGATCACGCCGCTGCCCGGGTTTTGGCCCTTGAACGTCGTAACCTGGTGGGTTGGATTGTTGTCGCGGTCGGCGTTGATCTCCGTGGTTGCCGGGGCGTACCTCGTTACGACAATCTGCCTCGTCCTTCTGGTGTTACGCCGCGGCACCTCGACTGTCAGGTGGGTGCGGTGGGCTGTGTTCGTGGGCGCAGGCATCATTGTCGTCTTCGGAATCAATCTGGCCGTGAGGGAGTTGCGCCTGGGTCAGGCCGAGGAGGCGATCGTGATGGCCGCCGAAGTCGGAGTCCAGAGTGCGCCGTCAGACGATGCCGACCTCCAGATCTTCACCATCCACGAAGGCACCAAGGTGCGGATCGATCGAGCCAGTGACGAGTGGCTGGAAGTCGTGCTCGAGGATGGCAAGGTTGGGTGGGTGAGGGCCGAGGTGCTGGAGCGCATCTAGCGAGGGAGGTCGTTGCCGGAGGCGCCCGGCTGTTGTTTAGGGTACAGCCTGTTTCCAACACCGATTCTCTAACCTGACATCCCCACCATAGGTGTTCCAAGTGGCCCCGTGCCGTCAGACGGCTCGCAGGTGATCTGGAGCTCGCACGCCGCGAGTTCCCCAGTGCCCAGCGTGCTCGATTTGCTCGGCAGTCGTTGCAACCGGCAAGACGAGACATCCGCTCACTCGTCAGGCCGTACTCCCAGTCGGTCGCATGCCACTTCTCGCTCGATCCCTTCGAGCTCTACACGCTTCCGGCGACTGGCGACGCCGGCAGCGAGGCGGATTGATGCCTGCGGTACGCCGAGCCGGTCGGCGAGGAAGCGGATCAGCTCCGTGTTCGCGGCGCCGTCGACAGGCGGAGCGGCGAGCCGGATCTTGATGGCGTCGCCGTGCCAACCAGCCACCTCGGTGCGTTTCGCGCGGGGCTGAACGTGGATCACGAGCGTTGTGGTCACCGGGAGCTCAGAGAACCGGGGGCGAGGACAGTGTGCATCTCGGTGTTTGCGCAGGAGGCCCGCTTGCTCGCGCGATGCGGTTGCGGCTCCCCATTTCCCAAGGTAGGGAGCGGCGAGGAGGGCCGGCTCACAAACCCATGAAGAGCCCGAGGAGAATCTGGATCGCAAACCAAGCCACGAGCGGGGCGAGGTCGATGATTCCGAGCGGAGGGATGATCCGCCGTAGCGGCTCCACGAACCAGTCAGTCAACGTGTAGGCCCATCGTATCCATCGATTGAAGCGATCGACACCGAACCACGACCCGATCACACGAACGACCAGCGCAATGGACACCAGCCATGCGGCGTAGTAGACGACCAACTGGAACACCCCGAACGGGCCGCGGGCGCCGGCGCCAGCGAATCGGAAGCTCTGACGAATCAACCACTCGGCCACCGAGATGACGACGATGCCGCCGACAAGGGCGATCCCGATCAACCACCATCCAGCGTTCTGTGGATTCCCTCCTCGCTGCAAGAGCCATCGTTCCAGGGGGAAGAGCACGGGATCTACGACGTGACGAATTGCACGGCCCGCCGAGCTCGACGGTTGGACGCGCCGGGTCCGAACGGCCCATGCGCCGAGCGCTACGAGAGCGCTGAACGCGAACAATACGAATACTACGCCCCGGAGGAATTGGAGAGTCGCGATCATGGAGTGAACACCTCGACGACGTCGGTTTGAGCCAAACCGGCGCGGGGACCACCACCGATGACGAAGATCCTCCCCCCAACCGCTGCGACCGCCAGCCCATGGCGCGCGGTGGGAAGGGCCGGGAGTCTGGCCCAGGTGTCATCGGCAGGATCGTACACCTCGTGGTTGTCGAAGACCGTGCTCCGAGTCTCACCACCGTAGCTGTAGATCATGCCGCCCAACGCAACCGCCGCAAGGCCGCCCCGCCTGCTCGGCATTGGCGTCCGAGTCGTCCAACTGTCGGCGACGATATCGTACGCTTCAACGACCTCGAAGTTGCTATTTGGGTCGAGGGGCCGGCCGCCAATGGCGAAGAGCAGTCCGTTCACCACCGCGGCAGCGAGATGGTCCCGGAGCGTCGGAAGCGGTGCCCCGCTGCGCCACGAGTCGGTCTCGGGGTCGTAGATGGCGACGGCGGGGACCAGCAATCGTGCGTCATCGTATCCTCCAGCAACGACGAGATCGCTCCCGACGGCCGCTGCCGCGCTCGCGCCACGGGCTCGAGGAAGTGGCGCGCGCGCAACCCACCGGTCATCGACACGGTCGTACAGCCACAACGTGCTCACCGCACCTGCCGGTGAAAGTCCACCTACGGAGTACAGTGTATCGTTCACAACGACCAGGGGCATGTGGTGTCGTGGCTCGGGCAGGTCCGCAACGGTCTCCCAGCGGTCCGTGACGGGATCGAATCGGTAGGCGTGGGAGCTGGCCTCGTTGGTCGCGTCGAAGCCCCCGGCGACGTAGATCTGCCCATCCACTACTGCTGCGTGGATCTCCTGGAGGGGTTCGGGGAGCGACTGCGCCGCGGCCCAAGGCGTCGGCTCGTTGGTGGACGACGCGCAGGCGAGCCCTGAGCACACGCCGAGCACTGCCGTGAGTCGGGATCGGCGTCCCTGACCGAAGACCAGGTCTCGAAGGCGCATAGGGCACCTCTCGTTCAACATGTGGTAACATACACACCGGTCGTCACCAAGTTCGAGGTCGTCCACATGGGTCGTCTGACCACACCTGTGCGGCGTCTGGCGCAGCGGCTCGGCCTTCGGCTGCATCCACCGGACGTCGGCTTCGTTCACCATGCGGATTACGTCCTGCCCGTTCCAGGCATCCCCCTGGATCCGCTACGCGCCGAGCGCATCGTCGCCTACCTCCTCGATGCCAGGTTGATCCGTCCGCGCGACCTCTCACAGCCGATTCCCGTATCGCTGGAGCACATCTCTCGGGTGCACACGCGGGCCTATCTCGAATCCCTCGACCGGCCTGAGGCTATGGAACGGATCTTCGGCTTTCCCGTAAGCGACGAGTTGGGACAGCAGGTGTTGGATTATCAGCGTCTGCTCGCGGGCGGCACGGTCCAGGCGACACGGCTTGCCCTGCGAACCGGACGCATTGCCATAAACCTGGGAGGCGGGTTTCACCACGCCCTCCCCGATCGAGGGATGGGATTCTCGATCTTCAACGACATCGCAATCGCCATTGCAAGACTACGAGCAAGAGGATTTGCAGAACCCGTTATGGTCGTGGACCTCGATCTCCATGATGGAAACGGGACGCGACGGGTGTACGCCGAGGATCCCACCGTCTACACCTTCTCGATCCACAACGAGACGTGGGACGATGGCCCAGCAATAGCGGACACGTGCATCGCCCTCGGCCCCGACGTCGGGGACGAGCGCTTTCTCACCGTACTGCGAAAGGAGCTCCCGCCTGCCTTGCGCGCGCACCGACCGAGACTCGTTCTCTACGTCGCGGGAACGGATTTGGCTACCGACGATGTCATAGGCAACTGGAAGATCAGTGGCCAAGGAATGTTCGCCCGTGACCAGTTTGTGGTTGAGCAAGCGGGGCGATGCCCCATTTCGGTCGTCCTCGCCGGAGGGTATGGACGGCGCGCGTGGCGTTATTCCGCTCGCTTCTTTGCCTGGCTGGTCACCGGACGAATCCTGGATCCGTCCGAAGACATCGACGCTGTCGTGCGGCGCTTCCGCCGCGTGCTCACGCGAACGAGCGGAGTATCGAGAGGTCGTGAGCGGGGGAAGGCTGATTGGACGCTCTCGGAGGATGACATCGATCTCGGGTCCACACATGGACGAGGGACGCGCGTGCTGGGTCAGCTCTCCAAGCATACCATCGAGTTGACCCTCGAGCGGCTTGGGCTCTTGCATCAAGTGCGGTCAATGGGCTTCCTCTCCCCGACGGTCGTGGTGGACCTCGAATCGCCCCTGGGTCACACGATCAGGCTCTTCGGCGATCCTGGGCGCGCCGAGCTCCTGATGGAGCTCCGACTCAATGTCAAACGCGATGCAATCCCTGGAATGGAAACGCTGTACGTTGAGTGGTTGCTGCTCCAGAATCCGCGAGATCGGTTCACGAATCCCGGGCGACGGCTCCCCGGTCAGGAGTTTCCCGGCTTGGGACTGCTTCGGGAGATAGTCGGGTGGCTGATCGTGGTGTGCGAGGAGCTGGGACTGGATGGGATCGCTTTTTCGGCGGCGCACTATTACATGGCAACGCTAGGTCGGCGGCACCTCGAGTTCGTGCGTCCCGAGGACGCCGCGGTATTCGAGGCCCTTCGGGAGGCTGTGCCCGCGCTCGATCTCACCGAGGCGAGCCGAGCCATCGATGAAGGACGTGTGGTCGCCGAGCGCACCGGGGAGCCGGTGCGGTGGGCTGCGCCGCTCATGGTATTGCCTCTATCGGAGCGACTGCGGGCCCACATCTCCCGACCGGATTATCGGGAACGCGCACGGCGTGCGCGGGCCGAACTCAACTTCGTGCTTCGGTCGACCTAAGGGATCGCGGACCGCCGTCAAGGACTGCCGATTTCGGACCCCTGCGCCGCAGGTCCTCTTCCGAGCGCGGTGTGGCAGTCGGCGCATGTCCCCAGCAACTCGCCGTAGACGGTTGCCCGTGCTTCAGGTTCGATTGCCTCTTCCGCCTGCGCGCCGAGCTGGTGCACCTGCTTCGCGAGGTCCTCGATTTGTTCTGGCTGTCCCTGCGGACGGAGCGCTGCTTCCCGCATGGAGGCGGCGCCCCACGCCCACGATGTGTCCGAAGGTCCAACGAGTCCCTCCCACATCCGGTCCGCGGCCCAGCGGTGGCGCTGCATGTGGGCACCGACACCCCGTGCCGTATTGACCTCGGCTCCCAGCGTGAACTTGGGACCCGTCTCTGTTGCCTGATGGCAGGCGCCGCACGCCAGGCCCATCGCGGCCGCAGCCGCGGCGGCGTCTTCGATGGTGCTTGCCTCGAGGGCGCGCTGCGCCGCCAGCGACATGTCAGCGACGTACGGCTCCCAGCCTGCAGGCAGGCTGTCGACGGGCCGGTGCCTGGCGAGCCACTCCGCGGGCTCAGCGACCGCCTCGAGATCTCCCCGGATCACGGCATCCTGAATCGTGGACACCTGCGTGAAATGCTCCTGCATGTGCGCGGCGACGGTCTCTGCCCGCTGACATGCGCCGAAGGCGAGTGCGCCTATGCTGAGCGCTGCGAACGAACGAATGACGGCAAACATGTGCGAACTCCCTTGTGACGACGTGCTTGAAATGTCTACTCCAGCGCCTCGTGAACGAGACGGGCCTGCTCGCTCCGATGGGCCGCTGGATACCCCTCCGCGGGGCTCGACCGCTCGGGCCGGGAGATATGGCTCATGTGCACCTTCTCCGGTGCCACCTCGGCGATGAGCGGCATCACGAATTTCCGAGCCCCGAAATTCCTCGGCTCCTCCTGGAGCCACACGATTTCCTCCAGCGCTGGATACGATTCTATCAACTGAGCCACGTGCCCCTGCGGGAACGGATACAACATCTCCACTCGACTCACCGACACATGCTTCGCGTCGGCTCGGTGGTCGGAAGTGATCACGTCGTAGAACACTTTACCGGAACACAGCACGAGACGCTTCACTTCGTCTCGGGCGTCAGACCGGTCGGCATCGTCCAGCACGTACTGGAACCGCCCTAGCGTGAGCTCCTTCAGGCGCGACGTTGCATGGGGAAGGCGGAGCAGGCTCTTCGGGGTCATGATCACGAGCGGCCGAAGCTCCGAGTGCTTCGCCTGGTGCCGGAGGAGGTGGAAGTACTGTGCAGGGGTGGAGCAATTGGCAACGCGAATGTTCCCTTCCGCGGCCAGCGCCAGAAATCGCTCGATACGCGCGCTCGAATGCTCGGGACCCTGACCCTCGTATCCGTGGGGGAGGAGGAGCGTGAGCCGCGACGTCTGTCCCCACTTTGCAAGGCCGGCCACGATGAACTGGTCGATGATCACCTCCGCCCCATTGGCGAAGTCGCCGAACTGCGCCTCCCACATCACCATGGCCTCGGGGGCCGCGACGCTGTATCCGTACTCGAAGCCCAAAGCAGCGTACTCTGAGAGTGGGCTATTGTGGAGCTCGAATGGCGCTTGTGCGTTGCCGATGTGATGAATGGGAGTGTAGGGGTCGCCTGAATCAACATCGAACAATGTCAGGTGCCGTTGACTGAATGTGCCGCGGACGGTGTCCTGACCCACGAGCCGCAGCGGGATCCCTTCTACCAAGAGGCTGGCAAATGCAAGCGCTTCCGCGTGCGCCCAATCGATGCTGCCATTCCCGGCAAAGACGTCGCGGCGGCGGTCCAGCCATCTCCCCAGCTTCTTGTTCACCGCGAAGCCGCTGGGGACGGTGAGGAGCTCTTCGTTCAGCGCGAGTAAGTCGGGTTGTGACACCGCGGTTTCGGGCTCTTCAATGGCGATCCATAAGCCCGAAATGCGCATGGGTTCTTCGCCTTCGTCCGCTTGCTCCAGATCGGCCTTGAGCCGATCCTGCGTCTGACTCAGTGACTGATAGACTCGGTCGACCTCCGCGGTGGCATTCTCCGGGCTCAACACCCCCTGCTCCGCCAGCGCCTTCGCGTAGATGGAGCGCACGGTCGGGTGGCCGTCGATGCGCTGGTACATCGAGGGCTGCGTGTATCGTGGCTCGTCACCTTCATTGTGCCCGTGTCGGCGGTACCCCACGAGATTGATCACCACGTCCCCACGGAACTTCTCGCGGTACATCATGCCAAGCTGAACAGTGGCGAGGCATGCCTCCGGGTCATCGGCGTTGACGTGGAGGATGGGAACGTCGAAGCCCTTCGCCAAATCGCTGGCGAAGTCAGTCGACCGGGCTTCGGAGGGTGCCGTGGTGAAGCCGATCTGGTTGTTGGCGATCAGGTGGAGCGTACCCCCTGTCCCATATCCATCAAGGCGCGCCAGGTTTATGGTCTCGGCAACCACGCCCTGTGCAGCAAATGCGGCGTCTCCATGGATGAGAATCGGCAACACGCTCGCGGGATCGTGCCGCACGCGAGTGCCGGAGCGATCGGTCTGGTCGGCTCGAGCCTGGCCCTCCACCACGGGATCGGCCGCCTCGAGGTGACTCGGGTTCGGCATCAACGTCACGTCGATTCGGTGCCCGTCCGCCGCCGCGAATACGCCTGTGGCGCCGTGGTGGTACTTCACGTCACCCGTCCCGCCGCGAGGTGTAAGGGTCTCTTCGACTTCGAGGCCGCCTTCGAACTCCGCTAGCAGCTTCTTGTACGGCACGCCCAGAATATGGGCCAGGACATTCAGCCGCCCTCGGTGGGCCATGCCCATGACGGCCTTCCGTGTCCCTTGCTCCGCAGCCACGTCGAGGGCCCGGTGCAGCATTGGCACCAGCATGTCGAGCCCCTCGATGCCGAATCGCTTGTGGCCGAGATAGTTCTTGTGCAGAAACGTCTCGAGAGCCTCGACCCGCGACAGTTCGCTGAGGAGCCACCGGCGCTCGTCTGCCGTGAGCCGAGTCCGGTGCTCGCCCGACTCGATGACCCGCGTCAGCCACAGCCGCTCCACGTGGTTCGCTATGTGCTCGATTTCGTACGCGATAGTACCGCAGTACGTGTCGCGAAGTTTGGGGAGAGCGTCGGCGAGCGTCTCGCCCTCGACGTACGTGCGCAGCACGTCAGCCGGAATCTGCTTCATGATTTCCGGCGTGAGCCCGTGTGGTTCGGGATCCAGGGCTGGGTCGCCCCGGTGCTCAGTCCCCAGGGGATCCAGATGCGCGGCGAGGTAACCGTGGGTCCGGAAGGCCTTCACCAGGGACATGGCGGCCGCCACGTGGTAGAGCATTGCCTCCCCGGCGACACGCCGCTCCGCGGCAGGGGGGGTAGGAATGGCCGGAGCGGTAGCGGCGGCGATGACCGCGGCTTCCGCAGCGGCGCCGTCGATCTCCATCGCCTCCGCAACCGATCGGTAGTACCCGTCCTCTCCCTGCAGGAGTCCGTCGAGCCGGCGCAGGAACATTCCGGACTCCGCGCCTTGAATGACCCGATGGTCATATGTGCTCGACAGGGTCATGACGCGCGCGCCAGCGATCTCGCGGATGGCCCCCGTGGCGATGATCGATCCTTGACCCTTCATGAGGCGTGGGACGGAGGCAGCGGTGCCCAAGGTGCCGGGATTGGTGAGGGTGATGGTGCCGCCCTGGTAGGCGTCGGGGAGGAGTTTTCCGGCTCGCGCTCCTGCCACCAGTCGCTCATACTCCTCGTAGAACACTCGGAAGGACATTGCCTCTGCGCCTCTGATCACCGGCACGAGCAGTCTGCGCCTCCCGTCCTTCCCCTCGATATCGACTGCCAGCCCGAGATGAACGGCCCCTGGGTCCAGCCGGTAGTGCTCGCCGTTCGCCTCCTCCACAGCGTGCACCATCACGGGGACGTCCCGCGCGGCCAACACGATGGCCCACCCAACGAAATGGGTGAAGGAGAGCTTTTGCCCCCGCGGCTCGAGCTCGCGGTTGAAGGCGCCTCGTACCGCCCAGAGCTTCGTGACGTCCACCTCCCGGTACGAGGTGGCCGTGGGGACGGCGAGACTCGCTTCCATGTTGTGCAGGAGACGCAGGGCGGGACCTGTGACGAGTTGGCGGGATTCGCTGGAGCCAGTCGTGGGAGTAGCAGCCTTGCCCTCGTCGCCTCCGAGCTCCGCTTCCGCGGTTTCGCGAGGCATCCGACCCATCAAGCCGTCCTCGAACAACTCCCGCCACTCCGGTGGCACCGAGGACGGATCTCTCAGATAGTCTTCGTACAGGGCTTGGGCAAAACCCGAGTTGACGGTTTCGAAGATATTCTCAAACACGCCGATGTCGCGTTGATGTTGATATGGCGTTACATCCTTGAGCAAGATAACGTCTCTGTTCGGCAGACGTCGAGCTTCAGGAGGAGCATGTTTCGGTCAATCGACGATTTTCTCACCGTCTGGCGCGAGGAATCCACGAACACGGGACGGGTCATGGAGCGCCTCACCGATGCCTCGCTGCGACATCGCACGTCCGAGGCTTCCCGCACCCTTGGAGAGCTTGCCTGGCACGTCACGGTCTCACATCGCAGCATCCTCGGTCGGACGGGGCTGGCATTCCAGGCGGCAACCAAGGATCTGCATGTTCCGGAGCGCGCCTCGGAGATCTGCGCGCGCTACGTTGCGGGAGCTGCAGCGGTTGGGGGTGCGGTGGAGAAGCAGTGGACCGACGCGACGCTTCGGGTCCGAGATGACATCTACGGTTTGTCATGGACCCGGGGGCGTACGTTATTTGTGCTCGTGGTCCACGAGATCCATCACCGCGCTCAAATGACGGTGCTGATGCGGCAGGTGGGGCTCACGCTCCCGGCGCTGTACGGGCCGTCCGCCGACGAACACTAGAGTGGTTTCGTTCTTCGCAGAAACGCGTCGAGCCTGGCTCGAAACTCCTGAGACAGGAGCGCTTCCACTTGCGCCTTTCCCTCGCGCTCGAGTCTGGCCTCTAGCGCTGGTCGGCTGCCGGCACTCGTGAGTGCCTTGATTTGCGCCACCGATCGACGCGATTGGCTTGCGATGCGCTCCACGAGGGCTCCGGCCGATCGACTGGGCTCGTTCCGCATCGACTGTCTCACCACTCATCAGTATGGAACTGGCGTGTTCCGTGCCGACGAGGCGCGGTAACGTATACGTGGATCCCCCGTCGGGGACGAGCCCCATCTGAGCGAACGCGGAGCTCAGGGTGGTGGTGTGGGCGGCGATGCGGAGATCGCACGCCAGTGCGAGGTCGAGGCCGAATCCGGCGACGCTCCCCTCCAGCAGCGCGATGATGGGAAGTGGTGAGCGGACGACGGCGCGGATCGTGTCCTGGAATGCTCGAAGCCCTTCTTCCAGAACCGACCGAGGGGGGGTGTCTCCCAAGGTCAGATACCACTTGAGATCCAGGCCGACGGAAAAGTGCCCACCGGCGCCGCGAAGCGCGACTGCGCGTATTCCCTTATCCTGCTCCGCCGCGCGTACCTCGGCTGCCAACTTCCGGGCGAGGTCGGGCACGAGCGCATTGCGGCGCTCCGGCCGGTTTAGGAGCAGAAACCGCGCTGCCCCAACGGTATGGGCGACGAGGATCGTGGGGACGGTCTCGGTGGGATCGGTAGACACGTCCGAAAGGGTAGGACCTGCGCCATGAGGTGTCCAGCAGGGGCGGGGCTTTGATGCCGTCCTCGAGGGAGGATTCCCTCATGTGGAGGCAGACCATTGGGTCTTCATCATCATCGCGGGGCTAGTGCTCCTGGTGGTTGGGATGGCAGCATGGCTGGGTGGCGTTTCGTGGTTCGGTCATCTCCCCGGTGACATCCGGATCAGGCGGTCGACCGTTGGTGCCTGCTTGCCCATCACTTCGACGCTGCTCCTGTCGGCCGCGGTGATCCTCCTGGTGTACGTCGTTCGCCGACTGCTGTCACCCATCACATACGAGGTCCCGACATGACCGTCAGACGACTGCAAGGCATTCCGGGATTCTCCATCGACCGCGTCGCGGCGGCGGCTGGCGACGACCCCGAAGTGCTGCGGCTCGAGAATCTCGATACGGATATCCCACCTCCATACTCGGCCCTAGAAGCGACGCGGAAGGACATCGGTCGGGACGAGGCGAACAGCTACTTGCCGTTCACGGGACGTCGGGACCTCTGCGAGACAATTGCCAGCCACGTGAATCGGGTTGCCGGCCGCCAGCTGTACGCAGCCGATCAAGTCGTGGTCACCAGTGGCGGTACCGAGGGCATGCTCGACGCACTGCTAGCCGTTACCGACCCGGGCGATGCAGTGGTGCTTACGGATCCGACCTACGCCGGCATGATCTATCGCGTGCGATTGGCTGGTGCTGAGCCGCTGTTCGTACCGTTCGTGGCGGGCAGCGGGCAGTGGCGGCTCGACTTGGAGCAACTGCAGACAGCTGTCACGGCTCGCACTCGGGCGCTCTTTCTGATGAATCCTTCCATGCCGTCAGGGGCGGTGCTGAGTGAGGAGGAGTGGAGGGTGGTGGCGCAATTGTGCCGCGAACGCGACCTGTGGCTGATCTACAACGCCGCCATGGAACGCATCCTGTTCGATGGGCGGCAGCTCAGACATCCGGTGGCGCTCGAGGGCATGGCTGAGCGGACTATCGTCGTGGGGTCGCTATCCAAGGAGTACCGGATGATCGGATGGCGGATCGGTTGGGTGGTGGGCCCCCGGCGCGTGATAAACGACGTTGCGCGGGTGCATATCTACAACGTGGTGACACCCACGGGTATCGCTCAAGCGGGCGCGGTGGCGGCCCTAACGGAGCCCTCGGATGCGATACTGCCGGCGATTGGCGAGTGGCAGCGCCGGCGAGATGCGATGACCGCGGAGCTTCGCGACTACTCCATCATTCCGGCGGCGGGTGGATGGTCTCAGCTTCTGGATGTGGCGTCGCTCGGCCACGATTCGTTCACCGCGTCGGGGCTGCTGCTCGAGCAGGGGCGGGTCGCGGCCACGCCGATGCGAGATTGGGGAGATCGAAACGGCGACAGCTACGTGCGTCTCGTCTTCAGCAATGAGCCGGTCCATCGGTTGCGGGGACTCGGGCAGCGTGTGGCCGGAGCCCTGGGAACCGGCACCTTTTGACAGCCGGCGAGGGCACTGCTAAGTTTGCCCGCTGAAAATCGGCGCCTGGAGCGGTCGGCAACAGTGCTGGCCATTGGGGCGCCGGTCCCACTTCGAGTATCGTAGGCCTCTCTGCGATCGCGATGCGGTCGGAGGAGGCGACCCGACGCGGGGGCGAGTCCGCGGATGCGAAGTGTAGTCGGGAGGTACGGCAGGGCCGGACTCCGATTACGCGACAACCAAACGGGGGAGTACGGCATGCGTACCACCGGAAAGGTCAAGTGGTTCAACGACGCGAAGGGGTTCGGTTTCATCACGCCGGACGACGGGGCGAAGGATTGCTTCGTTCACTACACCGCGATTCAGGGTTCCGGTTTCCGGTCGCTGCGCGAGGGCGAGCCGGTGGAATTCGAGGTCGTGGAGAACGAGAAGGGTCCCGCGGCGCAAAACGTGACGCGAGCCGGTCAGTGACAGAGCCGCGGCGAGACTGGCTGGATCGTCGAAGGGGCTGCCTCACTCGAGGCAGCCCCTTCGACGTCTCGACATATCATACTATCCATGCTGGGAGAATCCCCTCGACGTAGGTCCACGGGTTTCGCGACTTCGCAGCCGGCGCGAGGGTCCAGTCCGTGTGAGCGGGATGAGCCGGCAGTGGGCTAGAACTCGATGACCGACCAGGTGAGACGATAAACCCGGGAAGCGTCGTAGAGCCGTGGCGCAACGAACTCGAACGCCCGATACTGGCTTAGGTTGTCGAGGGCGTTGTCCACGGTAAAAGAGATGCGCGAGAGGCTGACAGGGACGTCGAACAGACTGGCGAGCGCCGACGCGATTACCGTTACCCGATCAGCGGTAACCAGCTGTCCATCGGCCTGGATCCCACCAGCCGATAACGTCGCCCGCGTAATGGCGCTCGTGCGCGAGAGCTTTGACACACTGGCGTGCAGCGTCCTCGCACCGGAATCCTGCGCTTGGAGGAGGCGGGGTGCGCAAACCGTCACCATGGCGCCGATGACGGCGCACAGAAGTGCTCGAGGAGCTGCACGCATTTGCCTTACCGAATCTGCTGTTGGACGTGACGCAATATGCGTGATGGCCCGTGTCGCGAGCGGTGATTGGCGTCACGGGAGGCCTAGAGGCACCGGTGACGACATGCACCCGCAACGCGAATGCCCTGCCATAAGTGGTTTCTCATCAACATGTTGACGGCTTTGCCGTTCCCCCAGATGCTGGATGCTTTCGATGATTCGAGTGGGGATATGTGACCGTGAGCTTTCGAGAGCCCGATCGACCGAGGCTCCGCGACCTCGACGCTGAGCGGCACCTGCGGGATCCACGCATCAAGCAGCGGTATGTCACGACAATGTTCGATCTCATTGCGCCGAAGTACGACCGCTTCACACGCTGGTTCTCGTATGGGATGGATCGCTGGTGGAAGCGCGAGATGTTGGACGTAGTGGGGGCGGTGGCACCGCCGGCTCCCGTGATACTGGACATCGCCTGCGGCACGGGGGATCTCGCTGAGGGAGCCGCTGCTCACCGGCGTCGTGGCGTGGTGATCGGGGTAGATCCGTCTCGCCGGATGCTGGAGCACGGGCGGCAACGGATCCAACGGGCGGGCGGCGTCGTGCGATTCTGTGTTGCCGACATGACACTGCTCCCGGCGGCCGACCAGTCGGTGGACCTGGTGACCGTAGGGTATGGGCTGCGGAACGCGCCGGATTTTCGCGTGGCGCTCGGCGAGATTGCTCGGGTGCTGAAACGAGACGGTCGGCTCGTCAGCCTCGACTTCTACCAACCGGAGAATCCCGTTTGGGGCGAGTTATACGTCTGGTATCTATCGACCGCCGGGAACGTGTACGGCTGGCTCTGGCATCGGGAGCCAGCTGCCTACGGTTATATCGCGCGGTCCGTACGTCACTTCGTCACTGTCTCCGCGTTCAATCGGATTCTCGAGGAGACGGGATTCGCGGTCGAGCGGGTGCGGCGGAAGTTGCTCGGCGGGATTGGGATTCATGTGGCGCGACGGAAGTGACATCCGCTACCAACGAACGTCAATCCAGACCAACCGGTGGTCCGAGGCCGGGAACGGGAACGTCCCGACGATGGCGAACAGAGAGTTGTCACTGCGCGGCCAGAACACCCCGGCGCTCTCGATAGTCAGATCTGACGACGGAAGCACGTAGTCGAGGCGGAGATTGCCGGGGCCGTTCCCGCGGTCATTGAAGTCGGCCGTGTCGAAGGCAGGGTCCCCGCGGTGCGCTCGATTGGCGCCGCCCTGGTGCTCGGCCTGCTCGACGGCACCCTCACTCGCAGGGGTCACCACGGCATTGATGCGAGGGTTCCCGAGCAGGAGCAGGATGGGTTGGCTGGTGGAGTCCCCGTCGTGCGGATCGGCATTCATATCCCCGAGGATCGCGAACGATGCTGCTTCGTCGAGCCCCCCTCCGCCTCCACGGTCGTCGTAGATGTAGCCGTCCGCTCCGAGCGTGACGTAGTCGGCCCAAAAGCGAATCTCGTCGTGGTTCCGTCTTCCGTTTCGATCTTCTGGCCCGTCGAAGACGGGCGGGGTGGGGTGACTAGCGAGGATGTGAAGCACGCGATCACCGATCGTGATGGGGAGATCCCAATGGCTCTTCGATGAAAGCGGGAAGATCTCGAGTTCGGAGTCCGAGTACCACGCCCTCCCGGTGGTCGGATCGGACGGCAGCATCGCGCCCGGCATGTCGATCCAGCGGAAGGTTCGGAATGTCCTCACGCGTGACGTGTCGATCGGGAAGCGGGAGAGCACGAGCATCCCGTACTGTCCCGGGAAGCGACCGAAGCCAAGAGCATCGCCCGCATAAGCGTTATCCCGGACGCCAATCGTGCCGTCGTTGTCGAGGTCCATGCCAGATGGCACGCCGGTATTGACGGGTGCCAGGAAACGAAAGGGGAATTGGATCGGTGCCGAGGCGGAGGTACTGCTCGAGACGTTCTGAGCGATTCCCAGATAATGTTCTTGAAAGAGCCGAACCGCGGCCGCGAGGGAGTCGTAGTCGAACTCGTTGATGAGCAAGACGTCCGGTCGCGAGCGCTGAATGATCTCTGCCACCACCTTGCCCTGCGGGTTCCGGGGAGTGGAGAGATCGGCGATCAGCCCGCCAGCCGTATCCCGGAAGAGCGACGCGTTGAAAGTGGCGATGCGTACCGTGATGGGAGTGGTAGGAGCGCCGCACGCGAGGATGAGCAGGAGTGCTGGGGACCAAGCGTTCGAGGTAATGAATCGCATAGGCCGATAATATCGGGGGCATAGCTCGTCGTCGAGCGGTGCTGGGCTGTCCGACAGTAACCGCGGATCGTCGTTCCTCCCGCTACCCGTTTGCCGAACCCATCAATCATATTTCCTCGATGCCGCTATCCGGGTTTCATCCGGCCATATCGCGCTGGTTCTGCCAACGCTTCGGGGAACCTACGCCACCCCAGCAGAAGGGATGGCGGGCGATCGGCTCGGGCCAACATACGTTGATCGCGGCGCCCACGGGCTCGGGCAAGACCCTCGCCGCGTTCCTGAGTGCCCTGGACGGCCTGCTTCGAGAGGGTGTCGAGGGAAAGCTCGCCGACGAGGTCCGCGTGGTGTACGTCTCCCCCCTCAAGGCGCTGAGCCTCGATATCCACAAGAATCTGGCGGAGCCGCGACGGGAGATTCGGCAGATCGCAGAGGCCATGGGGCTCCCGCCGGTGAAGATCACCGCCGCAGTCCGGACGGGTGACACCCCCGCGTCGGAGCGCGCGGCGATGTTGCGGACGCCACCTCACATCCTCGTCACTACACCGGAGTCGCTTTACCTGCTCCTGACAGCCGAGCGCAGTCGGGAGATGTTGCGGACGGCACGTACCGTGATCGTGGACGAAATCCACGCTGTGCTCGAGTCGCGGCGGGGCGCGCACCTCGCTCTGAGTTTGGAACGACTGGAGCATGTAGCGGCATCACCGCTGGTCCGCATCGGGCTCTCTGCCACCCAGAAGCCCATCGCGGACGTGGCCCGGTACCTGGTGGGGACGCGGAACCTGGAGGACGATGGCAGCGCGCGGTGTGCTATCGTGGACGAGGGGCACCAGCGGGACCTCGACCTCGGGATCGAGCTTCCATCCTCCCCTCTCGAGGCGGTGATGTCTGGGGACGTTTGGACCGAGGTGTACGACCGCCTCGCCGAGCTCATCCGGTCGCACCGTACGACACTCGTCTTCGTGAACACCCGACGGCTCGCCGAACGCGTGGCGCGACATCTGAGCGAGCGCTTGGGCGAGGGGGCAGTCACGGCTCACCACGGGAGTCTCGCTCGGGAAGTGCGCCTCGACGCCGAAAGGCGGCTTCGGGAGGGCCGAATCGAAGCCCTCGTGGCAACGGCTTCGCTCGAGCTGGGGATCGACATTGGTGCCGTCGACCTGGTTTGTCAGCTCGGGTCCACTCGACGGATTGCGACGTTGCTGCAGCGAGTTGGACGGGCCGACCACACCGTTGGCGGAACGCCGAAGGGACGGCTATTTCCCCTGTCCCGCGACGAGCTCCTGGAATGCGCGGCGTTGCTGCGAGCCGTCCGGGAGGGATGGCTCGATCAGCTGAATCCCATTGAAAAGCCTCTGGACGTTTTGGCACAGCAGATTGTGGCCGAATCTGCATGCGAAGACTGGCCGGAAGGCGCCCTGTTCGAGCTCGTCCGGCGGGCATACCCATATCGCCACCTCCCGCGGTCGGCATTCGACGAGGTCGTGCAGATGCTGGCCAGGGGCTTTGCGACTCGGCGTGGCCGCCGGGGTGCCCTCGTGCATTACGATAGCGTCGGTCGGCGCCTTCGCGGTCGGCGAGGCGCCCGGCTCGCAGCGATCACGTCGGGCGGTGCGATTCCGGACACTGCCGACTTCCGCGTGGTCCTCGAACCGGAAGGTACGTTCGTCGGTACCCTCAACGAGGACTTCGCGATTGAGAGTCTCGCAGGGGACGTCTTCCAATTGGGGAATGCCTCGTGGCGGATTCTCAGAGTCGAATCGGGAGTCGTTCGGGTCGAAGATGCCCGCGGTCAGCCACCGTCCATCCCGTTTTGGCTTGGGGAGGCTCCCGAGCGCAGCAAGGAGCTGTCGGAGGCAGTCTCGGCGCTGCGTGTGGACCTCGAGTCACGCCTCGACGACCGGGACGAAGCCATCGGATGGTTGCGGGGCGAGTTGGGCACAGGCGACGCAGCCGCCTCGCAGATCGTCGAGTACCTGGCAGAAACTCGACGTCTCCTTGGTGTGATTCCGAACCAGCGGACGCTGGTGGCCGAGAGGTTCTTCGACGAAGCTGGCGGCATGCAACTCGTGCTCCACGCTCCCTTCGGGAGTCGGATCAACCGCGCCTGGGGACTCGCGCTCCGCAAACGGTTTTGCCGGCAGTTCAATTTCGAGCTGCAGGCGGCGGCCACGGAAGACGCGCTTCTCCTTTCCCTGGGGCCACAACACTCCTTCCCACTGGAAGACGTGTTCCGCTATCTGCATCCGAACACGGCGGAGGAGATCCTCGTTCAGGCCCTCTTGGACGCGCCGATGTTCCAGACACGCTGGCGTTGGGGATCGACCATCTCGCTCGCGATTCTCCGCAACCGCGGTGGACGAAAGACACCACCGCAGATCCAACGCATGGAGGCTGAGGATCTCCTGGCGGCCGTTTTCCCGGACGCGGCGGCGTGCCTGGAGAACGTCGCCGGCGATCGCGAGATTCCGGATCACCCACTCGTCCGACAGACGATCGAGGATTGCCTTCACGAAGCCATGAATCTCGAAGGCCTCATTGCGGTTCTCCGCCAGGTCCACTCTGGAAATGTGAAGTGCATCGCGCGAGACACTCCGGAGCCCTCCCCTCTGTCCCATGAGACGCTGAACGCTCGACCGTACGCGTTCCTCGACGATGCCCCCTTAGAGGAGCGACGCACGCAGGCGGTCTACACGCGACGGGCGTTCGAACCGTCCTCGGCAGCGGACCTCGGCACTCTCGACGAGGGAGCCATCCATCGGGTGCGTGACGAGGTGTGGCCGACGGTCGAGACCATGGACGAGCTCCACGACGCGCTGTTGACGGGGGGTTTCTTGACAGACGGTGAAGTGGAGAAGGTCGCCGGCGGAGCGGGAAAAGAGTCCCTGGCGGTGCAGCTGCTTGATGCGAAGCGAGCCGGACGGCTGCGGGTAGACGGGGATCGCGTGCTGTGGTGCGCCGCGGAACGTCTGGGTGAGATCCGGATGGTCTATCCGGGTACTCCAATGCATCCCGAGGACCTCCAAATCCCCGGCCACGAGTCCCTTGATCGCCCGCCCGCGATGCGCGAGCTGGTGCGGGCGCGGATGGAGCTCATGGGTCCCACCACCGCCGCGACGATAGCGGACGCGATGGGTGTGACGGTGGCCGACATCGACGCCGCCCTGGTTGCGTTGGAGGCCGAGGGTGTCGTCTTACGCGGAGCCTTTACACCCGGGACCGGCCGTGAGGACCCCGGGGTGCTCGAGTGGTGTGATCGGCGACTCCTGGCGCGGATCCATCGGTACACGCTGAATCGTCTGCGGGCTGAAATCGAGCCCGTCTCGACGGCGGATTTCATGCGATTCCTGTTTGTGTGGCAGCACGTGGATCCCGAGCATCGTGTCGCCGGCGTCGAGGGTCTCGCGGCGGTCGTGACGCAGCTGGACGGTTTCGAGCTGCCGGGGGGAGCCTGGGAACCCGACGTCTTGGCCTCGCGGTGCGAGGAGTACGACCCCCTCATGCTGGACACGCTCTGCCTTGCTGGCCGTGTGGCGTGGGGGCGGGTGTCGCCACCGTTGGAGCCGGGAAGTGGTCCGTTCGTGTCGGGACCGCTGCGATCCACGCCGGTCGCATTGTTCGTACGAGAGCATGCGGGGCTGTGGCTCGACGCTCAGACCGCGCCACCGATTTCTCTGTCGAGCAATGCGGCCGAGGTGCTCTCAGTGCTGCAGGGACGAGGCGCGTCCTTCTTCCACGAGAT
>JBDHDH010000002.1:0-109885 GCA_039591615.1 Gemmatimonadota bacterium | reverse complement strand
GCCGTCGCCGAAGACATCGTGGCGTGGCGATACACCGTCGGGACATAGCGCCGGAAGGAGTGCGGCAAGGTCAATTTCCGAAGAACAAATCGCGATCGACGAAGGGAGGGGCCCTCCGGGCCCCTCCCTTCCTGCGTCACCCAGCTGCACAGTCTTAGCGTACCCGCATTTCCCGCATTCACCCGTCTGCTGCCTTAGAAATCGTCGTTCCCGCCGCTTGCCCCAAGAGATTCGCCGGATGCTCAGCCCGGTGCGGTCGCCGAATGGCGGTGCGGTCGCCGAATGGGAGCCGTTGACGGCGGGGCAGGGCAGACCCCAGATTGCAGAGCCGCCGGACTCACCTGTGCAGAGGGGGCGGGAACAGACCCGTCACGGCCTGTACGTGTTGCGCAACTCCACTTCAGTTCTGTAAGTTGTTGTAGGACAAGGATTGCGGGCGTAATTCAGGGGTAGAATGCCAGCTTCCCAAGCTGGACGTCGCCGGTTCGAATCCGGTCGCCCGCTCTCGAGAACGGCGGAAAGACGGAACGGCGGAATGGCGGTGCGGCGAGACCGCCGTCCCGCCGTTTCTCTTGGAGACCGGGTTCCTTTCACAGCACCATGCCGCGCGCGGCCGTTGGGGGGAACGCCGGTCCCGGGGTGACGAAGCGCGTCCGGACATCGCACCCGCATCCTTCCACCTCAACGTCACCGGATCATGATTCGCATCGCTGCCGTCCACGACGATTCGCTGGGTTCGGAGCTCGGGCTCACGGCCGGCACGGAGCTTCTGTCCATCAACGGCTATGAGCTGCACGATTTCCTGGATTGGGAGTTTCGTGCCGCAGACGACCGCTTCACGCTCCTGGCGCAGTCAGCGGATGGCGACGTGGTGGAGTACGACGTGGAGCGGCCAGAGGGACTCCCACTCGGCGTTGAATTGGAGCGCCCCAGCATCCGACGGTGCGCCAACCGATGTGACTTTTGCTTCGTCGACGGCCTTCCTGAGGGCCTGCGATCCCCTCTCTATATCCGCGATGACGACTATCGTCTCTCATTTCGCTACGGCAACTTCGCGACGCTCACGAATCTCAAGCGGCGAGACATCGATCGGATCATCGAGTACCGGCTCTCGCCGCTCTACGTCTCGGTCCACGCCACCGACCCGACGGTTCGCCGCCGTGTCCTCCGCAATCCTCGGGCCCCGGAGATCGTCCCACAGCTTCGGAGATTCGGGCTTCGCGGCATCCGGTTTCACACGCAAATCGTTCTTCAGCCGGACGTGAACGACGGAAGCGTTCTGGAGCGGAGCCTGGAAGACCTCTATGCCCTGCAAGACGCCGTGTTGTCAGTCTCCGTCGTCCCGGTCGGACTTACCGAATTCAGCAAGCATCACCTGGTTCGCCAACCGTCTGCGGCCGAATGCCGGGCGGCGATTACCCTCGTCGACCGATACGCCCGCCGCGCTTTCGGCGAGCGGGACGCACACTGGGCGTACGGGTCCGACGAGCTCTATCTCGTCGCCGAGCTGCCGCTCCCCCCGCCGGAGCGGTACGATGGGTTCGAGCAGGTGGAGAACGGGGTGGGAGCGGTGCGATACCTGCAGCGGCAGATCGATCTGGCCCACGACACCCTCCCGGATCTCGGCGACACGCGAGCGGCCGTGGTGACCGGGAAGGCAATGGAACACCTCATGCCGACAGTACTCGCCACCCTCGCCACGCGCACTCGAGGATCGTTCGAGCTGCTGGTGGTGGAGAACGATCTCTTCGGACCATCCGTGACAACCGCCGGCCTCCTGCCCGGCCTGGCGATCCAGCGGGCCCTGGAGGAGCGCCACGATCTCGATCTCGCACTCCTCCCCGCGGAAGCGCTCAATGAGAGCGATCGGTTCGTCGATGATCTCTCCCTCGAAGAGCTGGCAACGCGGGTGCCGGCGAATCTGTGCCCGTCCCGGAACTTCGCCGACGCATTCACCAGGGGGGCTTCGGTGTGAAGCGGCCGACGGTGGCCATCGTCGGCCGCCCCAACGTTGGCAAGTCGACCTTGTTCAACCGCATCGCCGGCGGGCGCCGCGCCATCGTCGATATGCGACCTGGCGTGACTCGAGACCGCAACTTCGCGCCGGCGGATTGGGCTGGAAAGCCCTTTTGGCTCGTCGACACGGGCGGCTGGGTCGTGGGGACCCATGACGCGCTCAGCGTGGCGATACGACGGCAAGTCGAGCTCGCCATCGGAAACGCGGATGTCATCCTCTTTGTCGTCGACACCCAGCAGGGTGTGCATCCGGCAGATTTGGAAGTTGCCCAGATCCTCCGTCCCCAGCGAGACCGTGTCTTGCTGGTGGCGAACAAGGCCGATGACCTGGCTCGGGACGTCTCGCATTACGTCTTCCACGAGCTGGGGGTAGGCGATCCGCAGCCCGTTTCGGCGGCGACGGGCCGGGGCAGCGGCGACCTGCTGGATCGGCTGGTGGCCCTCTTGCCCGTCACCGCAACAGCGGACGACCAGGACATGGTGCAGGTGGCCGTGGTGGGTCGGCCGAACGTCGGAAAGTCATCACTCCTCAATCGTCTCGTGGGCGAGGAGCGGTCTGTCGTGGCGCCCGATGCCGGTACGACCCGTGACGCGGTTGATTCCCCCTTGCGGTACCAGGGAAAAATCCTCAACTTCATTGATACCGCGGGGTTACGGCGGCGATCGAAAGTAGAAGATGAAGTCGAGTTCTACGCGACCCTCCGGACCGAGCGGGCGATCGGACGGGCGGATGTGTGTGTGCTCCTGGTGGATGCCGCCATCGGGACCGAGACCCAGGACCTGCGGATCGCCCGAGCCGCCTGGGACCATGGTGCGGGGCTGATCGTCGCAGTAAACAAATGGGACCTGGTCGAGGACAAGGATGCTGGCACCGCGCGCCGCGGCGAACGGCAAGTGGTGACACGGGCACCTTTCCTCGAAACCGTTCCCTTCATCTACGTGTCGGCGCAAACGGGTCAGCGCGTCCGCCGCATCTTGGATGGAATCCTGACGGTGGCCGAGGCGCGGGCGAACCGGATCCCAACCGCCGAGGTGAACAGGGTCCTGCGAGAACTGGTGGACCGCAATCGACCCCCGCAGCGGGGAAGAGGAGAAGTCAAACTGCTATACGCATCGCAGATCGGAACCCGTCCGCCGAGCTTTGCCGTCGTGGCGAATCGGCCTGAGGCCATTCCAGAGTCGTACCGACGGTATCTGGAGCGCGGGTTCCGTGCAGCGTGGGCGTTTCGCGGCGTACCGCTTCGATTGAAGTTTCGCCGCCGTCGCCGCTCGTCGTGAGCACGCTCTTTTGGCTTGCGCTGTCGTACCTCATGGGCGCGATTCCTACCAGTTACCTGGTTGGGAAGTACCTGGGGCACATCGACCTGCGGGAACACGGCAGCAAGAACCTCGGCGCGACCAACATCTATCGAGTGCTGGGTTTGAGCTACGCAATCCCGGTGGGCGTCGTCGACATCACCAAAGGCATCGTTCCGGTCCTGGTATTCGGTGCTCGAGCGGGCAGTCATCCCTCGCTGCCGCTGGTGATGGGCCTCGCGGCGGTGGTCGGCCATGTGTTCTCGGTGTTCGTCCGATTCCGCGGAGGGAAGGGAGTAGCGACCGCCGCGGGGGTTGTCCTCGCTCTCGAACCGATTCCCCTGGGAATCAGTGCCGTCGCGTGGCTTGGCATCCTGGCGAGCACACGCTTCATGTCGCTCGCTTCGATGATCGGCGCAATCACGTTCCCCATTGTGGTCTGGATCGTTCACCCCAGCCGACCGTACACCATTGCCGCCGGAGTCGGACTCGCCGCGTTCATCGTCTTCAACCACCGCAGCAACATCCGAAGACTCCTAGCAGGCACCGAGAACCGAATCGGTCGACGGGAAGGAGCGACCTGACGTGAGAATCGCGGTCGTTGGCGCCGGGAGTTGGGGGACGACCCTGGCCAACCTGCTGGCGCATCAGGGACATGACGTCGCGATTTGGGCGCGGGAACCCGAGGTCGTTGAGAGCCTCAACCGCGATCACGTGAACGGACTCTTTCTCGCAGATGCACTGGTGAGCGAGGCGGTGCGAGCTTCGAATGAGCTTCTCGAGGTCGTCACCCCTGCAGAGCTCATCGTATCCGCGGCGCCATGCCACGCGGTTCGACAGGTGAGCGCACACGTGGCGCCCGCCCTCGATGGAGAGCGCCCGCCGATCGTCGTGAGTGTCTCCAAGGGCCTCGAAACCGATTCCCTGAAGACGATGAGCGAGGTTCTCGGCGAGACGCTTCCGGGATCGCCGATCGTCGCGCTTTCCGGCCCGAGCTTCGCCAGGGAAGTCTACGAACGACAACCCACCGCCGTCGTCGTCGCTTCCCGAGACGGCGGGGCCGCCAAGGCGGTTCAGCAGGCTTTCTGGACTAACTACTTCCGCGTCTACACCAGCGACGACGTTCGGGGCGTCGAGTTCGGCGGTGCCCTCAAGAACGTGATCGCCATCGCCGCCGGCATCGTGGATGGGATGGGCCTGGGCAACAACACCCGCGCGGCGCTCATCACCCGCGGCCTGGCCGAAATGACCCGGATGGGGCAGGCCATGGGCGCCTCGCCCATGACGTTCGCCGGCCTCGCTGGCATGGGGGATCTCATTCTCACCGCGACCGGAGCCCTGAGCCGAAACCGTTCTCTGGGCCTCGAACTCGCCAAAGGCCGCTCCGTGGAGGATATCCTGCGTGGCCGGCGTACGGTGGCCGAGGGAGTGGGAACCGCGAAGGCCGCCCTGGAACTCGGCCGCCAGGTGGGTGTCGAGCTGCCCATCACCGAGCAGATCGAGGAGATTCTCTGGGAGGGAAAGCGCCCCGAGCGGGCCATCCGCGACCTGATGGAGCGAGAACCCAAGCCGGAGTGGTGGCAATGACCGCCTCGCGACCCGTCCAGGAGTTCTTCTCCATCGGTGACGTGTGCCAGCTCACAGACCTCAAACCACACGTGCTGCGGTATTGGGAAAGCCAGTTCCGTTTTCTCAGTCCCGCCAAGAACCGCTCCGGCAACCGTGTCTACCAGCGACGGGAGATCGAGCTTATCATGCTGGTTAAACATCTCCTGTACACTGAGAAGTACACCATCGAGGGGGCGCGGCGTCGGATCGAGGACTACCGTCGCACCGGCAGCCTCAAGTCCGAAGCGCACGTTGCCCTGCAGCACGAGACCATCGAGAATCTGGCGAACGAGATCAGACACATCTTGGCGATCCTGGACGGGAAAAAACCCTCTTGAATATCCTGATCAGCAACGACGACGGCGTCCGGGCCCACGGGCTCAGCGTGTTGACCGACGTGTGCCTCCACGTCGGACGGGTCACGGTCGTCGCCCCAGATCGGGAACAGAGCGGCGCGAGCCATTCCCTCACGCTGCACCGCCCGCTGCGTGCCTCCCGCCTCCCCGATGGGTCCCTGCAGGTCGACGGGACTCCTACCGACTGCGTGCTCCTGGCGCTCGGTACGCTACTCCCCAAGCGGCCGCACTTCGTCTTCTCAGGAATCAACCACGGCCCGAACATGGGAGAGGATGTTCTCTATTCGGGAACCGTCGCCGCGGCTATGGAGGGCCTGTCCCTCGGGATTCCCGGAGTGGCCATCTCCTTCGCTGGTGGCAACCTGCATCTGTTGGAGGGTCAACGGCCGTGGCTGGAGCGACTCGTCGCGAATATCGTTCGAGTGGATCGCTTCCCCAAAGAGACCCTCTTGAACATCAATCTCCCACCGATCCCCGGCGAAGAGATCCGGGGAATCCGGGTCACGACCTTGGGCAAGCGTGTCTATTCGGAGTCGCTCGTCGAGACGAGCGACCCATGGGGGCGGACCGTGTACTGGATCGGGGGTGGCCAGATTTCGTGGTCCGGCGGCGAGGACTCGGATTTCCGGGCAATTCACGATGGTTACATCTCTGTGACACCCCTCCACGTCGATCTCACAGACTACGCTCTTCTCGAGGACGTGGGGGCATGGAACCTGGGGAAGTAACGGACTCCTACGGTGGCTATCGGGCTCGACTCCTCGAGGAGCTGCGGCGAAGCGGGGTGCGCGACATGGCGGTCCTCAGAGCCTTCGGGATCGTGCCGCGGCATCTGTTTGTGCCCGAAGCGCTGCGGCATCGGGCGTACGAGGACACCGCCCTCCCCATCGGCAATGGACAGACCATCTCACAGCCGACAACGCAAGCCCGTTACCTCGAGGCCCTGCGTCTCGAGGGTACCGAACGCGTCCTGGAGATCGGGACCGGATCCGGCTACCAGGCCGCGCTGCTGGCGCAGCTCGCAGGCGCGGTGGTGTCAGTTGAGCGGCTGCCGAACCTCGCCGCCGCTGCCCGCGCGGCCCTCGAGAAGGCCAGGATCAAGGGAGTCGCCGTCGTTGTCGGGGACGGTTCACTGGGTTGGCGCTCCCTGGCACCATTCGAAGGAATCCTCGTGGCGGCCGCCGGCCCCGAGATTCCCCAGCCACTCCTGGACCAACTGGCAGAAGGCGGCCGCCTCGTGATACCGATCCAGCACGCCGGGGGACAGAGGCTGAGACGGATCACCAAAAGCCGTGGGAAGACGGTCGAGGAAGACCTGGGGGAGGCGCAGTTTGTCCCCTTGCTGGGGCGGTACGGCTTTCCGGCTTAGGAGACCCGAATACGATGTTCGAGGCAATTGTCACGTGGCTGACAGAGACGATCCTGACGCTTGGATACCCCGGCATCATGCTGCTGATGGCCGTCGAATCGTCTTTCGTTCCGTTTCCCAGCGAGGTTATCCTCCCGCCGGCCGGCTACCTGGCGGCGCAGGGACGGATGAGCGCCACATTGGCCATGTTGTCGGGGTTGGCAGGCAGCGTGATGGGTGCGCTCTTCAACTACTACATAGCCGCGCGCTTTGGCCGCCCCGTCCTGCATCGCTACGGCCGCTACCTCTTGATCAAGGAATCCTCGCTGGATCGCGCCGAGGCCTTCTTTCGGCAGCACGGCGAGATCAGTACCTTCACCGCTCGGCTGTTGCCGGTAGTCCGCCAGTTAATCTCGGTACCAGCCGGGTTCGCGCGCATGCGCATGGACCGATTCCTGGTTTATACCGCCGCCGGGGCAGGGATCTGGTGTGTCATTCTGACGCTCATCGGTTGGTATGTCGGACGCAACGCCGAGCTCATCACGAACGTCGATGCACTCTTGTGGAACGAGGAGGTCCGCCGATACAGCTCCTTGGCGGTCCTGGCGCTCGTCCCGATTCTAGTAGTGCTGGTTGGCATATACATCTACCGTCACCGTCGCCGAGGAGCGGCCGCACGGCGCAGGGCAGAAGCACAGCAGGGTGAGCCAGGCGGCGGAGCGCCGGCCTGAAATGAGCGAAGAGGTCGCTGTCCGGTGGGTAATCTCCGGGAGAGTCCAGGGAGTGGGTTTTCGCTGGTTTACTCTCCGGCGCGCACAGGCCCTTGGCCTCACGGGATGGGTGTCGAACTTGCCTGACGGGTGTGTCGAGGTCGTTGCGAAGGGGCCGAGCGAGGCCATCGCAGATCTCGAAGCAGCGCTGAGAGAAGGACCGCAGTGGGCCGATGTTGACCGTGTGGAAAATGCTAATTTTCCACACGAGGCCGAGATTGGCAAGTTCTTTGATGTCAGATAGTTAAGGAGTCTAATCTTGTGTCACACTTCACATTGGAAGATTTTTACGCCGCTATCCGCGATGTACCGGACTTCCCATCGCCGGGGATCGTGTTTCGAGACATCACACCGCTTCTCCTTGAGCCACAGCTCTTCCATCAGGCGGTGGAGCGAATGGCGCGCCCGCTGGACGGGCGAGAAGTCGACAAGGTGCTCGCCATTGAATCGCGAGGCTTCATATTCGGCGCGGCGCTGGCTCTCCGCTTGAGGGCCGGTCTCGTCCCGGCGCGCAAGGTCGGAAAGCTGCCCTGGAAAACGAGGCGACTCGATTACACGCTAGAATACGGGACGGACGCCATCGAGGTACACCTGGACGCGATCCATCGAGGGGACCGAGTGTTGATCGTCGATGACCTGATCGCGACGGGCGGCACGGTGCAAGCTGCGGCCAGGGCGGTGGAGGAAGCAGGTGGCGCGCTCGAGGGCGTGACGGTGCTTATCGAGCTGTCCGAACTCGACGGGCGCGCGCGGCTTCCCGAGGATGTCGATTTCTGGACGGTCCTCGAGTATCCGAGGAAAGGTTAACCGGATTGGGACACCCAGTGCTTGGACACGCATGGGGGGGCCCATTAGCTTTCGCCGTCTGTACCAGGGCCCCTGTAGCTCAGTTGGATAGAGCAGCGGTTTCCTAAACCGTTGGCCGCAGGTTCGAGTCCTGCCAGGGGCATGGCGATCCCTGGATAGGGAACCCAGATAACGTCGACTTATCACCGTATTATGGCCAGCCACAGAGTGTGAATACGCAGCGGGAGTCTGACGATCGCGTCACGCGAATCCTGAGGTGGCTGCGAGAGAATCGTCGCACGCTCTTGGGGGGAGCTGCGGTGCTCGCGCTAGCCGCCGGGGGTGTTTGGTTCGCGATCTCTGCGAAGCAGCGAAGGGAAGCGTTTGCCGCTCGGTCCCTGAACACTGCTCGGGCGACCGTGCAGGCGGGCAACTTGCCGCTGGCAGCCAGCGACTTATCGCGTCTGGTCGAATCGTATAGCGGCACACGAGCTGCCGATGAGGCGAGCATCCTACTGGCGCAGGTGCGCCTCGGGCAGGGCGAGGCGCAAACCGCGGTCGCCGAGCTTCGTGCAGCGATTGCGGCTGGGCTCGAGGAGCAGTTCCTGGCTTCCGCGCACGGGCTGATTGGAGCTGCGTTCGAGCAGCAAGGACAGATGGACGGGGCCGCAGATGCGTATCTGCTGGCAGCGGACGCCGCTTGGTACGGTTTCTTGGCAGCCCAGTACCTGCATGACGCAGGGCGCGCGCTGGTGGCCGGGGGCGATACGGCACGCGCGGCTGACGTTTACGAGCGGCTGCTGCAAGACCATCCCGATTCTCCTGGCGCGACCGAAGCCCAAGTGAGATTGGCTGAACTGAGACCGTCTGAGCCCTCCTGAGAGAGAAAGAGCAACGGAGCTGGCTGTTCTTTCCTAACGAACGTCACCTGGCCTGTACTGCGTATAAGATATATTATGTTAAGTCACCATGTGGATATCTGCTCACCCGGCACTTACCACCTTCCTAACACCTTCTCTCTCAATTGATTAGCAGTTCGGTAGCTGTTCGGCATCGGTCCGGCCGGCCGGACGCCAGGCAGACTGGGTCACGCTTCTTTGAGTATCCACACCCGCCCTAATAGGACCTCGATCCGCGCACAGGGCGGGTCAACCCCCGACAATCGCCTTGAACACGAGCCGGCCCTCCCCCGCGAGGCGAGCCCCATCCCTGAGGCTCCCCGACACCGTGAGTAGGCTCCCCGCAACCGTCTGGACGCTCCACGGCAGCGCCACCGTCCCATCATGTGAGAGCACGACGGCCGCGGCCACCGCACCGGTCCCGCAGGCCAGGGTTTCATCTTCGACACCCCGCTCGAACGTCCGCATAGACCATTCGGCCTCGTGGCCGGACACGAAGTTCACATTTGCCCCAGCCGGTTGGACCGCGGAGTGACGGCGAAGCTCGCTTCCTCGCTCGCAAACCTCAACAAGTCGAACGTCGTCGACCACCACCACGACGTGCGGCACGCCCACCTCGACCAGGTACGCCGACTGCTCCCCGGCCGCAAGGGCGATCTCCGGCAGGACGATTCTTCCGTGCGCGGGGACTTCGATCTCAGCCCGCTCGCCGGCCCCGGGCAAGCAACGCGTGGCGAGGGTCCCGGCATCAGTCTCCAGCCGCATCCCCGCCGCCGGTGCCATGCGGAGCCGCGCAGCTAGCCGCGTCGCGCAGAGCGCTGCGTTGCCACACATGGACGCCCTGCTACCATCGCAGTTGAAGAACTGAAACCGGACCACCCCTGCCGCCGATCCTGGCTCCAGAACCACGAACCCGTCCGCCCCCATGCCGGTCCGACGCGCACAGAGACGTGCAATCTCTTCAGGCGACACGGCAGGGCTCGTGCGGCCATCCACGAACACGAAGTCGTTCCCCGACCCCGTCATCTTGTACAGGACCGTTCCCCTCTTCATGATCTCATAGCTTCCCGACCAGCGCCTGAAGCCGCAGGCGCCACACCATCCAGACGGCCTCACGGACGATGGCTCCCGACATCTTGCTCTTGCCGTCCGTGCGGTCGACGAAAACGATTGGAATCTCGCGAATCCGAAACCCCCGACGCCACGTCCGAAAGCTCATTTCGATCTGAAACGCATACCCGTTAGACCGGACGCTTGCCAGATCGATCGCCTCGAGCACGCGTCGGCGGAAGCATTTGAACCCCCCAGTTGCGTCGAAGAGCTTGAGCCCGGTGGCAACCCGGGCGTAGATGTTGGCGCAGTAACTGAGGAACAGCCTTGTCATTGGCCAATTGACCACAGTGACTCGGCCGTGCAGGTACCGACATCCCAGAACGAGATCGGCGTCCTGAACCGCCGTCAGAAACTCCGGGAGGTGCTTCGGATCATGCGAGAAATCGGCGTCCATTTCGAAGACCAGCTCGTAGTCGCGCTCGAGGGCCCACCGGAACCCCGCCACGTAGGCCGTGCCGAGCCCCAACTTCCCCTCGCGATGGAGGACGTGCACCCGGTGGCTCTCGCGCGAGAGCCCGTCTGCAATCTCCCCGGTGCCATCGGGGGAGTTGTCGTCCACGACCAGCACGTCCAGATGCGGATCCTGTTCCAGCACGAGCGGTACCAGTTGGGGCAAGTTGTTCGCTTCATTGTATGTCGGGATGATGACCAGGGCCCGCTCAGCCACGGTGGCGCCTCCGGAGCACCGGCGGGAGCACGACCCCGACGGCTAGCAAGACGACGCTGAGCGCGGTGACCAACTTGCCGCGCCGATATTCCTGGCTTCTGAAGCGTAGCTCGACGCGCGTGGCACCGGCGGCGACCGGCACCACGATGGCCGAGACGTCTCCCCGCAGCACCGGCGCCTCCGCTCCATCGACTTCAGCTGTCCAATCGGGATACCAATTCTCGCCAACCAGAAGGTACGCGTCCTGCGGTGCTTTTGGGACGATCCGCATCCGCATCCGGCCTGGCTCCCAATGCTCGATTGCCACCCGTGCTTCGATCGCTGGGGGGATCGTGTCCACGGGACTCGGGTCATGGGGAGCGTCTTCGCCAAGGAGGATCAGCCGATCGATGTCCACCTGCCCGCGGGCGATCGCGGGAATGGCCCCCTCATCCGCCACCTTCACGGCGGCAGGCACGAGCCGCGCGTAGGCCGCAGGTTCGGTACGTCGGAACAGATCCGCCGAGGTCCCAGCCGACGTCAGCTGGTTCGAGAGCACCTTGGTGTAACCCGGCAGAGAGTCTATCCCGGTGACGCCCGAGCGCAGCACCACCCACTCGATGGCGTAGAGGTCCCAGAGCGCCGGGCTCAAGACATTCCGCCACACGTTCTTCCCTCCCATCAGCTCATCGAAGCGATTTAGCTCGTTCCCATGGTGTCCCAGGAGCTGGGGGATGCCGAGCGCCATTAGACTCGCCCCTGGGTACACGCTGGGCAGGGGCGGGTCGAAGATGCGGTATGGCTGCCGAGTCGAGAGGATCTGCTCGGTCACGGGATCTGGCTCGTGCAGCTCTTCGTAGTTCTCGGAGAAGCGCCAGAACGGTCGGGCGTTCCACCAAAGGTCGCCGCCCACCACGAGGATCAACAACACGCCGAGGACGGGGGCCATCAGCTTGCCCCTCACGAACGCCCAAGTCACCAGACCGGTGCCGGCCAGGGCGAGCCCGCCGCCGAGCGCTCCCCGGCGGATGCCGCCCTTGGCCGCCTGGACTGCCGCCGTGGCCGGCTGACCCATCTCCATCTCGATGCCCTGGGCCACCGACTCCGCCACCGCACCCAGCACGCCCACCAGACCAAGAGCCGCCACGACGGCTCCGGACACCAACCACGCGGTGCTCACCGGCCTCCCCGCCCCACGCTCCACGCGCTCGACGCCGAAGGCCGCGAAGACCGCCACGACCAGCGAGACCACGTACAGGGCCATCCCCGGGGCCCGGACCTTCTTCATGAACGGCATCACCTCCCACCAAACCCGGTAGAAGGGCGTCGACCCTCCTAGGGCGACGAGCAGGAATAGGAGCCCAATCCCTCCGAGCCAGAGAACGAGCCGCCGCCGCTGACGGGTGGTCACTCCGAGAGCGGCGAGCCCGAGAGCGGCGAGCCCGAGGTACTCCGAGTGGAGCTTCAGTGGGTTGGACCCCCAGTACGTCTCGACCGCGCCGACGAACCCGGAGAAAAAGAACTCTGGCACGTGGGACCACGGAATGCTGTAGGATATGGCACCGGCAAACCCACGGTACGTCTCCGCCCGTGGCGAGAACGGAACGTAGGCAAAGAACGGGGCGATCTGGATCGCTCCGATGCCGATGCCCACCACGACTGCCGCCAGCGCTCCTCCGAGCAGCCCCATGCGTCCCTGCAAGGACGGTCCCTGGCGTTCGCCGAAGGCGAGGTACAACGCGAAGATCCCACTGGCCACCATCATGTAGTAGAACGCCTGATGGTGCGGGCTGATCAATCCGAGTCCGGTGGCTAGGGCGAGGATTGCGAACCCCTCATGCCGCTTCTTGCGGAACGCCATGACCAGTCCTATGAGGGCCACCGGGAACAGCGTTGTTACGAAGAGTTTTCCGTCATGCCCGGGACTCGCGTACGACGCGACCACACCGGATAACTGATATGTCAGACCTCCGACAACGGACCCGGTCCACGAGACCGCAAAGAGCCGGAGCAGCGCGTATACGAACACGCCTGCCAGAACGTAATGGACAGCGAACCCGAGGTTCATTGCAGTCGTAGTGGACAACACCAGGCGCAACCACGCTGTGGGGTAGAAGATGTCGCCGTGAAGCGCCCCGACGAACGGCAAGCCACCCATCATCTCGGGGTTCCACAGCGGCACGTGGCCGACGGTCTTCCATTGTTCGGCGGCCCAGTGACGAAAGGCCCACCCGGTCCCGTACTGGTCGCTCACGGCGCTCGCCAGGAAGGCCCCGGTCCACATGGGGAGCGTCAGCATGATGATCCAGATCGACAACGGGACCAGGGCCACAGCGAGTGGCCAGCGGGGCTCGAACGGGTCTTGTTGAGGACCTTCAGCCATGAGAGGCACCCCTCGTGACGCCGTCGCGGCGGCGTGCCACGAGCACGCCCACCGCCGAAGCCACCTCTGTGATCGTGAGCAGAAGCCGAGACCCGATGCTCACGGCCAGCGCACCACCGGCTCCGACGCTTGGAGTGAGCAAGCCAAGAAAAATCAGCTCTCGAACACCCACGCCCCCCGGGGCGAAGATCGCCACGAGCCCGACGATGTACCCCGCCGCGAAGACGCCCACCGCAGTGCTGATGGAGAGGCTCGGCGCCGGCAACAGGCCGCGAGCCAGCAACCAGAACGCGACTCCATAGCTGATCCAGCTTGCCAGCGTGATCGTCGCGGCGAGGATGGCCGTTTTCGCGGGCAGGGCGTGGAACTCGACCGACGGCCTGACCATCCCCGTAATCGTACTTCCAGCTGCCGACCAGGTGAGCACCGCCACCACCCCCGCCGCCGCCACAGCGGCGAGAACGAGTTGCACCGGCGATACGACGCCTGGCACCGTCACCGCCACCACGCACACCCCCGTGCCAACAGCTAGCGCCTGCATTGCCAACGCCGCCCCAGCGGCGGCCCAGCCGCTCACGCCCAAACGCTGCGCCAGCACCGTGAGCCCAGCCAGACTCCATACCTTACCGGGCACATAGCGCCCGAGGTTCGAGAGGCACCAGACGCGGGCTGCGTCTCCGAACCCCAAATCCTGTCCCCAGCCCCGCAGCACACGGCGCCAGGCTTCGATTAGTGCCCCGTAGGTCACCAAAACCGTGGCCGCCGCGGAGAGGATGAGCAGGGCATCCATCTCCAGCGCCAGGTCCAGAGAACGAAACGCGATCCAGTTGCGCCTCACCGACCACCATACGAACCACCCAACCCCAGCGGCCAGCACGAGTTGGCTGGCCCACAGCCACGCCCTGGGTCTCACCGGTGGCGTCTCCCTCGGACCATCCGCTCATAGAGCGACTCAAACGTCTCCGCAACGTAGTCCGGATCGAGCCGGCGCCGCAGGAGCCGTCCCGTCTCGGCCGCAGCGGCCCGTGTGCCCGGTTCGCTCGTCAGCTCGTCAATCGCACGAGCAAAGTGGGCGGCGTCGTTCGGAGACACTAGGCGGCCACCACCGCTCCGTGGAACGATGTCAAGCACCCCGCCACCGTCCTCGCAAGCGACGACCGGGATGCCGAGCACCAACGCTTCCGCGGCAGCGAGGCCAAACCCCTCGCTTCGTGCTGGGAATGCGAAGACGTCGGCATCGCCGATGGTATCGACGAGCCGCTCCGGCGGCACTGCGCCGCGGAAATGGACAAGCTCCACTATTCCCAGTTGCTGAGCAAGCATTTCCAGCGCGTGCCGTTCGGGACCATCACCGATAATGGTCAACCGTAAGGTCTTTCCTTGCCGCCGTAACCGGGCTATTGCGTCGAGCACGATGTCGATCCGCTTTTGACTGACCAACCGACCAACCGTGGCGACCCCTCCCCCACCCCGGCTCGTGTGGCCGAGGTGCTCGAGGTTGGCCGGCATCGGCTGAACCACGATAGGTCGCAGCGCATCCCCAAGGGATGTACCCACGCGTTCAGCGAGAAAGCTCGAGACGGCAGTGACGAGCTCCGCTCGGCGGAGCACCCGCCGAGCCAGGAATCGGGCCATGCGAGATTGCGCGAGAACCGCCACGTCGGTTCCGTGGAGTGTCACCAGGAATCGACTCCCACCAAAGAAGCGCGCCAGCCATGCCGCCGCTCCTCCGGGAACCCACCAATGCGCGTGCACTACTTGCGCTGCTGCCGCGCGCCCGACACGCGCGATGGCTCGCCCCTCCGCTTCGATCAGCGAGGCTAGCGCCAGTTTGCCCAGCAGCGTGCCTGCCCCGCGTTGCATCGTCCCGCGATATGCTAGCGTCTCGGCTCTCGCTGGACCATATCGGACGCGTAAGACCTCGACACCCCGGCGCACCGCCCGTCCCCCGGCGCCCCGGTCGGCTGGAACCACCACGGTGATGCGATGTCCCCGCATCACCAAGGCCACCGCGAGGCGCTCGATGAACACACCCGCGACGTCCCCGTCCCAGCGGGGGTATGCGTGGCTGACCATCGTGATGCGCACGGAAGGAGTTTATCGCTGGCGACGTCTGAATTCTGCCGCGAGGCGCTCGATGGATCGCCTGAGCCCACGAACCTCTTCCCGACTTGCCGCCAGCAATTCACCCACGAATCCGATCCCGAAGAGCGCGATACCCGAGATGACCAGAACCATCACGAGATCCAGCAACGGTCGAAAGCCCAGCCCGTAGCCGAACCGCAGTATCAGGGCTGCCAACCCTACCAGAAATCCCAGCGCGAACAGCACACCTCCGGAGACACCGAAAAACAGCAGCGGCTTCCTGCCGAAGCGGAGCTGGAACCACACGGACACGAGATCCACGACCCCGATGGGGATGCGGCCGATTCCGAATTTCGACCGACCGCCCCGCCGGGGATGGACCGTCACCGGGCGCTCCGTAACCCGAAAACCGTCTGCGGAGGCGATGACCACCATATACCGGTGCCAGTCCGGGCGCTCCGGAACGACGTCCATGACCTCTCGACGGTACGCTTTGACCGCGTTGAGATCTGTGACCCGCACCCCGAAGAGCCAGCGGCAAAGCCGGTTGTACACCCCGGAGACGAACGCTCGCTCGTAGCTCCCCTGTTTCGCTCCGGTCACGAGATCGCTCTCCCCAGCGCGGATCGGAGCGACCAGCTGCGGGATCTCGGCAGGCAGGAATTGCAGATCTGCCGGATAGAAGACGAGAATACGCCCCCGAGCCGCTTCCCCGCCGGACTTCAGCGCATCGGCAATCCCGCGCTGACTCCGGTGCGTGACGACCTGGAGGAACTCATACTCCGCCCTGGCCTGTTGGAGCACGGCGGGTGTGTCATCCCGACTCCCGTCGTCCACCACCACGACCTCGCAGTCGTACGGCACGTCACGAAGTGCCTCAGCGCATTGTCGTAGGAACTCTGGTAGGTTGTCGGCCTCGTCCTTGGCCGGAACGACGACGCTGACCTCGACGCCACCCGCCGACCCCGCGAGGGTCATACGCGCTTGCGCATACGGGCGGGGAGGATCCCAAGCTGGTCGCGGTATTTGGCGACGGTTCGGCGAGCGATTTGGACGCCGCGCTCCTTCAACGCCTTGACGATTGCCGAATCGGTGAGAGGAGCCGAGGGATTCTCCTCGTCGACGAGCTTCTGAATCTGGGCCTTCACCGCCCGGGAGCTTGCATCCTCTCCCGTTGTGGTACCGAGGCTGCTGGAGAAGAAGAACTTGAGGGGGTAAACGCCCCGAGGCGTCTGCACGTACTTCTGGTTCGTCACGCGGCTCACGGTCGACTCGTGCATATCGATGACGTCAGCCACCTCTCGAAGCGTCAACGGTTTCAGATGCTCGATCCCCTTCTCGAAGAAATCTCGCTGCCGATCGACGATGAAATTCATGACCTTCAGCATGGTCTGCCGACGTTGCTCGATTGCTTGAATGAGCCACGTGGCACTGTTCAGTTTCTCCGTGATGAACTCCCGATTTCGCCCCTGAAATTTCTTCCGGTCTCCTGCAATGTCCTGATAGACCTTGCTGATTCGAAGGCGGGGCATCCATCCATCGTTCAAGAAGACGCGGTACTCGCCGTCGATCTTCTCCACCACGAGGTCTGGCACCACATACGTGTCCGCCGTACTCTGGAACTGCAGTCCCGGCTTCGGATCGAGCTTCGCCAACTCGTCCGCCGCATCCTGCACTTCCCTTGGCTCCAATCCGTAGCGTTTCGCGAGCTCACTCCACCGATGTGCAATGAGGTCATCGAACGCATCGTCGACCAGTCGGTAGGTCAACGTGTCGCTCTGGTTCGCTTCCAAGAGCTGAATGAGCAAACACTCTCGCAGTCCGCGGGCAGCGATTCCAGGAGGGTCGAGACGCTGCACCACCCGCAGCAGCGTCTCGGCTTCCTCCGCCGAGTATGGCCCCGGCGGCTCTGCCCCGTCCTCGATCTCCTGGGACCTTTCGTCCAGTACCGCGTTGGCGCCCTCAACGATCTCCTCCAGCGAAGCCTGGAGATATCCATCCTCACCGATGTTGCCGATGAACTCCTCGCTGAGGAAGAGCTGGCGCGGTGTGAGGTCCGTGAGCTGCAATTGGTCGCGCAGGTGATCTGCCAAGTCGCGCACCTGGACCGGTACCGGTTCGTAGAACTCGCGTTCTTCGTAGCCGCCCCGCGCACCACCAACCCGGAAGCCGTCGAGAATGATCTCCTCCCAGTTCATCTCATCATCTTCTCGCTCGGCTTCCTTCTTTTCCGCAGTCTCACGCTCTTGCTGCGGTTCACTTTCCTCACCCTCGGGCATCTCGAGGAACGGGTTCGTCTCCAGTTCCTCTTTCAGGTGCTGTTGGAGGTCCAAGACGGGCATGTACAGCAAATCCATCGCCTGATAGAGGCGAGGATTCATGCGCAGCTCTTGGCGCAGAACCGCACTCTGTTGCAGCGACGCCTTCATGCGGCCTCCCCAAGCCGCTCCCGAAGCCGGGACGTGAGCGTTGGTCCCAGATAGAGGTCCGCGACCCGATCGTCAAAGACCAGATCCCGAACGGTTCCCGCTACCTGTACCTCCCCCTCGAACATGATGTACGCCCGGTCCACGATATCGAGCGTTTGCTCCACGTTGTGATCGGTCACCAGGAGCCCGATGCCACGCTTCCGCAGGCCCGCGACGATCGTTTGAATGTCGTGTACGGCAATGGGATCGACGCCGGCGAAAGGCTCATCGAGGAGCATGAACCGCGGCTGTGTCACCAACGCGCGCGTGATCTCCAGGCGACGACGTTCTCCACCGGAGAGCTTGTACGCCTTCTGTTTGCGAAGATGTTCGATCGATAGCTCGCTGAGCAGCGCCTCGAGCCGCTCCCTGCGCTCCGAATCGGAGAGGGTGAGGCTCTCGAGAATCGCCAGGACGTTGTCCTCCACCGTGAGCTTCCGAAAGACCGAGGGTTCTTGGGCGAGGTACCCAATGCCGCGCCGGGCCCGCTGGTACATCGGGAGCGGTGAGATCTCCTCGTCGTTGATGAAGATCCTCCCCTCGTCCGGCCGAACCAGCCCCACAATCATGTAGAAGGTCGTGGTCTTCCCCGCACCGTTGGGACCCAGCAGCCCGACGATCTCGCCCTGGCGCACGTTCAGCTCGACGCGATTCACGACCTTCCGGCGCCGATAGATCTTGGTGAGCCCCACGCCCGAAAGGCTGCTCCCCTGGGCGCTGGGCTCCTCGCCGCCGGCTTCGCTCCGACGAACAGCCTCGAGCGCCATCCCGATCAGCCACTCGCGTTCACGATCACGGGTAGGCGCGAGCGATTGCCACAGCTCAGGCCGGAGTCGCACCCGCATGTGAGCCTCTAACGTCGCGGGGAGCGTGTCGAGGATCCCGTCGCTCGCAAGCCGCGGGAGCACGGACGAAGCGAGGTGTCGCCGGACTTCGTCCACCGAGAGGACGCCCCGCTGGCGGGAAGCGTCTCCCCATTGGCGACGCTGGAGCTCCAGGTAGTCCTCCCGATAGGCGACGGCCAGCTGCTCCAGCGTCGCGCCACCCGCCTCATCCGCGCTTCGCAACATCGCCCCCGTCGCGAGCGCCAAGGAAGGATCCCGACCGGCCAGTGCGACGTGCAGCCGATCGATCACGGTTGCCTCCCGCCAATCGGCTCCAAGTAGACGCCGTCCGCTGCCTCGACTATGTCCACGCGATCCAGCGACCCGTTGGCCTTGAACAGGGCGGTAATCCGTCGCCCCCTGGCGTAGTTGATGGCGGGCGGCCGGACCCGGTTCGCGTCCTCATAGACGTGGTACAGCGCGCGAGCATTATTGTGTGCCTCCAGCCGCGAAAGGTGCCGAGCCCCCGCCTCCGTACTGTCGAAGTGCGCGATCACCGTGTCGCCGCTCATCCAGTCTGACTGGGCATTGAGCGAATCGATGGCGGTCGCCCGGGCACCGCCGTAGCCTCGCACCTCAGTGAGCAGCTGGCCCGGCGCATCGATCGCCAGCGAATCGGCCTCGATCGTCTGCGATACCGATATGGCCCGCGGCAGCGTGGAGTCTCCCCACGCAGATCCCGCCTGAATCAGATCGTTCGCCAACCGAAACTCGATGGTGTCACCCACAACTCGCCAATCGGCGCTCAGTGCCTCCGCCGCGCCCCGAGCCTGCACCCACGTCAGGGAACCACCCCGGAGACGGAAGTCGAGGCGCTGACCGCCGATGCGGTAACCTGTGCTATCGTCTCCCCCCCGAGCCTCGGCGTGCCCGATCAGCGCGCCTTCGTCCCGGTCAACATCCAGCATGGCACTGTCGCTCTTCGCGTCGATCGTGCTCCGCTTGATCGTCACGCTCCCCGCAGCCCACGCCGTCGCCTGGCCCCGTAATCGCACGCGCTGCCCAACGATGATGTAGGGTTCCGCCGCCGTGTCACTGGGCGTGCGGTACTCGACGGTTGGACGACCAGTCGAGAAGAGCTCACTCTCTGATCGGAGCTGAGCGGCAGCACGCCAGTAAGTGAGGCGGGGCCCGGTGAGCCTGGACCCGGTCCGTCGGTTTACGAGGAATACGTTCTCGTACGCTTCGATCCGCTCCTCGCCGGGATAGTAGTTTGCGCGACTCGCGTCGAGCGCCACCGTGGAATCGCGGAAACGGACACTCCCAACAAAATCCATGCGGTTCAGATCACCGAACCACGCAACACTGTCGGCGTACATGGTCGTAGACTGGCCGGCGCAGCGGGCCCACACACCACCACTCCAGAACGATCGAAGCCCTCCCGCCTGAGACCGCATCACTCCGGCCCGGTCCAGCACTGGCCGGCAGGCTCCGGACTGCTGCGCCTCACCTCGCCCGCCGAGGAGCAAGGCGAACAGGAGAGGCAGCGCGACCATACCGAGTCGCGTCATCGGCTCCTCAGCTCCACGTTGCGAATCGTGCCCCGACGGGCGCCGGTCGCTTCCACATTCTCGAACTCTGGATCGGCGGTGAAGCCGTCTCCCTCCAGATGGCGGCCCGGCCCGTTGAACACGAACGCCGCAGGCCCACTGATTTCGTGACGCCCACGATTGTAGTGCAGAATCTCGGTCTTCAGTTCCTTCCTGTCAGGGGTCACCGCCACGACGTTCCCCCTGGCCTCCATGTCTCCCATCCGCCAGAAGTACGTCCCCTCGCGCGACGTCAAGGTAGTGGTCAGCTTCCCCTCCGGAGACAGGAATTCCACCGTCACGCCGAAGAGCTCGGCGGTCTGGGTCGGATCGTAGAAGTACGCGGTATCCGCCTCGAGACGCACCCGCAGCACTCCGTCGATGGTGAGGTTATGTGTCAAGCCAAACAGCACCTGATCAGCAGAGTCCGCGGCCACGGCCGTCGTCGGAGGACCTGCCGATCGCCCGCACGCCATCGCGATCACGAGCACCACGAGCACGGGCAGAACCCTACCCTGCACTGATGCCTCGACCAAGAAGATCACCTCGCTCCGCCAAGTAGTTGTGCATCACCTCTTCCCACTGCTCGCGCGCCTTCAGCAGTTCCTCGGCAAATTCTCGGACGGCACCGCGCCCACCACCGGCCTCCGTCGTGTAATCGGCGAGGGCCAGGACCTCCGGCATGGCGTTGGCAACGGCCACCGCCAGCCCAACCCGTCGCATGATCGGGAGGTCCGGAAGGTCGTCGCCGACAAAAGCGGAATCCTTGATCCGGACACCCAGCTGGTTCAGCGCGCGTTCGAACCCCGACAGCTTCTGCGCCTGATGGTCTTGCACCACCGCGTCCACGCCCAGCTCCTCCGCGCGAATACGCGTCGCGCTCGACACCCGCCCGCTGGAGACGACCACCTTGATCCCAGCTGCTCGCAAGAACCGAACGCCAATGCTGTCCCGAATATCGAACCGCTTGAGCTCGACGGGCTCGTCGCCCGCCGTCCCGAGATACACGCCGCCATCCGTCATGACGCCGTCGACGTCGAAGCCGACTAGCTGAACGCGTTTCGCGATCAACGGATCGAGCATGGTCTCGCCCCTCGCTCTCGGGCCGTGTGCCACACGTCCAGCACCCGCTCCAGCAACGCTGGGAGCTGGGACAGCGGCCACATCGTGGCGGCGTCGCTCGGCGCATCTTCGGGTGACGGGTGAGTTTCAATGAAGAACCCGTCGGCACCGGCGGCGGCTGCCGCGAGGAGGAGCACCGGTAGCGCATCCCGGTCACCTCCAGTCTCGCCGTCGAAGCCACGCCCAGGCTGTTGCGTCGAATGGGTGGCGTCGAAAATCGCCGGCACTCCCGCCGTCGCTCGAATGCGAGCAAAGCTCCGCATGTCGACGACGAGGTCACCATACCCGAAAAAGGTCCCTCGCTCTGTGACGGTTATCGCAAAAGCACCCCCAGCGCGGACTTTGGCGACGGCGCCGGCCATGGCTGTCGGGGACATCCACTGGCCCTTCTTGATGTTCACCGGTCGTTCACTCGCCCCGGCTGCCACCAGCAGATCCGTCTGCCGGCAGAGAAACGCCGGGATCTGCAGCGCATCCACGTGGGGACTCACCTCCTCGACCTGCCACGCCTCGTGGACATCCGTCATCACGGGGAGCCCCGTCTCGGCTCGCACGCGCTCCAGTGCCGCGAGCCCCGGCCCGAGGCCCGGTCCACGCGGGGCGTCGAAGCGCGATCGATTCGCTTTATCGAAGCTCGCCTTGTACACCACGCGAAGGCCGAGCTTGGCGGCGAGCTCGGCCAGACAGGCGGCGATCGTCAGATTGACCCCGTCACCCTCGACGACGCACGGCCCCGCCATCAGCACCGGCGCCGGCGACCAGAAGTCGCTCATGTCACACGCGCACCTCCGCCAGCTCGGTCACAGTCGGTCGCTGACGTTTGTGCTCCAACGCAGCGCCGACGAAGCTGGCGAACAGCGGATGCGGGCGCATCGGTCGCGACTTGAGCTCGGGATGGAACTGGCATCCAATGAACCACGGATGTCCGGGCAGCTCCATCAACTCGACCAACGTACCATCTGGCGATAGGCCTGCGCACCGCATTCCATACTCGGCCAAGACATCACGATAGGCGTTGTTCACCTCGTACCGGTGGCGATGGCGTTCGCTCACTTCCTCGGTGCCATAGATCTTGGCCGCCTTCGTGCCGGGCCGAAGTCGACACGGATAGGCACCCAGCCGCATCGTTCCGCCCATGTCGCGCACCTCCCGCTGCGAGTCCATGAGCGAGATGACCGGATGCTCGCACTTCGGCTCGAATTCACTCGAACCCGTCTCGGGCAACAGACAGACGTTACGGGCGAATTCGATGATGGCCACCTGCAGCCCGAGGCAGATCCCGAAGAAGGGCAAGTCGTTCTCCCGCGCCCAACGGACGGCGTCTTCCATCCCCTCCACCCCCCGCTCCCCGAAGCCGCCGGGAACCAGCAATCCGTCGTACGCCGCGAGGTGCTTTCCGGCTGCGACCTGATCGACGAAGCGGTCGCTGGCAAGCCAGTCCAGATCGACACCGACATCATTCGCAATCCCACCGTGCACGAGAGCTTCACGAATCGAAACGTAGGAGTCAGCAAGCTCTGTGTACTTTCCCACCACCGCGATGCGAATGCGATCCGCCGGTTCTAGCACGTGCTTCACCATGGCGCCCCACGGCCTGAGATCCGGATCCTTCACCTCCAGACCGAACCGCTCACAGACGGCCCGATCCAACCCCTGCCGGTGCAACATGAGCGGCACTTCATAGATGGTGGGCACGTCGCGGCTCTCGACGACCGATCCGGGCTCGACGTTGCAGAACAACGCAATCTTCCGCTTGATGGCGTCGGTGAGGGGACGCTCGGTGCGGCACACGAGAAAGTCCGGCTGAATCCCAATCTCCATGAGCTCCCGAACCGAATGCTGCGTCGGCTTCGTCTTGAGCTCCCCGGACGCGCTTATGTAAGGAATGAGCGTGAGGTGAATGAACAAGGCGTTCTCCCGCCCAACTTCCTGCCGAAACTGCCGGATCGCCTCGAGGAACGGGAGGGACTCGATATCACCCACCGTGCCACCGATCTCGGTGATCACCACTTCGTGCTCCGGAGCGGCCCGGCGAATCGCCGCCTTGATCGCATCGGTGATGTGGGGGATGACCTGGACTGTGCTCCCGAGATACTCTCCCCGTCGCTCCTTCGTGATCACGGTGAGATAGATCCGTCCCGTCGTCACGTTGTTTGCCTGCGACAACGAGTGGTCGATGAACCGCTCGTAGTGCCCCAGGTCTAGATCCGTCTCGGCCCCGTCATCGGTGACATAGACTTCGCCGTGTTGGTACGGCGACATCGTGCCCGGATCGACGTTGAGATAGGGATCGAACTTCTGAATCGTCACTCGAAGCCCCCGCTCGACCAGGAGCCGGCCGAGGGACGCGGCGGCGATCCCCTTCCCCAACGACGACACCACACCACCGGTAACGAAGATGTACTTCGTGTTCATCCTGAGCCCCCGTGGCCTACGAGTGTCATCCCCGCCTGCGCCTGCAAGAGATCGCGCTCGGTATCAATGCTGACCGGCGCCGGTCCCATCCATCGAGCCACTCCGACGGGAATCCCGTGCGCCAACGGCCGAACTTGCTCGAGTCCCTCCGATTGCTCTTCCGGATCGGCAGGGAGCTGAACCCAACGCCGGAGCGCTTGCCGCGTATACGCGTACAACCCCACGTGCTCGAGCACGTCGACGTCGCAAGGCCACGCCACTGAAGCTGGAACCGACCGCGAGAAGCGCAGCGCCCGGCCGGACGCGCGGTCAACCGCGACCTTCACGCGACCGCGATCCCCCAAAGCCTCCAGACTCAGCGGCACCCCCACCGTGCCAATGGGATCGCCGCCCACGAGCCGCCCCAACGCCGCCAGCGCGACGTCCCTGCGTACGTGGGGCAGATCCCCCTGTACGTTCAACACCGTGTCCGCTCGTTGGAAACGGGGCAGATCTGCCACCTCGGCAACGCGATGCGTCCCCGATGGATGCGCCCGCCGCGTCAGCACGCCCACGACGTCCATTGGCTCCACCGCTTCGACTACACGGACATCGTCAGTTGCGACAACCACTGGAGCACCGAAATCCCAATCGAGAACAGTCCGGACAACATGACAGATGAGGGGATCGCCCCTCAGAACACGCAGAGGCTTTTCACGGAGGCGGGAGGACCCGATGCGAGCCGGCACGACAATTAGGAGGTGCACAGCGGAAGGTAACACGGGCTCGGGTCTCTGTCAAAAGTCGTGCCGCCGTGGATACGGGCCCTAGCGGACGGCCTAACTTATTGTATTCGAGATACTTAGTCTGTAACAGCGGTTCGAGCGGACCCGCCTCGGCCGCCACCCGAACCCGTCGTCAGGCAACCAGCTCGAGGAAGTTGGCGAGGAGCCGCTTCCCCCGTGGCGTCCCGATCGACTCGGGGTGAAACTGCACACCGACAACCGGCTCGGATCGGTGTACGAGTCCCATGATCTCCTCCTGGCTCCCATCAGCCGTCCACGCCGTGACGCGCAACACCTCCGGGACCGAGCGCGGGTCGACCACCAACGAGTGATAGCGCATCGCATCGAGTGGTGAAGGCAGATCATGGAAGATCCCCGTACCATCGTGGGTCACCGGCGAGGTCTTTCCGTGCATCAGGCGGTCCGCCGGGACCACGCGACCGCCGAAGGCTTCTCCGATCGCCTGGTGTCCCAGACAGACGCCGAGGAGGGGCCATTTGCCCACAGAGGCCCGGATGAGTGGCACGCTGATGCCGGCATTGCGGGGCACGCCGGGTCCGGGCGAGATGACCACCGCCGAGGGGTCGAGGCGTTCCACTTCGGTGACCTGGACTTGGTCGTTACGCCGCACGTGGAGATCGGCCCCCAGTTCTCCCAGATACTGCACGAGGTTGTACGTGAAGGAGTCGTAGTTGTCGAGAACGAAGATCATCAAGCCCGGGGATGGTACGTCTTGTGAACCGTCCTGAGGTAGTCGCGATCCACGTGTGTATAGATCTGCGTAGTGGACAGATCGGCGTGTCCGAGCATCTCTTGCACGGCACGAAGGTCGGCACCACCCTCCAAGAGGTGAGTCGCAAACGTATGGCGCAACGTGTGAGGCGTCACCCGCTTGGTGACGCCGGCCCGCTCGGCGCAGCGCTTGAGGATCCCCCACGCACCCACGCGGGTGAGCGGCCGCCCCCGAGCATTCAAGAGGAACCGGCCCGCAGTCTTGCCTCGGTCCAGACTGGGCCGCACTTCCCGGGCGTACACCGCCGCGGCTCCCAATGCGCGACGACCGATCGGCACGAGCCGCTCCTTCGCCCCTTTCCCCATGACGCGTATCAGCCCGTCGTCGAACAGGAGATCGCTCGTCATGAGTCCCACCAGCTCCGACACCCGCACGCCGGTCGCATATCCCAGCTCGAGCAGCGCACGGTCTCGCCAGGCGAGCGGCTCGTCGAGGTCGGGCGCGCCCAGGAGTGCTTCGATCTCGGACCGGGTGAGGACGTCGGGCAGCTTGCGCCAGGTCTTGGGTGTCTCGAGCTGGACGCACGGATCCTGCCGCACGCGGTCCTCTCCGCCAAGAAAGCGGTAGTAGGCACGGATCACCGAGATCTGGCGGCGGATGCTCGTGGCGGCGAGCCCCAGATCCTTGAGGTGAAACACGAAGTCCCGCAGGAGCGCTGGGGTCACCTGCGCCGGGTCATCAACGCCACGCGGGCCTGCATACTCCGCTAAGCGTCGCACGTCGCGGAGATACGCGTCGACCGTGTGCACACTGCTGCCGGCCTCCACGCGAAGGTACTCCTCGAAACCCTCGATCCAGAAGGCACGGTCCAGATCTCGCGAGGCTACGCGGTTCATTCGCGATTCATGTCTGTTGGATCCGGTGCGCGATTCATCAGACCTTCCGGGGGACCGATCGGGCCCGAGCGCGGTGGCACCGCCACAGGGCTCGCACGATCGGAACGAGCGGCTACCGAATCCCACCTGCTACCATTCTGGTCACGCGCTTTGCGCTGCCGGCGCACGACGACCAATACCGTCACGATGACGACGAGGCCGAGCGCGAGAATCCACGCCACGAGACCGACACCGGCGAGGAGGCGCGCCACGTCGCCCAAGTGGTCTGCCACGAGAACCACGACGATCGTAACGGCCCCATACCAGATCCCCGACGCTACGGCTACCGGAATCAAAGTGCGGGCAGCCCCGAGCTTCGCCACGCCGGCAAACGGAGGCACGACAGCTCGGACGACCGGAAGAAACCGACTCACGAAGATGCCCCATGTCCCGTGTCGCGCGTAGAGACGCTCTAGGCGTTTGAGTGCTTTGGGTCGCAGGAGCCGTCTCCCGATCCTCCCTTTGAAAAACCCACGACCGACAGTTCGAGCGGCGACATAGACGACACAGGCGCTTCCGACGTTCGCCACCCACGTGACGGCGAGTATGGCACCGGCCGACAGAGACGTAAACCGCGAGAGGAACGCTCCCACCGCCACCACCGTGTCTGCGGGAACCGGAGGGAAGACGTTCTCGGCCGCCGCGAGTCCACCGACGACCAGGTAGACAGCGGCCGGGGGCAGGCCAATGAGCCATTGAAAGAGATCCTCGAGCAGACTACGTCACCTCCAGCGAGGCCACGGCGAAGACCTGGAGCCCCCTGCCCTCCCCTACCGCGTCCATTCCCTCGTTCGTCTTCGCCTTGACGGATACGGCGGCGATCTCCAGCCCCAGTGCCCGGGCCATGCGCGCTCGAATCCGATCGATGTGCGGCGCAAGCCTCGGCGCTTCGGTGATCACCGTGGCATCGACGTTCCCCACCCTGAACCGCCCTTCAGCGAGGAGGCGCTTCACCTCCACCAGGAGGCTCATCGAATCCGCATCCTTCCACCGAGGGTCGGTGTCCGGAAAGAGGCGACCAATGTCTCCCATGGCTGCCGCCCCGAGCAACGCGTCGATGACCGCGTGGGCGATGGCGTCACCATCCGAGTGTCCATGAAGACCAGAGTCGTGGGGAACTTCAACCCCTCCGAGCACGAGCGGGCGATCAGCACCAAAGGTATGCGCGTCGTAGCCGATACCGAATCGAGCGGGCATGGCAGGATGATAGATAGCCAGAATGCCTGACGGAAGGAGGGAGTTGTCCCTCAAACGCGTACGGCCTGCAGCCTTTGCATCGCTTCCTCTAACAGATCCAGCGTTTTGCAGAAGGCGAATCGCACCACCGATCGCCCCAATTCCGAACGGCTGTAAAAGCTGGAGCCCGGAACCGGCGCCACGCCGATCTCGGCGGTGAGCCACTCAGAGAACTGGTCATCCGGCAGGTCCCTGAGGTCGGAGAAGTCAGCCATGATGTAATACGCGCCTTGCGGTGGCTCACAGCGAAAGCCCGCGCTGGCGAGCCCTCGATACACCACGTCGCGACGTTTCCGATACTCCGCGGCGAGACCCTCATAATATTCCGCGCCGAGGGACCGGAGGCCCGCAGCGACAGCTTCCTGAAGCGGGGCTGGCGCCCCGACAGTGAGAAAGTCGTGGACCTTGCGGATCGCGTCTGTGACACCTACCGGTGCGATGATGGTCCCGATCCGCCAGCCCGTGACGCTGAATGTCTTCGAAGCACCGCTGATGGTGATGGTGCGGTCTCGCATACCCGGCAAGGTCGCGAGGGGGATGTGTGTACCTTCGTAGTAGATGTGCTCGTAGATCTCGTCCGTGACGGCGTAGGCGTCACACTCCTGGCAGAGTGCGGCGATCCCCGTGAGCTCCTCGTGGGTGAGCACGCGACCCGTGGGGTTGTTCGGGGTGTTGACGATCACGGCTCGCGTCCGCGTGGAGCACGCGGCCCTCAGGCGATCGATATCGAGCTCGCCGCTTATCGGCATGGGAACGTACACGGGCTTTGCCGCACACAGAATGGCATCCGGACCATAATTCTCGTAGAACGGCTCGAACACGATCACTTCGTCCCCGGGGTCGACGATCGAAAGAAGCGTGGTGGCCATCGCCTCCGTCGCCCCACATGTCACGGTAATCTCCGTCTCCGGGTCGACATCCATCTCGTACCAGTCTCGGTATTTCTCCGCCAGGGCATCTCGCAATCCCTGGGAGCCCCAGGTGATGGCGTATTGATTGATGTCGTCCCGGACGGCTTTCGCTGCTGCTGCCTTCATCAATCCAGGGGCTGGGAAGTTCGGAAAGCCCTGCGCCAGGTTGATGGCGTCGTATTGGCCGGCGAGTCGCGTCATCCCTCGGATGACCGATTCTGTGAAGCCATGCGTGCGTGTGGCGGTATGCATGGCAGGTAAAGATAAGTCGGCGGTCTTCGGGAGAAAGGGAGGCGTGATTGGGCTCGACGTCCAGCGCGGCAGGATCCTACAAGTTGGGGGGTGTCTGCTGAGCGACGCAGCGCGACGGTTGGCTGAGCGCGCCGAAAGGTCCAGGCAATCGAGACACCGATGAAGAACCCCCGCTAGAAGATCTCTCCTAAGTCCTCGTCTACGCGCTCGCCGATGCTCGGGTGGGCGCGGGCGAGGATACGAGTGAGCTCGGTCCGCAGGTAATACTCGAAGGCCTCTACTCGATCGGTCCGCTGTCGGTAGAGCTCCACGAAGCCGAGCGGGCGGTCTTCCGCATCCAAATAGTCGATGCGCACCCGTAACTCCAGGCTGTCGGCGACGCTGTCGCTATCGTACGCGATGACGGCGAGTCTCTGAATGCGATCCATGAAGTTGGCGAACGTCTGATCCGGCTCGCTCGCACCGGCGCTCGTCCATGTCGCCCCTCCCGGCCGGGCGTCGCTGCTATCCCCTCTCTCCCACCGCTGCTCAGCCCGTGCGCTCCGAACCGTCACGGCTCCGACATCCTGCCACTCGAACTCGTGGAGCCCGGTGAGACGGAGACCACCCTGACCCCCATCGAGTCGCTGGAGAACGCTCGAGGAGATCACGTATCCGCGATCGGTCTCGACATCCAGCGCGTAGCGATGCCCACCCCCGAACACGCTTCCCCCAATGAGGAGCTCACGAGTGCGATTCTCGAAGGTCACGCGGAGCCGGCGCTCGGGCTCGACGAGCTCGTAGGCAAGCCGCAGGGAGTCGTTCAGTCCCCCGAGATCCCGCAGCGCGGTGAGGGGCGCGAGCTGCGCCAGCAGCTCCTCCCCCCGCTCGCCAACGGGAAACTCCTGGGCCTTCTCAATCACCGTGCCCACTCCGGTTCCTGAAACGCTGTCCGGCCCCGGGTGCACGCGTCGAACCGTCCCCCAGAGGTACGCCGCTCCATCCGCTTGTCGACGCTCGATCTCGAGGATCTGGTCCTCGCGCTCGTACCGGACCGATACCACGTTCTCCGACGAACCGCGCCACACGGTAAACTCGTCCCGATCGGTGCGGGACGGCTCGTCTCCCGTCCATGCCCAGTAAGCAAGGACGAGCGCCACCACCAGCAGCACGCCGTGCACCGTCACGCCCCTCATGGCGCCACCGTGCGCGTCCTTCTCCGGCGGAACACGCTCACCAGACCCGCGGCCAGCACCAGGAGCGGCGCCCCGAAGATGGTGGAGTAGAACAATGCCACGTCCTCGCTCTTCGTGTGCGCGATGGCCACATCCTCCTCGCTCTCGATTGCGCCCGAGAACGACTCCTCGCGACCCAGCCAGCGCACCCCATCAGCCACCAGGGCCGCATTCAGACCGACGGAGGCCAGGACGGCGTCCGAGAACATCTCGGCGTCGCCGAAGACGAGAACCCTCAGGGCGGCGTCTCCGACCGTCGAGTCTGCTTCCCCCTCGATTGCCACCGCGAGGTTATACGAGCTCCGCTCCTCGGTTCCCTCGTCGAACTCGTAGTTGCCGTTGAGATCCGCGAATGTGCTGGGCAGCGAGCGAATGACGAAACTCCGGCGCAGTTCTCCCTCCCCAGCCTCCTCGAAATATCCGGAACCAACGAGGAGAATGCCCGAGCCGACGCGAGTGCGGCTCAGCGTTGTCACCGCCTCGTGGGAAGAGAACCGGTCCGTCACGATGAGCTGCCGGTCCGAGACGTTCCCGCGTCTCCTCAAGTGCTGGCGGTCATCCGCGAGCGGCACGGGACGATAGGCAACGCCGAGGCGGTCCTCGAGCATTGCCAGCTCGAACTCACCCTCCGGGTCGAGTGCGACGAGCAACGCCCCTCCGCGGGCGAGGTATCGGTCGAGCGCCTCGAGCTCCGCAGCCAAGAACGGGCGTCTCGGCCCGAGGACGAGCACGAGAGCGGCGTCCTCGGGCACATCCTGGCCGAGCCCCTGTTGGAGTCCGAGGTTCGTCGCACGGTAATTGAGCACGCGCAGGAGCTGACGGACTCCAGAGATCTGCCGCAGCGGATCGGCTTCCGCGGCCGAATCGGCCTGCAGTGGATCGTTGACCTCCCCGTGCCCCACGGTCAGGTATGCCGTCCGCCGGTCTCTCGCGAGGCGGATCAGGCGCTCTTGCACCTCACGATCGAAGGTCCGCAACCGTGACCGTGCCGTGCCCAGCGCCGTCGGCAGCGTCAGCCGCTCCGCTTGCTCGCCGCGAAGAAGGAGGATCGTCCCATCGGTCGTCACCTGGTGCTCCCGGGCGAGCCGCGGCGAGATCAGTCGGTCGTGCTCCTCGATCTCGACGTTTCCGGTTGCGTCCTGGAGCGTTCGGAAGTAGCCCAGCACTTGATCCTTGACGGCATTGACCTCCGGGAAGAACACGAGGGTGCGGAGCGGGTCCTCGAACGTTCGCACCACCTCTTGCGTCGCTGTTCCCGGATTTGCGGTCTTGAAATAACTGAGATCGACGCTCGCATCGCGCTCGGATGCCACGTATCCCACCAGAAACAGCAGCGCCCCCGCCAGGGCCACGGTGAGAGCCCCGGTGGCAGTTTCCCGTACACGGCGCGATTCCACCTCTGCGGCGCCACGCCCCGCATGTCGATGGGCGAGCAAGGCCCACTGGGCGCCGAGCGCTGGGAGGAGCGAAACTGCCAAGACGATTGACGAGAAGACTTGCAACACCACTTCGTAGCGTCGCTCCATCTGGGCCTCTTGGAACGCGATACCGAGCCATCCCATGACGTCTTCGCTTGACAGGAGATAGCCCCCCACGGCGAGGATACAACCGATGTACGCTGCCAGGAGCAGACCCTCTACTCGTCGTCCCTGAGCGGTGGCGGCTCGCCAAGAGACCGTCCGCCACGCCGTGGCCCCCACGAGGAGCACGGCGCCGACACCGCTCGCGACCATGCGGGCGATCCCCGCGCCCCCCATCACTCGCTCCCCGATGAACACGCCGGCGAGGCCCGCCGCCACGACCCAGGTGAGCCACCATGGTGCCGAGTCGAACCTCACTCCCATCTCTTGGCCTCCAGGGTCTTGGTCGCGAGCACGAGGAAGAAGTAGGTCACGGCCAGGTAGTAGACGACGTCCCGGAGGTGCAGCACGCCGACCTGGAATCCCTGAAAGTGGCGGGCGTGGATCGCCAACCCGGCGAAGACCCGTGACAGTGGTGGATCCACCACGAGGGAGAGTGGCCAGAACAGGAACATGGCACCGGTCAACGCGGATGCCACGACCACGGCCAATAGCTGGTGTCGTGCAAGGGCCGTGGCAAAGACGCCGATGGCGAGACAGGCGGCACCGAGAAGCAGGAGACCCGCGTAGCCCACCGCAACCTGGCCCACCGAAATCTTGCCGTTCACCATGATCAGGAGCGGCATGTAGACGCTAATCAGGGTGATGCCGCCCAGGAATGCCAGCGCCGAGGCGAACTTGCCGAGGACGATCTCCCACTCGCGGACCGGTGACGTGTTGAGGAGCACGAGGGTCCCGGATTGTCGCTCCTCGGCGAGCAGCCGGATGGACAGTGCCACCGCTGCGATAGCAGTGAGCCCACTCGCGTTGTAGAAAAAGCGTGCGAGCACCTCCCCCGAGAGACGCTCGCCGGCCGCCGGGCCCAACGCCTGTGCATAGAACAGCAGCCCGCCAACCAACAAGACCGCCGCCGCCACCACGTACCCCAAGAGCGAGTGCACGTACTCGTTCAGCTCTCGCCGAAAGATGACGCTAACGGCCCGCATCGCTGCTCCCATGCACGAGCTCGAGGAAGACGTTCTCGAGTTCGCGATCCGCTCGGTCCAGCCGCACGACTGCGTACCCGCTCTGCACGAGCACCCGACATACCGCCGCCCGAACGTCGTTCACGGCCTCTACGATGAAATCGAGCGACTCGTCGTCCCGACCACGCCCAGTGACCGCTAGCACCCCATCGACCGACCGGATGCAGGATTCGATCGCCGACGAGCCCCCGGGTTCGCCCGGAGCCGCGACCGACACCGTGATCCGGCGTGACTGCAGCCGTGCCGAGAGCTCCTGCTCGGTCCCCGAGGCGACCAACCGCCCGTCTCGGAGTACCAGCAGACGGTCGCACGTTTCCTGAATCTCCGGCAGAACGTGGCTGGAGATGAGGACGGTGTGCTTTTCTTTCAGTTCTCGAATCATCGATCGCATTTCGACGATCTGGGCCGGGTCCAGCCCTTTGGTCGGCTCGTCGAGGATGAGAAGCTCCGGCTCGTGGATGATGGCCTGCGCCACCCCTACCCGCTGCCGATACCCATGGGACAAGTTGCGCAGCAGCTCGCGGTGGGCCTCCGCGGTGTGCGTCCGCTCCTCCACCTCGGAGACACGCCGATCGACCGCGAGCGTGCTCATGCCTCTGAGGAGACCCGCAAAGCGGAGGTACTCACCAACAGGCATTTCGGAATAGAGGGGAGGGAGCTCGGGCAGGAACCCGACGAGCTTGCGCACGCCGTGGGGATCCGAAACGCCGTCGACCTCGCCGATGCGGAAGGAGCCACCCGACGGCCGGAGATCACACGCGAGGATCCTCAGCAGCGTGGTTTTCCCCGCCCCGTTCAGGCCGAGAAAGCCGACCGACTCGCCGGCCTGAATCTCGAAACCGAGCGGACCGAGCGCGCGTTGGCCGCCGAAGTACTTGGAGAGTTCGCTGACGTGGATCATGGACTGCTAAAGCAGAAACAATGAGTCGAGACGACCACCCACCCGTCCTCCGGGCGATCGCCGAAAGCGGGAGGGAAGCTAACAGCGTCGGGCGGTTTGGTAAACAGCCACCCTGGGAGCCCCGCCACCCGCTACGGCGATGCCGCGCCCAGAATCCTGAGCGCCAGTAAGGCCGCGTTCTTCGCGTTCCCGATCCCAACCGTGCCAACCGGACACCCCGGCGGGAGTTGCGCGATGGCGTACAGCGCGTCGACGCCCCTCAGGGGGCCGACATCCAATGGGACCCCGATCACCGGGAGGTCCGTGAGAGCCGCCACGGCTCCAGGCAAAGCCGCCGAGAGCCCGGCGCCGGCGATGATCACACGATAGCCCCTTGCGCCCGCATTCCTGGCAACCTCCGATGTCTGGTCGGGGTTCCGATGGGCGGAGGAGACGAGGAAGTCGTACCCGACGCCGGCGCGGTCCAACAGGTCGAGGGCCGCTTGCATTCGTTCACGGTCACTCTCCGACCCCACCATGACGAGAACGGGGCTCTCACTCACATCGGCCATGGTCAGACGGCGACGGTGTCGGGAACGATGGTGTAGTCCTGCTGTCGACGGGCTGGCGTGAAGCCGGCGTCTCTGATGTGGCGGACGATCTCATCGAGCGTGGCGCCGTGCGTCGTGCCGGCGGCGGAAACCACGTTCTCCTCGATCATGAGGGAGCCGAAGTCGTTGCACCCGAATCGGAGGGCGATCTGGCCGACCTTCAACCCCATGGTGACCCAGGACGCCTGGAGGTTCGGCACGTTGTCCAGCACCAGCCGCGCCACGGCAACGGTCCGCAGGTGGGTCACGGCGTCCGTCTTGGGCGTTCCCTCCATCTCCGTATGCTCCGGCTGGAGCGGCCAGGTGATGAACGCCGTAAAGCCACCCGTACGCGCTTGGACCTCGCGAACCCGGAAGAGATGCTCGACGCGATCCGCCAGCGTTTCACCTAGGCCGTACATCATGGTGACGGACGTCCTCATCCCGAAGCCGTGGGCGATCTCCATGATCTCGAGCCACCGATCTGCTCCAGCCTTCTTCCTCGCCACGCGGTCGCGCACGCTCTGAACCAAGATCTCGCCACCGCCCCCGGGAATGGAATCGAGCCCTGCGGCGCGAAGCTCCCGGATCACGTCTCCCGCATCCAGCCGAAAGCGCGTCGCGAAGAAGTCGACCTCGGAGGGGGAGAAACCGTGGATGTGGATGGGATGATGTTCCTTGATGTAGCGCATGAGATCCAGGTACCACCCAAACGGAATGTACGGGTTGTGGCCTCCCTGGATCAGAATCTGCACGGCGCCGAGCTCCTTCGCCTCGTCGATCTTGCTGCCGATCTCCTCGAAGGAGAGCACGTACCCTTCCTCATGCTTCGGGCGGCGATAGAATGCGCAGAACTTGCAGTCCGCAACGCAGACATTTGTGTAGTTGATGTTGCGGTCAACGATATACGTGACGATCCCGTCGGGATGCAGCTCCCGGCGCTTCTCGTCCGCCAGCCCTCCCAGCTCGAGGAGCGGGGCGCGCTCGTAGAGCTCGAGATGGTCCCGGAATTCCGGCTCGGCGCGATTGATCATGAGATGGTCACGGCAGTTGGTCTTACTCCGATATGCAATCTACACCAGATGGTCGCCCTGCACGCCTCGGGCGCGATGCCGGGAGCGCCAGCTCGCTCGCACAGAATAGTGCGGGGAACTTCCCAATTTCAAGGGCGCGCACGCGCTCGCCAGGCTTCCCGATCGCAACCCACCTTGCCATCATTGGGAGGAAGCTACCACCATAGCAAGCTCTCGTCCGCCAGGATCCCATGAACACGACCGATCGACGCACCTTCCTGAAGCATGCCGCTGCCGGCGCGGCTGGGGCCACCCTTCCCGCCTGCGGCAGCCGTCCCGATGGAGCTCCCGACGGCGCGGGCGGCCGAGCCGCGACGGGCCCGAGCATCAACTGGCGCGTGGTTTCGAGCTTTCCGCGCAGTGTCGACATCCTCTACAATGGAGCCGAACGCCTCGCGGAGCGTGTGAGTGCGATAACAGGCGGGCGCTTCCGCATGCGGGTCCACCCACCGGGAGAGCTCGTTCCGGGCCTTCAAGTCATGGACGCGGTGCAGCAAGGAACGGTCCAGGCGGGGCATACAGCAAGTTACTACTACGTGGGGAAGAACCCGGCGCTGGCTTTCGACAGCGCGGTTCCCTTCGGGCTCACCGCTCGGCAGCAGACCGCTTGGTTGTTCCACGGAGGGGGCGTGGAGATGCTTCGGGAGATCCTCGGCGATTTCAACATCATCCACTTCCCCTGCGGTAACACCGGCGTCCAAATGGGCGGCTGGTTTCGGCGACCCATCGCGTCTCTCGCCGATCTCCGGGGACTCCGCATGCGCATTCCCGGGATCGCCGGACAGGTCATGACCCGACTCGGTGTCAACGTCCAGGTGCTGGCGGGTGGCGACATCTTTCCCGCGCTCGAGCGAGGGGCAATAGACGCCACCGAGTTCGTGGGCCCGTACGATGACGAGAAGCTCGGGTTCTATCAGGTCGCCCAACATTACTATTATCCCGGCTGGGCGGAGCCGAATGTCTCGCCGAGCCTCTACGTGAATCGACGGTCCTGGGACCAGCTCCCGACTGCTTATCAGCAGGTGATCGAAGCGGTCACGCGTGAGATCCACGACGAGATCCTCGCCCGGTATGACGCGGAGAATCCGCCGGCGTTGGAGCGGCTGGTGAACGACCACGGGGTTCTCCTCCAGCGGTTCCCCGATGACGTCATGCGGGCCGGCTGGCAGGCCAGCACTGACGTCCTGGAACAGTTCGCCGCGGAGGATGAGACGTTCGATCGAGTCTACAGAGCCTGGAGGGACTTCCGGAAGCGCACGTTCGCATACTTCAGAGTAAACGAGTTGGCGTACCAGAGCTTCGCGTTTGCCGAGCGAGCGTAGTGAGTCGGCAGAAGGGAGTCGTCAGAGCACTCGAGGAGTAATCACCGCACAGCAAGAACAGTGAGGATGTACCCTCCTCCTACTCCGTAGCAGTCATCATCTCTACAGTAGTCAGCATACTCGACGCGCCGTCGAGATCGTCAGCCCATCTCGTCCGCACGGATCGCGAGGGGAGGACCAGGCAACCGTCCTGGATCCAGAAGGTCCATCTCGTCAGCGCCACACGCTGCCGGTTTCCCGAACCGCCGCAATGCGTTCCTCGGCGAGTCTGTCCGCGGCCTCTGCCGTGCTCATCCCTCGATCGGCAGCGGTGTAGATCACTGCGAGGGTCTGATCGTAGATCTGGAAGACATGCTCCAGCACCTTGTCGTCACTGACTTCGCGATCCAGCACCTCTTCATGGCAGCGAATCAATCCCCCAGAGTTCACCAAGTAGTCGGGTCCGTAGATGATGCCCCGTTCCATCAGCGCCGTTCCGTGCCGGGGCTCGGCCAGGACGTTGTTCGCCGCACCGGCAATCCCGACACAGCGGAGCCGTGGGATGGTCTCGTCGTTGATGACCGCGCCGACGGAGCAGGGTGAGAATATGTCGCAATCCACCTCATAGATCTTCTCCGCCTCCACGACTTCGGCACCGAACTCGGCCCTCGCCTTCCTGCATGGCTCTTCCGCGACGTCGGTCACGATGAGGTTCGCCCCAGCCTCATGGCAGTACTTGCCAACGAAATACCCGACGTGGCCCACTCCTTGGATGGCGATGCGTCGGCCAGCCAGCGAATCGTTTCCGACGGCCGCTTTCAGGACAGCACGGATCCCGGCGGTAACGCCGTAGGCCGTGGCGAATGACGGATCGCCAGCGCCCCCGGCCTTTTCATGGACGCAGGACACGTAGGGTGTCTCAAAGCGGATGACCGCCATGTCGTGGGAGTCGGTGCCGATGTCTTGACCGGCGATGTACTTACCTCCGAGTGAGTGGACGAACCTGCCGAGGGCGCGAAGCAGAGCCTCGGTCTTCTGTGTGCGTGGATCACCCATGATGACGGACTTCCCCCCACCCAGGTTCACACCGCTGATCGCCGCTTTGTAGGTCATCCCGCGCGCCAAGCGCAGCACATCGTGGAGCGCCTCGTCCTCCGTGGCGAACGGCAACATCCGCACGCCGCCAAGGGCGGGTCCCAGGGTCGTGTCATGGATCGCAATGATCGCACGCAGCCCTGACGCGTTGTGATTACAGAAGACAATTTGCTGGTGGTCGTGTTCAGTGATGTGTTCGAATATGCCCATGGGCTTCCCCCGCAGAGGAGGTGACGTTAACGGCAGATCGTGCGGTGGGCAATGGAGGAGCCGTCACCGCCACATGGCATTGCCTTCAACTGGCCCAATCTGCCGGGGCGGCGTATCGTACGAGCGCTCTACCGTGTTGTCTCACCTCTCGCCGGCCATCACCGTAACGGAGACCGATGAAGAGTTCCATCTGGCCCCGACTGTCGAGAGCTGCCGACCGCCTCAACGAGGTCATCGGGTCCCTGATCCGCTGGCTCACCCTGGCCATGGTCCTCGTTGGCGCGTTCAACGCGCTCGCACGGTATCTGACACGGTTCACTGGCCTCAACCTGAGTTCCAACGCATACATCGATCTGCAGTGGTACCTCTTCAGCCTCTTGTTCTTGCTCGGCGCGGCGTACGGACTCCTGGTCGACATCCACGTGCGGGTCGATGCCGTGTACGGACGCCTCACGGCACGTGCTAGGGCATGGATCGACCTTGCTGGCACGTTGCTGTTCCTTCTCCCCTTCTGCGCGCTCATGCTCGTTGTGGCTCTGCCGGCGGTACGGAACTCCTGGATCGTCCGAGAAGTGTCACCCGATCCAGGGGGCCTTCCTCGTTATCCGATCAAGACAGTCATCCTCATCTCGTTCACCCTGCTCTTCATTCAAGGCATCTCTCAACTCATCAAGCAAGTGGCGCTGCTCCGAGGTGAGCCGGATGTCGCACGGACCGGCCCAACAGATGTGGTAGATGCGGGAGCCCATCACGGTGAGGGAATGTGATGCAGCAACTCTGGGGCCCCGCCATGTTTCTGGGTGCACTGATTCTCATCTTCTCCGGGTACCCGGTGGCATTCGCCCTCGCGGGCACCGCCCTCCTGTTCGCCCTGCTTGGCGTCATGGCCGGCCAGTTCGATTGGCATCTCCTCTTCGCCATGCCCGAACGGACGTTCGGGATCATGTCCAACTACACTCTGCTCGCCGTCCCGTTTTTCATTTTCATGGGGGCTGTGCTCGAGAAGTCACGGCTGGCAGAACAACTCCTGGAGACGATCGGTGTGTTGTTCGGTCGGTTCCGTGGAGGGATCGCATTGGGCGTCATCGTGGTCGGGACCCTGCTCGCTGCGGCTACCGGGGTCGTCGGAGCCTCCGTCACCGCGATGGGCCTGATTTCACTCCCGATCATGCTGCGGTACAACTACGGCTCCGCACTCTCCCTCGGTGTCATCGCCGGCTCGGGCACGTTGGGTCAGATCATTCCTCCGAGCATCGTGCTCATCGTGTTGGGTGACCAGCTTGGCGTGTCGGTGGCGCGACTGTTCACCACAGCCGTGGTACCGGGTCTGCTGCTGGCCGGCATGTACGCCCTCTACGTCGTCGGCCTCGCAACAGCTCGCCCGGGTGCGGCTCCCGCGCTCCCACCTGAGGCCCGCACTATGGGCGGGTGGCAGCTCGCACGGCGCGTGCTCTTCTCCTTGGTGCCTCCCTTGCTCCTGATCGCAATGGTGTTGGGAAGCATCTTCGTGGGCATCGCGACGCCGACCGAAGCCGGCGCCCTGGGGGCCGTGGGCGCGGTGATCCTCGCCTGTGCGAATCGCCAATTCTCGTTCAGTATGCTCGACGCCGCGATGAACAGTACGACACGTCTCACCGTCATGGTGGTGTTTCTGTTGATTGGCTCGACTGCCTTCGCGCTGGTGTTTCGCGGGCTCAACGGCGATCTCTGGATCGAACAGACCGTTACAAACCTGCCTGGGGGTGGCTGGACCTTCCTCGTGGTGGTGAACACCATCGTGTTCCTGCTCGGCTTCTTTCTCGACTTCTTTCAGATCGCGTTCATCATCGTACCGTTGGTCGCTACCCCAGCCACCCTCCTCGGCATCGATCTCACATGGCTGGGAATCATGCTTGCGGTCAACCTACAGACTTCTTTCTTGACACCGCCGTTCGGCTTCTCGCTGTTCTATCTCCGCGGTGTCACACCACCAACCATCCCCACCACGCAGATCTACAGGGGGGTCATCCCTTTCATCATCATCCAGCTTCTCGTATTACTCGGAGTCATAGTCTACGTGCAGCAGTGACGATGCAGGCACGCGCGCCGGGTGCCGTTCCCAACGTTCGGTAGCCGATGACGGCCAGCAATCTGCATGATGATCGTGCTGCGGTGCGGTGCGCTGGGCGATCAACCGGGCAACAGGAGATGGGGACGGTAACAGGGTCGTGGGTTTCGGCTCCAACGTCGTGCCGAGCGACTGGCCTTGTACGCCTTCAGCCGGTGTGGTTGAGCGTCGACTTTTGGCCACCTCCGTCGACCTGCTCGAGGGGATCCACTTCGTCGATATCCTACACGCTCATGAACGAGTTGCACGGGATGAGGCTCACCGCATTCCCGCCCCCATACAGGAAAGCCGTGAGACGTCGGTTGCAGTCCTCAGGCGAGCCGAGACCAATGAGCTGGCCAAGCTTCTCATCTCGGACGTGGCCATGAGAGCCACCATGAAGGCGGTGCAGGCGGGCCGTCACCCTTCGAGTCCGCAGATCCATTCGTGGCGACATTCGAACGCCCTTCGCATGGGCGAAGGCGTCGTCCTTCGTGACAGCGAGCCCGAGACCCGGAACCTCCCTAAGACGCGCATCGCGCGCCCGACGTACCGCTCCACTCCACCGAGGACTCCTGCTGCGTCATAGATGGTGCCACCGGCCACGATGACGGCGCAACGAACACGATCCAGGCTCCTCCCTTACGCCGTTGGCACCCTTTCACGCAAGAAGTTCGCAGTCGCGCGGCCGACCCTCACGACGGCTGGGAGACAGGGACGCGCTTGGGAGTGGCCACCAGCTTCCAGATTCCTATCGTGAGAATCGGGACCACGAAGACTGCCAAGAAGAACCAGGTCATGGTTCCGTACCCTTTGGCAATGAGCCCGATGAGACCGAAGCGAGCGAGGGCCGCACCCGTAATCAACAGCCCGAGGGCAATGGCAGGCCGCAGATACGCTGGCATGTGGGTCTGCCGCTCTTCATAGACGCCGGCTATGCGCTCGTTGACCCCGTGGATCATCCCAGTCCCCGTCTCGATGAGGGTGCCGAAGAGCACGATCTGATAGCTCAGCTGGAACGCCCGGGATCCCAGGATCTGCAGGAGGAAGTTGGCGGGGACCGCTTCGCCCAGCACCTGAGGGTACTGGCTCACCATCGAGACGTAGAACAGGAATCCGGGAAGAATCGCGATCGGGCCGGCCAACAGCCCCGCGATGATGGCTTCTCGTCTCGTCTCGATATGGCGGATACTGAAGAGGATGGGAGGAATGATGGCCAAGTTGTAGGCAGCATACCTCACGCCCCCGGTGACCCACGCGACGCCCGGGCTCTCAGCTCGAAAGTTCGCCACGATGTCCCCGCCAAACCGAACGAAGCACCACCCGAAAAAGAGGAGGTAGAGTCCGTAGAGCACGAACGACCAACGGGCCAGGAACCCCTCGATGAGCACGGTACCACGAAAGGTGAGAAAGCCAACGGCCGCCATGATGCCGATCACACCGACCGCGTACGGCAAACCGAAGGTCTCCTCCAGGATCGCGCCCGCGGCGGCGGCGATCACGGCCAGGACCAGGAGCAGTTGCGCGAAGTAGGCAATCTCGTAGAGAAACCAGCCCCGGCCCAGCAGGTGCTTGAAGAAGCTGCGATAATCGTAACTGTGGAATGCCCGGGAGAACGCGAAGCTCGCGGCGCACACCGCGCTCCAGATCACCGTTGACACGAGCAGCATCGCCAGGAGGCCGCCCAAGGGGCCGTACGTAAGGAAGAACTCCGCTAGCTCCCTTCCGGTCCCGTAGCCGCCAGCTATCACCACCGACTGAAACACGAACCCGGGAAGGAAGTACTTCCGGAAAACCGGAGACGTGATCACGACCGCTCCTTGCCGCTGCGGTTCGAGTTACCTGTCAATGATTCAGCCTGAAGGTCTCCCCAGGACGACTGTTCATGGAACGTGGAGCCTTCTCCGTGAGCCGACCGCTTGTGGTCCTGCGGGGCCCAGGATGGCGGTGAAGGGACGGAACAGACCCTGCTAGGCCGTTCACTATGGTAAGTCGGGCGGACTCAGCGTGAGCACCTCGGCTCCTTGCAGTGTGAGATGCACCGTATCCTCGAGCTTCATGGTCAATCCGTCGGGCTCCGTCAGGTGCATCTCGATCGCCAGTACCATGCCCCGCCTGCAGCGGGCTGAGCCGTACCTGCGTAATAGAAGATGTCTCGGGAATAGACCAGGATTGCGCCGGAAAGGCGTCGCTCGTGGATGACTTGTTGTAGGTGCCGTAATCGCTGGACGAAGGGGCTCTCCGCTGTCGCGTGATTCAGCATGACCTGACGTGTGAGCGGCCCGACGTCACCACTCCTTCATCCCGCTTTTCGCCCCGTCGACGGTTCGAGGACCCAGGCGGTCATCACGCCACGGACAAGAATGCCAGCGACCCGTCCCGCAACTTCCCGTGCTGCGCCAGCCTCCGGAAGAAGCTCGTGAGTCCCTCCAAATGCCTATAGGACAGCGCGTAATCCAGCCCGCTGAGATACCTCTCGCACTCGTCCGGCCCGATTTCGGTGGCGAGAGAAGCCTGCTCAGCCAGCTCACGCAAATGTGCCAGCCCCCACGCTCGCGATGCCAGCAGAGCCCCGTGTGTCGCGCGCACCTTTTGCTGGTCTGCCTGTCTCCGTGCTGCCCAGACCGCGAAAACGAAAGGTAAGTCCGTCCACTCCTTCCATGCCTCGCCCAGATCGTAGCGAAACGGGTAGACTTCCCTTGCCGCGAGTAGGAGGGCCGCGTCGCCGATGACGAGCACACCCTGGTGCGGCAGCGCAGCCAGCCCGTCGATGTCCTCCGCCTCGGCGCGAGCGTCCACGAAATTCGGCTGCACCTGCCACACGTCGTGGCACAATAGCTCCAACAGGTAAACCGACGTGCGGGACGACTCCGAGATGAGAACCGTTGCGCCGTCGAGGGCTTCCGTGGGAGATCGCGAGAACAGGGCGACGCTGCGTACCGGCCCGTCACACGAGATAGCCAAGTCCGGCAGGAGGTGATAGGCACCGGCGTTTCGGGCGTACTCGACCGCGGACACCACCGACACGTCCAACTCGCCAGCCGCGAGGAGCCCGTTGAGCTCCGACGGCGTCCCCGTCACGAGCTCGGCGTCGACCCTCACGATGCCACGGTCGACCGCACCGTAGACCGGGTAGCAGTTGATGTATCCGATGCGACCCAGGCGCATCATGCTCTTCCCGTGCCCACTAGCTCCACGAGTTCCGGTCCGGCCCCGGTCCCGGGAACCGCGTCCATCGTTGAATCGAAAATCGGATCGTCCGGTTCGAAGGCCCGCACCGTGTTGTAGAACGAGTCACGCTCAACCGGTTCCTTCCCCGTCGCCTTGATCATCCGCACGATCCCGCCATAGGACAACATCATCGGCGTATGGGCACCGGCATCGTGATAGACACGCTCGTATACCACGGTCCCCTCCACATCGTCACATCCGAAATCCAGCGCGATCTGGGAGATGAACGGCGTGACCATGGGCCAATGCGTCTTGACGTGAGGGATATTGTCGAGAAAGAGCCGTCCGACGGCAATGTTCTTGAGGTCGTCGAATCCCGTCGTTGCCGTGCCCTGTCGCCCCAGCTCCTTACCGAGCTCGTTGTGGTCGGGGTGGTAAGCCAACGGGATGTATGTCAGAAACCCTCCGGTCTCCTCCTGCAATTCCCGCAGCGCGCTCAGGTGTGTCACCCGATCCTCAAGCGTCTCGACGTGTCCGTAGAGCATGGTGCAGTTGGTGGGGATCCCGAGCTCGTGCGCTTCTCGGTGGATCCGAAGCCAGTCATCCGCCACCAGTTTTCGATCTGCGATAGTTGCGCGCACGGCAGGCCCGAACACCTCGGCACCCCCGCCAGGGAGCGTATCCAGTCCCGCGTCCTTGAGAGTCCTGAGAATGTCGATCGTGGAGGCGTGCTCGATATGTGCCAGATGAGCGATCTCGACCGCCGTCAGCGCCTTGATGTGGACGTGGGGATGACGCTCCTTGAGGCCTCGGATCATGTCCGCGTAGTAGGACAGACGAAGCTTCGGATGGAGTCCGCCGACGATGTGGAACTCACGGGTGGGGTTGTAGCGCGCGGCCTCAGCCTCCTCGTACACGTCGTCCAGCGATCGAGTATACGCGCCCTCTTCCTTGGGCATGCGTGCGAAGGAGCAGAACACACAGGTGTTCCGCAGCACGCACACATTCGTGGGGTTGATGTGCTGGTTGGCGGAAAAGAAGACTCGAGTGCCGTTTCTCCGGTGGTTGGCCGCATCGGCGAGCGCGCCAATCCCAATCAGATCATCACTCTCGAACAGTTGGATCGCGTCGGCCGCGGCGAGACGTTGTCCAGCAGCGATCTTGTCGGCGACGGCGTCGAGGGTTCGATCGCTGATCAGATGGCGCATCGCTATGGCTCGTAGCGCCGCGCCGCAAGTGTGACGTTGTGTCCGCCGAAGCCAAACGAGTTGGACACAGCGACCCGCACTTCGCGCTGCACCGCCTTGTTGGCTGCGACGTTCAGGTCGCACTCCGAATCTTGATGCTCGACATTGATGGTTGGTGGGATCTGTCCGTGCTGCATCGCGAGCAGGCAGCAACCGAATTCGAGCCCTCCGGCGGCCCCGAGCAGATGCCCGGTCATGGACTTGGTCGACCCGATCACGAGGTTGCACGCATGCTCACCAAATACCTCCTTCACAGCGCGGATCTCAGCGATATCCCCGTGAGGAGTGGAGGTACCGTGCGAGTTGATGTAATCGACTTCGGTTGGCTCGAGCTGAGCATCCCCCAGGCATTCTTCCATGGCGAGCATGGCACCGGCGCCGCCCGGCGCGGGTTGCGTCATGTGATGCGCGTCGGCGCTCATGCCGTACCCGATTACTTCGGCATAGATCTCTGCACCTCGGTCGAGGGCGCTCTCGAGCGCCTCGAGGATGACGATTCCGGCACCGTCGCCCATCACAAAACCATCGCGATCGCGATCGAAGGGGCGCGATGCCTTCTCCGGCTCGTCGTTCCGCGAAGAGAGGGCCTTCATGTTTGAGAATCCCGCGATGGAGAGAGGTGTGACTGCTGCTTCCGCCCCACCGGTAACCATCACCTCGGCGGTCCCTCTCTGGATGAGTCGGTATGACTCCCCGATGGCATGAGCAGACGAGGCACAGGCCGAAACCGTACAGTAGTTGGGGCCGCGGGCTCCCAGTCGGATGGAGATCAGGCCCGATGCCATGTCGGGGATGAACATAGGAACAAAGAAAGGCGACACGCGCCGAGGCCCCTTTTCGAGGTAGAGCTTGCACTGCTCTTCGAAGGTCCAGATGCCGCCGATGCCACTCCCGACGATCACGCCCATACGCTCTGCGGCGGGTTGGTGCCCGTCGAAGCCGGCATCACGCACGGCCTCGTCCGCCGCCGCAATCGCGTACTGACAATACAGATCGCAGCGCTTCGCCTCCTTGCGATCCATATACTCCAACGGATCGAAGTCCTTGACCTCGCACGCAAAACGAACGTCGAGGACCGAGGGGTCGAAGCGCTGAATGGGGCCGGCGCCGGACCGACCTTCGACCAGCCCTTCCCACGTATCACCCACCGTCTTCCCGAGCGGAGTGACCAACCCCAGCCCGGTGACGACCACGCGACGCTGCAAAGCGACTACTTCTCGATCTTCTCGTGGAGATACTTCATGGCGTCTCCGACGGTGCGAAGCCTCTCGGCCTCTTCATCGGGAATGTCGATGTCGAACTCCTTCTCGAACGCCATGACGAGCTCAACGGTATCGAGGCTATCGGCCCCGAGATCCTCCATGAAACTGGCTTCATCGCTGAGCTTATCCCGTTCGATACCGAGCTCTTCAACGATGATGTCTTTCACTTTCTCTTCCAACTGCGCCATGTCTGTCATATGCCGTTTCCCTGCCTCTCAACAGGTTGTTAGGGGGCCATACCACCATCGACGACCAGCACCTGGCCTGTAATGTAGTTCGCCAGATCGGATGCTAGGAAGAGCACCGCCCCTGCAACCTCCCCAGCGCTCCCCAGCCGCCCCAGCGGAATCTGCGCGAGGAGAGCGCCACGAGCTTCCTCGGGGAGCGCCCGCGTCATGTCCGTATCGATGAAGCCCGGTGCGATCGCATTCACGAGGATATTCCGGGACGCGAGTTCCTTTGCTACCGCTTTCGTGAGCCCGATGAGCCCCGCCTTCGACGCCGCGTAGTTTGCCTGTCCGCGGTTCCCCGTGAGCCCCACCACACTCGTGATGTTGATGATGCGCCCCCAGCGACGCTTCATCATGCCGCGTGCCACCGCCTTCGTCATCGCAAAGGCCCCGCGGAGGTTCACATCCAATACCGCATCCCAATCATCATAGCTCATCCTGACTAGGAGGCCGTCCTTCGTAATACCGGCATTGTTCACGAGGATGTCGATGGGACCGAGCTCTTCCTCGATCGTCGCCACGGCCGACTCGGCCTGTGCCACATCGGCGACATCCGCTTGCACGCCAATCGCCCGTCTTTGTCCTGAGAACGCCGCCGCCGCTGCCCGCGCCCGCTCCCCGTCGCGGGCCATGAGCGCGACGCTGGCTCCCTGCGAATACAAACGGCCTGCGACGGCCAAGCCAATGCCCCGAGAGCCGCCGGTGACCACAGCAACCCTTCCGCCGAGATCAATCACCCGTGTTGGTCCATGAACTCGGTGACTTCATCCGCAGTACCGAGACTCTCGGCTGCGCGATCCGTCACGATGCGCTTGAGAAGCCCAGACAACACGCTCCCAGGCCCGACCTCCAAGAAGGTAGCCTCATCTCCAACCGCGCCACCGGCATACTCCATGGAGGCGACCCATTGGACGGGCGAACTCAGCTGCTTTGCCAAGAGGCCGCGGGCCTCTGCAGCGTTGGTCACGGGCTCGCCGGTGGCGTTGGCGACGACCGGAAACCGGGGATCGGCCAGTTCGACTTGGTCGAGTTCCTGCCGAAGCCCCACCTGCGCCGGCGTCATGAGGGGGGAGTGGAACGCACCACTCACTTTGAGAAGGAGCACCCGCTTGGCCCCGACCTCTTTCAGGCGCTCGGCAGCCCGCGTCACCGCTTCGGGATCGCCGGAGATCACCGTCTGATCCGGCGCATTGAAATTGGCGGCAACGACGACGCGGCCCTCACCAGACTCCGATTCGCAAATGGCCAATACCCGCTCGGCGTCCAGACCGACCACGGCTGCCATGGTGCCGGGACGCTGCTTACCTGCCTCGAGCATGAGCTCTCCACGTCTCCGTACCAGCCGCACCGCATCGGCAACGCGCAGGCAGCCTGACATCGCGTATGCGCTGTATTCACCGAGCGAGTGGCCCGCGCCGAGGGACGGATCGACGGCCCCGCGAATGACGGCGAACACTGCGAGGCTGTGGACCAGGATTGCCGGCTGAGCGTTGTGGGTGAGAGTGAGCTCCGACTCGGGGCCTTCCCACGCTAACGCGGACAGTGGAAAATCCAAGGCGTCGTCCGCTGCGGCGAAAACATCTCGCGCGGCTGCGAAGCGGTCCGCCAGATCCCTCCCCATCCCCACGCGCTGCGCCCCCTGCCCCGGACACAACAGAACAACTCTCACCACTGGAGCACGGTGCTTGCCCACGTGAATCCCCCTCCGAATGCCACAAGCAGCACGAGCGAACCCGGCTTGATTCGCCCACACCGAACGCACTCGTCGAGTGCAATGGGCACCGAGGCCGCAGAGGTATTCCCGTAGCGGTCCACGTTCACGTAGACCTTCTCCATGGAGATGCTGGCGTGTTTTGCCGTGGCCTCGATGATTCGGATGTTCGCCTGATGGGGAATCAGAACATCGATATCTTTCCCTTGGATCCCCGCCTGCTCGAGCGCGCGATCACAGGCATCTGCCATCGATCGCACTGCGTTCCTGAAAACCTCTCGGCCTGCCATCTTGACAAAGAAACCGTGTTCGGCCAGGAGGTTCTCGTCCGGAGGATGGTTTCCGCCGCCACCCGGGCGGTAGAGGAGATCACCGAGGGAGCCATCGGACTTCAAGTAGTTCGACAGGATGCCGCGCTGTCCGTTGGAGGACGCGCGGACCAGCGCGGCGCCTGCGCCGTCACCGAACAGGACTGCCGTTGCGCGATCGGTGTAGTCGATGATGGTCGACATTCGTTCGGCGCCGATCACCAACACGTGACGGGCCGCCCCGGTGCTGATCATGCCTTCGGCCACCGTAAGGCCGTAGAGGAAGCTGCTACAGGCTGCGCCGACGTCGAACGCAGCGGCATTGGTTGCACCGAGTTGCGCCTGAACGTCGCAGCCGTTCGATGGCAGATACCGATCCGGAGACGACGTTCCGAGGATGATCGCGTCGACGTCCTTCACGGTGAGACCAGACTCGGCTAGGGCCTGCTCGCAGGCAACCTTCGACATGAACGCGACGGTCTCGTGTGACTCGGCGATGTGCCGTTCGCGGATCCCGGTTCGCTCTTGGATCCATTCGTCCGAGGTGTCCACCATCCGCTCGAAATCTTCGTTGGTCAGCACCTTGCTGGGAACGTATCGTCCGGTTCCCCCCAGCTCGACGAGGGGGCGCTTCATACAGCAGCCCCGTCGCTGGCGAATTCTGCGCCGATGTGCTGACTCACGTCACTTTCCACTGCGCGAGTGGCGACTCGGATGGCGTTCTTGATCGCGCGTGGTGGCGAGGCGCCGTGGCAGATAATCGAGACACCTCGCACACCGAGGAGTGGCGCACCGCCATACTCGGAGTAATCCAGAACCTTGAAGACCCGTTGCATCGCGGGGCCCTGAAGAACCTCCGCGTCCATTTCGCGGCGGAGGAATTCTTGGAAGACGTCAGCCACCGACTCGTAGAATTTGAGAACCACGTTGCCGACGAATCCATCGCACACGACGACATCACACGCGCCACTGAGAATATCTCGCCCTTCGACGTTCCCGGCGAAGCGAATGCCGCGATCCTCCTCGAGGAGCGCGTACGCCGCCCGCACCGACTCGGTCCCCTTCTCCGCTTCCTCGCCTATGTTCAACAACCCGACAACCGGGTGCTCCCGACCGAGAACATCCCGCGCGTAGACCGCACCGACATGGGCGAACCCTCGCAGCTCGCGCGCCGAGCAATCGATGTTGGCTCCGCTATCCAAGACGAGCACCGGCTTGGCGCCGGTGGGAAAGAGCGTGCCAATCGCGGGACGCTCCACGCCCGGGTGTAAACCGAGCAACAGCAAGCTGGCGGCCATGATGGCGCCCGTATTGCCCGCCGAGATGAACGCGTCGGCCTCGCCTCGCTTTTGAAGCTCGAGCCCGACACGGATGGACGACCGCGGCTTCGACCGGACGGCAGCGAGCGGCTTCTCACTCATCCCGATCTGCTCGGGGGCATCGACGATCGTCAGTCGCTGCGAGACGACCTCGTGTTTCCGAAGCTCCGATTCGATAGCCTCCTGACGCCCGACCAAGACAATCTCATGGGTGTGAGGCAACTCATCCAACGCCTGCACAGCTCCGACGACCGGCGTCTCGGGAGCGAGATCCCCTCCCATGGCGTCCAGCGCGATCCGCGGCATGGGTCAGACGTCCTCGACCTGGACCCGCTGCTCTCCTCCGTAATAGCCACAACTCGGGCAGACACGGTGCGGGCGTCGTGGATCGCCGCATCGGGGACATGGCTGCACGGTCGGTATCGGCGCCTTGTGGTGCGTGCGGCGCTTGCGCTTACGACTCTTAGACGTTCGTCGCTTGGGAACCGCCATTTTTCTCGTTACCTCTCGTTATTCGGTCGGCCCGCCTTCAGGGCGTCGAGCGCGGCCCACCTAGGATCTCGTGCGGGCTGGCAGCTGCACACGCCCGCGTTCAGGTCCGTCCCACACCCCGCGCAAATCCCACGGCATCCTTCCGAGCACTCAACGTATTCGGGCAGCGCGAGAATGAGCTCTTCCCGTATTGCCGCTCCAAGATCCAACTCCTGCGAGTGGCTCGGAATCGCGTACACCGAAGCGTCCTCGTCACCGATGTCCTCGGCAAACAACACCCCGACCGACGCCGAGACCGGGATCTCGATCGGCACGAGGCAGCGGCGACAGGCCGCAGTTACCCGGGTGTTGAGCGTGGCTTGCCAGTAATAGCGGCCCGGGCCGGACTCAGTGAGGCGCCCCCGCACCCGGACCGGATCGCTCAGGACCACGTCGAGATCCTGTAACAGCGGGTCCCCGGCCGGCACATCGCCCACGGTGGCCGCCGGGCCTCGCGTGAGCGAGCGGAGGTCAACTCGTAACATAGCCTGCAAAGCTAATTGTAACAGCGACTTGCGTCAACGAGGCCCGTCGCCCCACAAACGGCGCATCTCGCGCTCCGGGAAGAAGAAGGCTATCTCCTTCAACGCGTTCTCCTCCGAGTCGGAGGCGTGGATCGCATTTCGCTCCTTGGATTCACCGAACAGCCGGCGGATCGTCCCGTCGTCCGCCTCAGCGGGGTCGGTAGCCCCTACCACCGTTCGGAGGTGGCGCACCGCGTCTACCCGTTCCAGCACCATCGGCATGCACGGCCCCGAGGTCATGAAGGACACCAGGGAGTCGAAGAAGGACCGCTCCCGGTGCACGGCATAGAAGCCCTCGGCTTCGGGCTGGGAGAGTCGGACCAGCTTAGCCGCCCGCACGGCGAACCCGGCGGTCTCCAGATGCGCCAGGATCTTGCCCGCCTTCCCCACAACCATCGCGTCGGGCTTGATGATGGCCAGTGTGCGCTGCATCGTTCAGACCTCTCCCTATCGACCGAAAATGCGCCGGACCACATCCTCGCGCGTCAGCACCCCCACCACCATCCCTTCCCGTACCACGGGAAAACGGTCCAGGTTCTTGTTCACCATCAGCGTGGCAACATCGGCGAGCGTCTGATCCTCGGAGACCGACATGACACTCCGGTCCATGACTTCCCGGACCCGGAGGTCGTGGGGATCGCTCACCTCTCCCGTCGGCCGGGGCGCCGGCCTCGATGCCCCGCTGCTGATGCGCTTCACGTAGAACGGGAGAAGATAGCGCAGCACCTCTCGATGGCTCACGTTGCCGAGGAGCTCACGCGTATCCGACACGACGGGCAGTGCCGACACCTTGTGCGCCACCATCAGTCTCGAAGCCTCCCCCAGCGTGGTATCGGGATGCACCGAGAGCGTGCGTGGAACCATCACGTCCCGCACCGTCAGGTATCCCAGCAGCTCGACGTCGGCCAACGGCGCGGCCTCGAGAATCGCAGAGGGCGACGCGGCAGCGGTGGCGGCCTCGATCATCTCCTTCCTTCCCAGGACGCGAGCGAATGCGCTGAGCGCCTGCAGGTAGGACGAAGTCTCCTTTGGCGGACCAACGATGATGACGACGATTCGCGCCGTCTTGCTCGAGTCGTCGTCGCGCGGGATCGGTTCCGGGGTCACTCCCAGGGCCGCCACCAGCTTGGGAACGGCATCGGTTCGGAGATGTAAGAGGAACGCGTCGCCGACGGTCACTACCTGACTCGGTACTTCTGCAATGATCAGCTCGCGCAGCTTCTCGGCATCCACCGTCGCCCCAGACCCCACCAGCGCGTCGGCGAGCTGCGCGCCGGCTTCCTGCAGGCTCTCCGCGTGGAGTGGAACGATCACACGCTCCGGCGTCAGCAGCTCGACGAGCTTCATTACGCTACATGCGCTCCCGCAGGAGGGGCACGACGTCGGCAGGGCGTTTCATGACGGCGATCCCAGCCGACTCGAACGCGGCCATCTTCTCGGAAGCCGTGCCCGATGAGCCCGAGATGATCGCACCGGCGTGTCCCATGCGCCGGCCCGGCGGTGCGGTCTGTCCGGCGATGAACCCCACTACCGGCTTGCGCACGTGTTCCTGAACGTAGCGGGCAGCCTCTTGCTCGTCCGTCCCGCCGATCTCACCGATCATGACAATGGCCACGGTGTCTCCATCCCCCTCAAACGCTTCGAGACAGTCCACGAAGTTCGTTCCAATGATGGGGTCTCCGCCGATCCCCACGCAGGTGGACTGACCGAGATCGTTCCGTGAAAGCTGGTGAATGATCTCATAGGTGAGGGTGCCACTCCGCGACACCACGCCCACTCGGCCTTCGCGACAGATCTGTCCCGGAATGATCCCGACCTTGGCGCGACCGGGCGCGATGAGTCCGGGACAGTTCGGCCCGACCAGGCGGGTACCGCGCTCTCGGAGGTATGGCATGACCCGAGTCATCTCGAGCACGGGCACGCCCTCGGTAATGCAGACAACGAGCCCAATACCGGCGTCCGCGGCTTCGAAGACCGCGTCCACCGCGAACCGCGCCGGCACGTAAATCACCGACACGTTCGCACCGGTCTCCTCCACCGCCGCCGCGACTGTGTCGAAAATGGGAACTTCGTCGTCGAACCGCTGACCACCCTTTCCGGGCGTGACTCCTGCCACGACCTCGGTGCCGTACTCCCGCATCTGCCGTGTGTGAAAGGACCCATCGCGTCCGGTGATGCCTTGGACCACTAGTCGAGTTGCCCGATCCACGAAGATGCTCATGCCGCCTCACCCGCTAGTCTCACCGCTTCCTTGACCGCTTCGTCCATGTCCGTCACGGCATCGAATCCGGCATTCCGCAAGATGTCCACCGCCACGTCTTCGTTGGTTCCCGTGAGACGAATCACGATCGGCCGGTCCAGCTTGCTCTTCGATGTGGCGGCGACAATGCCGTTTGCCACATCGTCACAACGGGTGATCCCACCGAAGATGTTGAAGAGGATCGCCCGCACGCTGGGGTCGCTCGTAATGATCTTCAGTGCCGTAATAACCTTGTCGGGACTGCTGCTGCCACCGATATCGAGGAAGTTTGCCGGCTCTCCTCCGTAGTATTTCACCAGGTCCATGGTCGCCATTGCCAGTCCCGCACCATTCACGCAGCACCCCACCTGACCTTCCAGCTTGATGTACGACAGCCCAGCGAGTCGCGCCTCAACCTCTACTGGCTCTTCGGCAGAAGGATCTCGGAGTTCGGCGATCGTCCGGCGGCGCTCGAGTTCGTTGTCATCCACCACGACCTTGGCATCGAGCGCCAACACCTCACCCCCTGGAGTGGTGACTAGCGGATTGATCTCCGCCAGCGATCCACCCGCGTCGACAAAGGCCCTGTACAGCTGTCGCATGATCGTCGACGCCTGGCGAACCTGGTCTACGTCATCATAGAGACGGAATGCGAGACCCATCGCCTGATGGGGGAGCAGTCCGTATCGGGCATCGATCCCTACACGAAAGATCTTCTCAGGCGTCCTGGCCGCGACCTCTTCGATGTCAATCCCGCCTGCCGGGCTGACCATCATGACCGGCCGCTGGGAGGCACGGTCAACGATCACGCCGACGTAACTCTCCGACGCGATGTCAGCCGTTGGCACCACCAGCACCTTCTCCACGATGAGCCCTTTGATCAGCATGCCCAGGATCTTCTCGGCGTGCACCCGGGCCTCGGACGGGTTCTTGGCGAGCTTGACGCCGCCGGCTTTGCCTCGCCCACCCGCATGCACCTGCGCCTTGACAACGACCGCACCTCCTAGACGACCGGCGGCCAGCTCGACTTCGGCAGGGCTCGACGCAACCTCACCGTCGGGCACGGGAATGCCCGCCGCTCGCAGCAGCGCGCGCGCCTGGTATTCATGCAAGTTCACCTTTCGGACTCCTCCACAATCAAGGTCCCACTTTCTCCGCGGATGGCCTCGAGGCCCCGTTCCAGATGAGCAATCAAGGCGCGGCGCCCCCCCCGCCGTACGAACGCAGCAGCCGCCTCCACCTTCGGCCGCATGCTCCCCATCCCCAATTCGTCATCCCGGAGTAGCGCCTCCGCATCGTCCCGTGTAAGCCGACGAAGCGGACGCTGCTGTGCCGTGCCCCACCCACGGTAGACGGCGTCGACGTCGGTGAGCATCAGCAGTGTGTCCGCTCCGATGCGGCGTCCCACAATCTCCGCAACACGATCCTTATCCACCACTGCGTCGACCCCCTCCCAGAACAGCCGATCATCAAAGTAGACTGGGGGCCCGCCACCTCCGGCCGCAATCACGATCTTGCCTTCGTCCACTAGCTGTTTGACAGCCGTTCCCTCGACGATGTCGCGCGGCGTGGGACTCGGTGCCAGGCGCCGCCACCGCCCCTTTCGATCGCGCTCAACCGTTACGCCACGTCCCCGCAACGCCTCCAGCCGCTGATCAGTGAGGGCATGACCGATGGGCTTCGTGGGCCGCTGGAGCTCTGGGTCGTCGGTGTCGACTTGCGTCTGGGTGATGACCGTCAACACCTCCCGTGGGATGCCTTCCCGACGCAGCGCGTTTTGGAGCGATTGCTGAATCATGTAGCCGATCCAGCCCGCCGTCGAGGCAACCAGGACACCAAGAGGAAGCGGAGCAACGTCTTGGATAGCGAGTTCGTTGCGTTCCAGGGCATCGCCCACCTGAGGCCCGTTCCCATGAATGATGGCGATGTGCCAACCCTCGCGAGCGAGCGCGACCACGGCTCTGAGTGACGTTCGGGTGTGACGGAACTGCTCCTGGATCGTGGCCGAGGCGCCGGGCGGAGCGAGCGCGTTACCGCCAAGGGCGATGACGATGGTACCTGGAAGTGAGTTCACGGGGCGGTGCAAGGTAGCCGGTAACGTGAAGCCCAGCAACCCGCTAGGGTGTGGAATCGACGCCCATCCCGAACAGTCGCTTCAGCTCCTCGTAGGCCCGCCCAAACGCGGCCCAGTCCCCCGCCTGGCGAGCCGAATCCAACTGTCGAAACCACAGCCGCGCTTCGCCCCAACGCGGCACCAAGGCGTGAATGGGCCCCGCCGTCGTCTCCAGGCTCGCAAGCGCGTCTCGCAGCGTCGCACCACGTGCTACGACGTTTCCCAACGCAATACCCACCTCCGCGACCCGAGGGATGGCGTCGAGATCGTCATCGTGGGTGCTATACAGCGCCCGGAGCCGCAGGACGCCATCTTCGAGGATCGCCGTTCGCACCCTACCATCGACGCCGTCGACACCAGAGCCTCGCAACAGCGCCAAGCGACGAGGCAGAAGCGAGGGACCTTCGATGTCGAACGGTGGCGGAAGCCGACTGACTGTGAGCACCGGCTGTCCGTCGACCACGGCTCCGTGCACCAACCCCACGAGCATCGGGGGATCGCCATTCTCGAACGCAGCCGCGCGCTGCAGTCGAACCGCTGTGTCGCTCGGCGTCGGCCCGACCCACCAGAATGCTTCCGGACCGCTGCCCGTCTGCCCGAGCCCGGATCCAGGAACCGGCGTAAGGACGTCTCGCAGTCGCGTCCGGGCCAGCACGTCTAGCTGTAGATCGAATAGCCCGCGGGGGTAGCGGACGTGGGAACGAAGCGCTGATGGCATCGCCCCTACTGGCTGCACGATCTCGGGTGTCAGGCGTGCCCACGCCGCACTCAGCGGGTCGGGATCCCGCTGCAGGTACACGGATGTCCGTCCTGTCCAGGCTTCCACCACCCCCACCATCCGCGATCGCAGGTAGCGCACTCTCCGTCCCCGCCACTCGAACGGCGACACGACAGGAAAGGCACGTGCTGAGACATATCCACTTGCCAGCCAATAGAGCTGTCTACCTACGATCACCGAATACGGCTCGTCGAAAAGCGCAAACGGTGCGTAGTGCTCTAACCGCTCCGTTACCGCCCGACGCCACAGCAACACTGACGTGTCAGCCACCAGGTCGGAGGTGGCAAGCTTCGGACTCTGCAGCGCCCACGCCAGCGCCAAGCGTCGCAAGATCCCGCCAGCGCGGACTCCTTGCACGCCGGGCAGCTCTCTCGGCAACACGGCAAAGTCATTGGTGGCTCGTCCGAACAGCACGTCGGGGTGCTGCAGATCGATCCCCGTGTGCTGGGACGCCACCGAGTCGGCATGGGCCAGATCCGTGATGAAGACGGGGTGCCCCAGTTCGGAGATGCGGTTCGCATGGACCGCCACCGCTCCCGTGGCGTAGGCGTATGGTGACCCGTGGACGTTCTCCCAAGAAAGCGCGGCGCCGGCGTCCCGGAGCGACGCGAGATCGACCTGCCTGACTCCCAGGAACACCGGGACCGGCACGTCGTCGCGGTCCCGGTACAGGGCAAGCTCGGCCTCGGCGAACCCGGTATGAGGTGGACCCTGGGCCGCGCGGTTGAGGAACACCCGAATGGCGAACGGCTCCCACAGGGGGCCGGCCGCCAATTCCCGGGCGCGCTGATCGAGCGTGACCTGCTTGGGCGTGGATGCGACTGGCGGGGAGGTCTCCACAGCCGCTGCACCATATGCAGTCTCGAGGAGGATGGGCCGCGCGATCTCGACCTCGCTCGAGAGGAGCTCCTCAGGAGGCCGGACGCTGCCGGAGAACGCGGGGACCACGTAGTGGCCGAAGAGGGACACGACGGCGAGCACGCACCAGGGGAACACGACGACCGTCAGCCGCGGCACCCACATCCAGAGCAGCGACAGGAATCCGGCAACGGCGGCGAGGGCGCTCAGCAGGCGAGCGGAGGGAAGTCGGATATTGATGAGCACGTCGTCCAACGGGACATTGTGCACACCCGCGACGTACTCGGCGGGCTCGAGCCGGTATCCCCAGAGCAACGCCAACGCAAAGGCAGCGAGCAGGCCACCGAGGTGCTTGCGGGCTAGATCGGAAACTCGAAGCCGTCGCTCGTGCCACCGCACCGCACCCAAGGCGGCGTACAGCACGGCCACGACTCCCAGCACTAGTCCGGCCATCAGCGTCACGTACGAGTGGACAGTTCGTTGCCAGGGGAGGATGAATAGATAGTACGCGAGATCGCGACCAAGTACGGGATCGGGGAGACCCAGGGGTGCGTACTCGCCTACCAGCGCGCGGCTGTACCACCAGGCGTCGGCGCGGTGACTCAGTGCTGCCGCGAGGAGCAGCCCGACCGCCACCGCAGCCACCAAGAGGTATTGCCGGGGCAGCGCTTCGAAGATCTCGAGGTTACCCAACCGGCGGGGCACGCGGACGGATCCGATGGACCGATAGACCAGGTAGAAGTTGCCCACGCACCACAGCGCTGCCGCAGCAAACGCGGTCGCCAGCAACATCATGCGGAGACGGGTGATCGCCGCATGAGACTCCTGCACGCCCAGCGCGTCAGCCCACAAGCGGTCGGCGGTGGTCACCGCGAGGAAACGACCTCCGACAAGCGCCACCAGAATCACGACGACGGCAGCCCGCACCCACTTCCCGCGTGCCGTCATACGAACGCTAGACCTCCACGCCGCGCCCCCGCAGCCAGCCCTCCACCTGTTCGCGATACGCTTGCAGATCTTCGGCGGATTCGGCTTCGAACCGAAGGACCAAGGCCGGCTGTGTGTTCGACGCGCGGAGGAGCCCCCACCCGTTGGGGAACGAGATGCGCGCACCGTCGAGAGTCAATACTTCGTGGTGCTCCGCGAATTCTCGAGCGGCCGCCTCGACGATATGGAACTTTTCGTCCTCGGAGCACTCCACTCGAATCTCTGGCGTGGAGAAGGTCCGTGGAACGTCGGCGAACTGTCGCGACAACGGTCCTTGCCGTCGTGCCAGGAAAGACAACAAGCGGGCGGATGCGAAGAGCGCGTCGTCGAAGCCGTAGTAGTCCCCGCCAAAGAACATGTGTCCGCTCATCTCGCCAGCCAGCGGCGCGCCGACCTCCTTCATCTTGGCCTTGATGAGTGAATGGCCCGTCTTCCAAATGGTGGGAGCGAGGCCTGAGCGGCGCAGTTGATCCACGAGGACGTTCGAGCATTTCACATCGAAGATGACGGCGTGACCGGGGCCTAGGCGCTCGACGAGATCGCGGCCGAAGAGGATCAACAGCTGGTCCCCGTACACGATGTTTCCGTCTTCATCCACGGCGCCGATTCGGTCACCATCTCCGTCGAACGCGATCCCAAGTTCGGCGCGTTCCCGTCGCACCGCCTCTTGCAGCGCCGCGAGGTTCTCTGGAACGGTGGGATCGGGATGATGATTCGGGAACGAGCCGTCCGACTCGCAGTACAGCGGGATCACATCCGCTCCGATGCGGCTCAGGACAGATTCTGCCACCAGACTGGTCACCCCGTTTCCGCAGTCCACGACAACACGGACGCTTCGGGCAATGGGGCCGTTGCGAGCGATGATAGCGTCGGCATACCGCCCGAGGACGGAGTCTTCATGCACAAACGCCCCACGACCGCTGCGGATGGCTTCTCCGTCGATCATGCGACGCAATTCCTGAATGTCGTCGCCGTGAATCGTGGATCCGGCCACAACCATCTTGAATCCATTGAACTCGGGAGGGTTGTGGGAACCAGTGACCTGAATCCCACCGTCTATCCGGAGCTCGTGGAGAGCGAGATACAAGCCCGGCGTCGGGAGCACACCGACATCGACCGCCGTCCCTCCTGTCGCCGCTATTCCCTCCGAGACGCCGGCCGCCAACGCCTCGCCGGAAGGGCGATTATCACGCCCCACTGCGAGGCGTGGAGCTCCATCCAGCCGATCCCATGCGACCGTCGCCACCGCACCGCCGATGGCTCGCGCCACATCGGGGGTCAGGTCTTCGCCCACGACACCTCGGATGTCGTACTGCCGAAAGATCACGGGAGAGATATGCACGGCTAACCTCGAGACTGCGGGGTCAGGGAGTGGGACCTCGGGCTGGTTACTTCGAGACGCTAAGCATCACACTCGGACGCAGCTCCTCGCTCCCGCTTCGTGCCACATCCATGACGCGGTTCGGCCAGAATCCAAAGAGGAGCAGCAGCGCGGCTGCAACGCCCACCACCCAGCGGGAGAGCACCGGCAGCTGCGTCGCTTTGTGGGCGTCGGGGGAACGCGCCGGCTTCATGTACATCACCATGATCACGGGAAGGTAGAAACCCGCCGAGATGACGCTCGCTCCGACGAGCACGACAGCGAGGAGGACTTGATCGACGTCGATAACGGCTGACAGGATGTACCACTTTCCGATGAAACCGGCGGTCCCCGGGAAGCCGAGCAGTGAGAGCATGAAGACGGCCATGGCGAACGCGATCCACGGCCGACGCGTGGCGAGTCCGGACAGGTCGTCGATGGCCACGTCGCGCTCGCCTTCTTGGCCTGCGAACGCGAGGATGGCGAAGGCGCCGATGGTCATCAAGGTGTATGGAAGAATGTAGTAGAGGAAAGCAGCGGCACCGAGCTCGGTGCCGGCGCTGACTGCCGCTAGGAGATACCCCGCGTGCCCGATGGAACTGTACGCGAGCATACGCTTGAGCTTGCGTTGCGCGAGGGCGACGAGATTCCCCACGACCATCGTGATTACCGCGAGCCACCACACGCCCTGGACCCACACATCTTGACTGGGGCCGAGTGCCTGGAACAAGACCCGGATCAAGGCCGCAAAACCGGCGGCCTTGACGGCGGCAGCCATGAACGCCGTGACGGGAGTTGGTGCTCCGTCATACACGTCGGGTGTCCACATGTGGAACGGGACCGCCGCCACCTTGAACCCGAACCCGATCAAGAGCAGCGCGATCCCCACTACGAGCATGAGATTGGTGGCCAGGCCCAACTCGGTCACCCGAATGTGGATCAGCAGTAGGTTCGTGGTCCCCGTCGCCCCGTAGACGAGTGCAATGCCGTAGAGGAGGAACCCCGAGGCGAAGGCACCCAGGAGGAAGTATTTCAAGGCGGCCTCGGCCGCGAAGATGCTCCGTCTGTTGACCCCCGACAGGACGTAGACCGAGACCGACATCAATTCGAGACCCAGGAAGATCACGATGAGGTCTGCACCACCACCCATGAACATCATTCCGGTCGTGGCGAACAGAATCAGGAGATAATACTCGGGAACGACGAGGCGCTCCCGCCCGAGGTATCCCAGGGAGAGAAGCACAGCCAACACGGCGCCGATCAGGAATACCACCGAAGTCGCGTATCGAAAACCATCCAGCGCGATCATGGAGGGAACCGTGGTCGACTCCACGCCGTCGATCCAGAACCACAGTACGACGGCGAGGGTGTTGAGCAGCCCAACCAGTGTCAGGTGCGCGACGAGTCGTTGGTCGTCCTGATCACGGTGTCGCCACGCCACGGCGAGCAGCACGACCAGACTCCACGCAGTGAGGACGAGCTCCGGAAGGAGCGCCAATGCGATACCGCCGGGTCGTGCCAGATCGATGGGAGTCATCGGGGATCACCCTCCATCACCGGCTCGACCATCACCATCTGCCCACGTTCCTCATGCACTTGCTCGACCAGCGCGCTGGCCGACGATTCGATTCGGTGCAAGAAGGGTGCAGGATAGAGCCCGATCCACAGAATCAGCGCAAGCAATGGCGCGAGCACAATGAGTTCACGCCGGCTGAGATCCTGCATCTGCTCATTCTCGGGCTTGTCGAGCTTGTTATAGATGATCCGCTGCAGTGCCCAGAGGAGATACGCAGCCGCGAAGATGACGCCCGTCGTAGCAACCGCGGTAGCCCACGGGTACGTGCCGAAGGATCCGATCAGGACGAGAAACTCACCGATAAAACCGTTCGTCCCCGGGAGCCCGATCGATGAGAGCGCGACCAACGTGAGGACGGCCGCGAACGCGGGTACGACCCGGGCGACGCCGCCGAACTCGGCGATGGCCCTGGTGTGTCGTCGCTCGTACAGCATACCGGCGAGGAAGAAGAGGGCTCCAGTGGAGATGCCATGGTTGACCATGATGATGATGGCCCCCTCCACGGACGCGACGGTGAGAGCCCAGATCCCCAGCATCACGAACCCCAAATGACTGATGGACGAGTATGCGATCAGCTTCTTGAAGTCGGGTTGGACCATGGCGACCAGGGCACCGTAGATGATGCCGACGAGCGCCAGCCCGACGACGATCGTTACCACGGTCGGGTGCAACGCCACCTGCGGGAAGAACGGAACCGCAAACCGCAGGAACCCGTACGTCCCCATCTTCAAGAGAATCCCCGCGAGGATCACCGAACCAGCCGTTGGCGCCTCCACATGGGCATCGGGAAGCCACGTGTGGAACGGGAACATCGGAACCTTGATGGCGAACGCCAAGAAGAACGCCCCGAAGAGCCAGAAGGCCCATCGGTCCGCCACGCCGATGTTCGCCAAGATGTGCCGGTAGTCGAAGGAGTGCGTCCCGGTCGCGCGACCTACCAGGTAGTACAGGGACAAGATCGCGACCAGCATGAGGAGCGATCCGACGAAGGTGTACACGAAGAACTTGATGGCCGCGTAGAGACGGCGTTCCCCTCCCCAGACTCCGATGATGAAGTACATGGGGATGAGCATGATCTCCCAGAAGACATAGAAGACGAAGAGATCGAGGGCGACGAACACGCCCAACATGCCCGTCGTGAGCACGAGCAGTAACGCATAGTACGCGCGCTCCCGCTCCTTGATGTAGCTCCAGCTCCCCAGTACAGCGAGTGGCATTGTGAGGGTCGTGAGCAACACCATGAAGAGCGAGATGCCGTCCAATCCGACTCGATAGGTGATCCCCCAGGCTGGGATCCAGGGGTGCACAATCTCGAACTGCATCGCCGCAGTGCCGGGATCGAACAACCACCACAGCGGGATCGACAGAAAGAACTCCGCCACGGCCACCACGAGGGCCAGGTGCTTCGCTTGTGCTTCGGGGCGAAGGAGCACCGCGAGCCCTCCCACCAACGGGATCAGCAGCAGTGCATCGAGAATCCACGCTCCGTATTCCATGTGGTGAACCAGTCCCTATCGCGTAAACGCGTAGAGAAGCGCGATGCTTCCCAACACGAAGATGAGGACGTACACCGAAACGACCCCCCGCTGCACCCAGCTCCCCACTACGCCCAAGCCGCGCGCGAGCCGCGCAGAGCCGTTGACGGCGACCCCGTCGATCACGCCATCATCCACGACGCGCCAAAAGACCCGCTCGGAGAGCCAGACGACGGGTCGGACCACGAGCGTGTCGTAGATCTCGTCGACATACCACTTGTTGAGGAGCGCGTGCTGGATACCCACCTCCGGCAGAGCCTCACGGGCTACCGGCAGGGTCTTTGGCTTGAGGAACGTGAGCGCTCCGAGAATCCCGGCCACGGCCACGAGCGTGGCCGAGCCCAGGAGAGCCCACTCGGTTCCGGTACTCAGATGGACTTCCGGGAGATAGCGCGCACCCAGTTCGGTGACGGGTTCCAACCAGTGCTCGAGCCACCCTGCTCCGGGCAGCACGTGCGGCAGGTTGAGCAGCCCGGCCACGACACTCCCGACACCGAGAACCACCAGAGGCGCCGTCATGACCCACGGCGCCTCGAAGAGGTGACGCCGCTCTTCCTCCCCCGTGCGATTGGGACCGTGGAAGGTATACACCATGAGCCGGGTCATGTAGAACGCGGTCATGAAGGCCGCGAGTGAACCGACCACCCACAGAACGTAGAAGGCCGGTGCCTCGTGCCCGCGAGCGAACACCGCCGCGAGAATGCCATCCTTGGAAAAGAAACCCGAGAACCCCGGGACACCGGCGATCGCGAACGTGGCCACCCACATGAGGCCGGCGGTCCACGGCATTGCGCGTCCCAATCCACCCATGTTGCGCATGTCTTGCGCATCCTCATGCCGGTGTGTCGCGTGGAACGCATGGTGGAGCGTGTGGATCACGCTCCCTGCTCCCAGAAAGAGGAGCGCCTTGAAAAACGCATGGGTTACGAGGTGGAACATCCCGGCGGCGTACGCCCCGGCGCCGACTCCCATGAACATGTAGCCCAGCTGCGAAACGGTCGAGTACGCCAGGACTTTCTTGATGTCCCATTGCTTCAGTGCAATCGTGGCGGCGAACAGCGCCGTTGCGGCGCCAACGGTTACAACGACCAGGCTCGACACCGGCGCCATGGCAAACAGCACGTTGGTACGCGCGACGAGATAGACGCCAGCCGTAACCATGGTGGCAGCGTGGATCAGCGCCGAGACAGGGGTCGGCCCAGCCATGGCATCCGGGAGCCAGGTGTGCAGCGGGATTTGCGCTGACTTACCGGTGCAGCCGAGAAACAGCGCCAGTGTAATGAGCGTGATCGTCCCGCCGCCAATGACGAACGTAGCAGGTGCCACTTCGAACACTTCAACGAAGTCCAGGCTCCCCACCTGCTGGAAGATCATGAACATTGCTACGAGGAAGCCGAAGTCCCCGATCCGGTTCATGATGAACGCCTTCTTGCCGGCGTTCGCGTATGCCTCCACCTCGAACCAGAAGCCAATGAGGAGGTAGCTGCACAGCCCCACGCCCTCCCACCCAACGAACATCAACGGGAAGTTGGCGCCCAGCACGAGGATCAACATGAAAAAGATGAACAGGTTCAGATACGCGAAATAGCGCGCGTACCCTGGTTCCTCGTGCATGTAGCCGACGCTGAACAGATGGATCAGCGTGCCGACTCCGGTGACGACCAGAACCATGACTGCGGACAGCTGATCGACCTGGAGCGCGACCTCGACCCGCAGACTCCCCACAGGCATCCAGTCCCAGTAGTGCAGCACCAGGGGCTCGGTCCCGGAAGCGGATGCCGCACCCGCGACGACGGTGAGGCCGATCAGGAACGCCAACGCCACCGATCCGACGCCGATCACGCTCACCGCGCGCTTTGCATCGGGTCGCACGAAGCTAAGCCAGCCGTTCGCCACGAACCCCGCCAGCGGCAGCAACACGATGAGCCACGCAAACCCGACTGATTCCGGCATCATCCTCTGAGCAAGTTGATCTGTTTGACGTTGACAGTGGGCTTGTGGCGATAAATCGCGATGACGATTGCCAATCCCACCGCCGCCTCAGCCGCCGCTACCGCCATGACGAAAAACACGAAGACTTGGCCATCCTGACCGAGCTGCTGGGCAAGTGCGACGAACGACAGGTTCACCGCGTTGAGCATCAGCTCGATGCACATGAAGATGATGATGGCGTTGCGGCGCAGCAGGACGCCTGCCACGCCGAGGCTGAACAGAATCGCCGAGACGGCGAGGGACTCACCTAGGAGCATCAGAGCCGCCTCTTCGCGAGCACGACCGCCCCAACGATCGCGGCCAGCAGGAGAACGGATGTGAGCTCGAAGGGCACGAGATAGTCGCGAAAGAGCCTATCGCTGATCACGCCTACGGCACCCTGCTCTTCCGTCATCCGCCGCAGTGCCCCGGCAGGAAGCCGGATCTCATCCACCGGCACGATGCGAGTGACCACCCACAGCTCCGCCGCCAAGAGTCCTCCGATGGCCAGCATCACGATCCTCCCCGTCCAACCCACCATGTCACTCGGCTCACTACGCCCGACGTTGAGGAGCATGATCACGAACAGAAAGAGGACCATGATGGCGCCTGCGTACACCAGCACTTGAATGGCGGCGATGAAATGCGCGTCCAGCAACACGAAGATGGCGGCCAGCGAAAAGAGCGTATTCACGAGCCAGAGGGCGCTCGCCACTGGGCTCCGCCGCGTGATGCAGAGGAACGCGGACACGATGGCCGTTGTGGCGAAGAACCAGAATACGACTGTCGTCACGCTACTCTCCCTTGGGGTCGGAGGGATCCCAGAGCGACGACACGGGGTGCGTCTGTGCACACAGGCGCTCGAGGTCGTAGACGAAGCGCCCTCGCTGGTACTCCGCGTTCTCGTAATGGACGCCGACGTGGATCGCCTCCTCGGGGCAAACCTCTTGGCAGTAGCCACAGAAGACGCAGCGGAACTCGTCGATCTCGTAGATCAGCGGATACCGATGACCTTCCTCATCCTCGCCGGGCACGAGCTTGATGCAGTTCGCGGGGCAAATCTGGGGACACAGGCCACACGCGACACACTTGGCTCGCCCTTGCTCGTCGGTGAGCATCCGATGGGTTCCCCGCCAGCGCGCAGAGATCGTCCACTCATCCGTTGCCTTCTCCTCCGGGTATTCCATCGTGACCTTGGGCCGGAAGAGGTGACTGAATGTCAAAGCCATGCCCTTGAGCGCCGATCGGAGGTAATTGACCTCCTGACTCGGCCGCTTCATCACCTTCACCCCGATAGCCATCACCGCCGCCTCTCGCGCTGCAATCCGCCGGCAAACAGCCGCCCGCGGTCCAGCAGCCAGAACAGTCCGTACAGAAGCAGGAGGTTCACGCCGAACAGCACCCCGCCGTACGCTGGGCCGAACGCGATCGGCACGGTGTCCAATGCCCACACGACCGTTGCGATGAGCAGGATGTATCCCAACGCCGTTGGAAGGAGGAACTTCCACCCCAGGGCCATCAACTGGTCATACCGGAATCGAGGAAGCGTCCAGCGAATCCAGATGTAGGCGAAGATGAAGAACATCGTCTTCATCGTGAACGCACCCAGCGTGGCCAGCGTCCGCAGGACCGACGCTGGTCCCTCGTCCCACGTCGTGAAGGGGATATCCCAACCACCAAAGAAGAGTGTGGAGATCAAGGCCGACATGGTAATCAGCGCAGCGTACTCGGCGATGAAGAAGAACGCGAACCTCATCGAGCTGTATTCGGTGTGATATCCCGCGACCAGCTCCGCTTCCGCCTCCGGCAGGTCGAAGGGAAGCCGGTTGGTCTCCGCGAGCGCCGAGATCATGAACATGAGAAAGCCCAGCGTGAGGGCCACGACAAACCACACGGACTCCTGCTGCGCCGCAATCACGGCGGAGAGCGTGACGTTGCCCGCCAGGATCAGGACCGCGATGATGCTCATTCCGAGCGCGACTTCGTAACTGATCATCTGCGCACTCGCCCGGAGCCCCCCCAGGAACGCGTACTTGCTGTTAGACGACCAGCCCGCCAACACGATGCCGTACACCCCGAGGCTGGAGACGGCGAGGATGAGCAAGAACCCAATGGGCAGATCCGCCACCACCATCGGAATAGGGCCTTCGTACACCCACCGACCGAGCCACCGTAGGCCAGGAAGACTGACTGTGACATCGAAGCCCGGAATCGGGGCGGCGAAAGGAATGACCGCGAACAACAGCAGGGCCGGGATAAACGACATGGCCGGGGCGATGAGGAAGAGGACCGGATCAGCCTGCCGCGGAAACGCTTCCTCCTTCATGAAGTTCTTGACACCATCCGCGACCGACTGGAGCAACCCCGCGGGCCCCACACGATTGGGACCAAGCCGATCCTGTATGAAGCCACTGACCCGCCGCTCGGCCCAGATGACGAGCATCACGCCCACCATCAGAGCGCCGAACACCGCCAGCATCCGGGCAATCGCGACGAGGAGAAACCCCTTGAGCTCCGGCGTCATCACACCGCTCCCGCGACCCGTACCCCGTTGAGCACCACGCCTTGGTAACCGAGACGGTGATACGAGAGCCCCGAAAAGGCTGGCTCCGCCTCCGCCATCCGTGCGAACGCCTCCTCCGCGTCGGCGAGCGGCTCGCCCAACGCGAGCTGGTTGAGCAGCTCACTCAGGACCCACCATGCCGGCCGCGCCATCCCCGGAGCCGCTTTCGCCTGAAAGTAGCGTTGCACACGCCGATCGCGATTCACGAAGGTGCCGTCTTCTTCCGCGACGTTCGTGATCGGGAGTACGGCCTGGGCCTTCCGAATTGCGTCCGGTAAGACCGTGCCCAAGTGGATGACTGTGCCTGCCTGGGCCAGGAGCTCGGCGCTGACCCCGTCCAGAGCCTCGTCGAGCACCAGGAGCAAAGACACCCGGTCCAATGCTCCGATGGCGTCGTCGAAGTCCTCCGCGAAACCGAGGAGCCTCGCGCCCGACACGTTGGGGGCCCGCTCGCTGCGAAGGGCGAGGTTCGGCACCCCGGGGAGTGGAGCCTCGCCCTCCACGCGCTCGACCCGGAAGGCCACCCGGAGGTCAAATCCTTGCAAGACGGCTTTCGTCAGGTACAGCGCTTCGCAGGAAGCGCCGGGAGAGACGAGTGCGACCGCGCGTCCGCTGGCACCCTTGATGGCCGAGACCGTTGTCGCCAGGGCATGGTCCCAGTCCGTCGCCACCAGCCCACCCCCGTGCTGGACGAGCGGTGCATCGATGCGATCGCCCCGATTGATCCAGCGGTAGTCGAGTCGGCCGTGGTCGCAGATGAAGTATTGGTTCAGGTCGAGGTTGGCGCGGGGGCGAATTCGCACGACCAGGTTGTTTCGACTGTCGAGGTTCACATTGCAGCCCTGCGAACAACCCGTGCACACGCTGGCTGTTTTGTCGAGCTCCCAGGCGCGGGCCTTGTGGAGGAAGTCTTTGGACAGCAGCGAACCCACCGGACAGAGGTCCACGACGTTGCCGGCCCACGCGTGATCCAACTCCCGATCCGGATGAACGCCGATGAAGGCGCGATCGCCACGCTCGCTCACGTTCAAGATGGGATCGTCCGCGACGTGGTCCATAAACCGCACGCATCGAGTGCACAGAATACACCTATTCGGGACATAGATGACGTCCCCACCGAAATCCTCAACCGGATTGAATCGCTTGGCGTAGGTCGGCGTGTATCGCGTGCGGGCACGCCCTTCCTGGAACACGAAGTCCTGAAGCTCACACTCGCCAGCCTGGTCGCAGATCGGGCAATCGAGAGGGTGATTGATCAGAAGGAATTCGAGCACACTCTGCCGGGCCTTCTGGGCTTCCTCCGAGAAAACATGAACCACCTGCCCCTCCACCACTTGGGCCTGGCACCCGATCTGGAGTTTCGGTACGCCCTCGACGTCCACGAGACACATCCGGCATACGCCCACGATGGGCAGACCGGGGTGATAGCAGTAGTGTGGAATCAGAACACCCGCCTGCTTGGCGGCTTCGAGTATCGTGGTCCCCTTGGGCACGGCAACCTCTGTGCCCTCGATGGTGAGTGTGACCAGTTCGTGCTCAGCCATCGATCCCCTCAGACCAGGGCGCCGGCGGGTTGCCTGGCACCGCTGATGTAGGCCTCAAACTCGTTCCGAAACTTCTTGATACCGCTGACGACGGGGGCGGCGCACGAGTCGCTCAGCACACAGATCGTCCTCCCGGTCATCTGCTCGGCGAGGTCCAATAGGAGATCCAGATCCTCCGCCTCACCCTCTCCAGCGAGAATCTTCTCGAGGATTCGCACTGTCCACGCTGTCCCTTCGCGACACTGCGTACACTGGGCGCAGGACTCGTGGGCGTAGAACCGCGCCAGCCGCATGATCTGGTACACCATGTCGGTGCTATCGTCCAGGACGATCACGCCACCCGAGCCCAACATGGAGCCCGCCTCGACGACCCCCTCGTAGTCGAGGAGGCAGGCCTCCGATTCTTCCTTGTTCAGAACGGGCACCGACGATCCGCCCGGAATGCAGGCCTTGAGCGTCCGTCCCTCGCGCATGCCCCCGCAGAGCTCGTGAATGAGCTCGCCGAGGGGGAACCCCATTTCCACCTCGTAGTTGCCAGGCTTCCGCACATTTCCACAAACGCTGAAGAGCTTCGTCCCGGTGCTCTTTGGACTCGAACGCGACATCGCCTTGTACCAGCCCGCACCGCGCGTGAGGATGTGCGGTACGGAAGCGAGGGTTTCGACGTTGTTGATGGTCGTGGGCATTCCGAAGACGCCATACGCGGCGGGAAATGGCGGCCTCACACGGGGATTCCCACGCTTGCCCTCGATGGAATTCATCAGCGCCGTTTCTTCGCCACAGATGTACGCGCCGGCACCCCGGTGGATAAACATGTCCAGCCGCATACCCGTGCCGAGCGCGTTGGGGCCGAGCGCGCCGCGGTCGTACGCCTCGCGGAGCGCCTCCTCCATGATTCGCAATGGCTCGGTGAATTCCCCTCGAATGTAGATGTAGGTGATTTCTGCCTGGATGGCGTACTGGGCGATGGCGCAACCCTCGATCAACTGGTGAGGGGTCCACCGCATGATTTCCCGGTCTTTGAAGGTGCCGGGTTCCGATTCGTCGGCGTTGCAGCAGAGGTAGTGCGGTTTGGACTTCTCTTTCGGCATGAACGACCACTTCAGACCCGTGGGGAATCCCGCTCCACCTCGGCCACGGAGTCCCGATCCCTTTACCTCCTCGATGACCTGGGCCGGCTCCAAGGAGAGGGCTTTCTCGAGGGCCTTGTATCCGCCCCGACTCACCCATCCGTCGTAGGTCCTCGCAGCGGCGTCGCCGAAGTGGGTGCTGAGAACCTGCGTCTCGCTGCGATGTGGCTCGTGAGGATACCCCATTCAGACACCCTTCTCCCCGCGGGCGGCCAAACGCTGCCGACTCCCAACTCGTTCACTTCGCATCATCGATATCTTGCCAGGATCTCAGGCACTCGTTCTGGGGTCACGTTCTCGATGAAATCGTCGTTGATGAGGACGGGAGTCGCGAACCCGCACGCGCCGAGGCATTCCACCTCGATGACCGTGAATCTGCCATCGGGCGAAGTGGCCCCCAGCTCCCTACACCCGGTCTGCTCGAGCAGTGCCTGCACCACATCCTCCGCTCCACAAACGTTACATGGCGTCGTCGTGCAGACCTGTACAAAGTGTTCCCCCACCGGATGGCGGTGGTACATGGTGTAAAACGTCACGACGCCCTTGACGTACGCCGGCGTCAGCTCCAGGACATCGGCCACTTCCGCCATGGCGGCGTCAGAGATCCATTGTTGGTGTTCCTGTACCATCCAGAGCGCCGGAAGCAGCGCTGCCTGCTTCGTGGGATAGCGCTTCAGAATCTCGTCGAGCTTGGCGCGACGCTTTCCGGTGAACACCGGTTCGTTGGCAGTCGTCTCGTGCATGAATGCTGGCTCTGGGTCGGGCTGGTCTTACCGGTCTACCTCACCCATCACGATATCCACGCTTGCGTTGACGGCGATCAGGTCCGCGAAGAGGTGACCTTCCGCCATCTTTGGCAGCGAGGCGAGATTGATAAACGACGGCGGGCGAATCCGCCACCGGACGGGCTTCGCCGTCCCGTCCGAAACGAAATAGTTCCCCTGCTCGCCCTTCCCGTTTTCGATGGGAACGTACGCCTCGCCCACGGGCGCCCGTACCCCTTCCATGACCTGCTTGAAATGGAAGATCATGGCTTCCATGTCGTTCATGGCTGCCGATTTGGGGGGCAGGATGACACGGGGATCATCGATGTTGATGGGTCCGTCGGGTAAGCGGTCCAGGGCCTGCTCGAGGATCCGCACCGACTGACGGATCTCCTCTAGGCGAACGAGATAGCGATCGTACACGTCACCGTGCTCACCGATGGGAACGTCGAATTCGTAGGTCTCGTAGTCGAGATACGGACGGTCCTTCCGGATGTCATACGCAACACCGCTCGCTCGCAACATCGGTCCCGAGAGCGAGTAGTTGATGGCCTCTTCCGCCGTCAATACGCCGATCCCCTGCGTGCGCGAGCACCAGATCGCGTTTCGCGTCAGGAGACGATCGAGCTCGTCCATGGTCTTGAAGACGTTTCGGCACCACGCGCGGAGTCCATCGGTGAAGCCATCAGGGATGTCTGCCATCAGGCCACCCACCCGCGTCAGGCTCGTGGTGAGGCGCGCTCCCGTCCACATCTCCTGCAGGTTGTAGATGCGCTCCCGCTCGTAAAAGGTCCACAGGAACGGCGTGAACGCCCCGATGTCGATGGCGGTCGTGCCGGCCCAGACCAAGTGCGAGATGACCCGACTCATCTCGCAGGCGATCACCCGAAGCACCTTGCAACGCTCCGTGATCTCGATACCCATCAGCTTTTCCGCGGCCAGTGCGACGCCGACGTTGTTGGCCATGGGCGCTAGGTAGTCGGTCCTATCCGAGAGCGGAATGATCTGGTTGTAGTGCCGATACTCACCGAGCTTCTCGAACCCCGAATGCAAGTACCCGACATGCGGAATCACCCGCACGACCACCTCGCCGTCCAGCTCCACAACAAGGCGTAACACACCGTGGGTGGCCGGGTGTTGCGGCCCGATGTTGATGAGCATGTGCTCCGCGCCGAAATCTGGCTCTGGCGACGACTCGGCGGCCTCCAACGGTACACCCAGCGGCAGGCGTGCGGCCCGACCCCGGGCATCGACACCGGTCGTGGCAACCCCAAGCTCGATGGTCCGCTTCTTACCCATCTTCTCCACCATCGACGTCCTCGGGTTCTGGAATCTCACCACGGGCGCCGCGAGCCAGCCGCTCGCGCATGTCCATCGGGAGATCGTGATATGCTCCGAAGACAGAGAGTTCGTCCATGGAGTAGTGCGCCTCGGGATTCGCACTGAGGGCCTGACGCACCTGCTCCGACCGAGAGAACCGTCCCCGAAGCGGGAAGTCCTTCCGAAGGGGAAATCCTTCCTGGTAGGTCTCCCACATCAGAATGCGCCGGAGATCCGGATGGCCGCGGAAGGTGATACCGAACATGTCGTACACCTCCCGCTCCATCCAATCGGCTCCATGCCACAGCGGCACAACAGAGTCAATCTCGAGCGTGTCGTGCTTGGGCAACTCGGCCTTGACCCGGAGCTCCTCCCCCCGGTCCAAGGCTCTGAGGAGATACACGACCTCGATGGGACGCTCTGGGTCCCGGTATTCGACCGCGGTGAGGTCCACGAGGTAGTTGTAGTCTTGGCCGGGAGTTTCCTTCAGCCACCCCACCACCTCGCGCACGCTCGCGGGGTCGACGAAGACGATGGTCATGCCGCACGATTCGAGGGCGCGCCCGATCGTGCCGCCGAACTCCCGCCGGAGTAACTCGACCGATGGATTCACCAGCGGACTACGCCGAGCGAGTTTGATGAATCGAGTTGCCAAACGGCTCCGACAACTCGTCGACGAGCCGAGGAGGAATACGGAGACCGCCGGGCTCGATGGGACGCTCCTCGCGAAGGACGGGATCGGTGAGCGTCTCGCCTTTCACCTTCTTCTGGAGCAGCAGGATGCCGTACAGCAAGCCCTCAGGCCGAGGCGGGCACCCTGGAACGTACACGTCAACCGGAACGACGGTGTCGATGCCCTGCACCATGGCGTAGTTGTCAAAGATGCCGCCGGACGACGCGCACGCTCCCATCGACACGACCCACTTGGGCTGTGGCATCTGATCGTAGATGCGGCGAATCACCGGCGCGAGCTTGAATGGCAGGCGACCGGCGCAGATGAGAACGTCGGCCTGCCTGGGCGAAAAGCTCATACGCTCCATGCCGAACCGGGCGAGATCGAAGCGACCCGCTGCCGTCGCCATGAACTCGATGGCGCAACATGCAGTCCCGAACGGCATCGGCCAGAGACTGTTCGCGCGAGCCCAGTTCACGAGAAAGTCGAGGCGAGTCGTCAGCCAATTCGGAGAAACCTGCGAAACCACGCTCCGGGCCCCTGAGCTCTCCTGCTCGGGCCCCGCGGTGGAACTGTTCGAGGTCAATCCCATTCCAGCGCTCCTCTCTTCCAGGCATAGACATACCCGACGAAGAGGATGAGAATGAAGATCAGCATTTCCACGAGCCCAAAGAGGCCCAGTTGGCGGTACGCTACACCCCAAGGAATCATGAAAACCGTCTCGATGTCGAACACGATGAACAGCATCGCGACCAGATAGAACTTCACGCTGAACCGCTCTCGCGTGCCGCCCAAGGGCGGCATGCCCGATTCGTAGGGCGTGGCCTTCACGGCGGTGGGACGCTGCGGTGAGGCAAGCACGGAAAACGCGAGAAGCGCCACCGCGTTGACCACCACGAACCCCATCAGCAGAAGGAGCGGAACGTACTCCTGGAGCATGAATCTCCGCGCTCGTGAAAAATTTCACTAATCCCGGAGACGCAAGTTAGCGAGTGACGAGTTGCAGTGTCAAGCAAACTCAAGTGGCGCAACAGCTAACGCCTCGTATCTTTAGGCGCCGCATCCCATCCCGGGGCTGCCCCGCGGCATGCGTCACGGAATGGGAACCGACCAACAGTCAAGAATTCGGAGTGCGCAGAACGTCATGTCCATCAAGTCAGATCGCTGGATCCGCCGGATGGTGCGGGAACGTCACATGATCGACCCGTTCGCGGATTCGCAGATGCGAGCTGGGGTGATCAGCTACGGGGTCTCGTCCTACGGCTACGACATGCGAGTCGCCAGGGAGTTCCGCATCTTCACCAACGTGCATTCGCCCGTGGTAGACCCTAAGTGCTTCGATCCCAACTCGTTCGTGGAGGTCGAGGGAGACCACTGCATCATCCCACCAAACTCGTTCGCGCTCGCGCGGTCCGTGGAGTACTTCCGCATTCCCCGCGACGTCCTCACCATCTGCGTAGGCAAGAGTACATACGCCCGGTGTGGAATCATCACCAACGTGACCCCCTTCGAACCGGAATGGGAGGGCCATGTCACCCTCGAGATCTCGAACACCACGCCCCTGCCGGCGAAGATCTACGCCAACGAGGGTATCGCACAGGTGTTATTCTTCGAGGCGGATGAAGATGACGTGTGTGACGTGTCTTACGCGGACAAGCACGGGAAGTATCAAGCACAGCAGGGGGTGACCCTGCCTCGGATCTAGCCGCGCGTATGGCCCTGGTTCGCTGCCCCACGCACAAGATCCCCTACAACGACGAGAATCCCCGGGGCTGCCCCGCGTGCGCTCGCGAGAGGGAGGGTGGTGGCGAAGCTGCCATCATGAAGGAACTCGCCCGGGCGACCCGGCGGACGGATGCGAAAGCCGGGTCACCAGCCACGACGGGTGACGGCAGGTCCGCACCAGACACCGCACCCGCGGATATGGCCCCAGCCTCCACGCTGACGCCGCAACCCCGGGTACCGGCAGCGGACATCGGGCGGATAGAGGAATTCCTGTGGCAGCTAGGCCGCCCGCGGTCGATCGTGATTGGCGTGCTGCTCATCGTGGTCCTCGGCGTCTTGGTCCTGGCCAGCTCCGGCCCCCGCTTTGTCCCGCAGCCGCGTCCGGTGCCGTTTCAGGGCGAAGTCCGGCCCCTGCCAATCGAACCGAACGCACCGGTCAGCACGGTCTTTGCCGTCCTGGGTACCCGCAGCCCGCGGGCGCACCCCACTGCGCCCCAATTGGCCCGCTACTCGTACGGGGACGACCTCGTGGTGGACGCTCTGAACGGCCGCGTCTACGCCCTTACCTTCAGCGTACCCAATCGCTCATGGCGCGGCCTGCGGATCGGCATTCCGCGCCAAACGGTGGTGGGCGCCCTGGCGCTCCTGGCTACACCCGAAGACCGTGGAGTGGAAGCGCCGGCGAACGTGCGGCCGACCGCTGGGTACATGACCTACCCTTCCCTCGATTCCCTCCCGACCCAGACGTTCGTAGCCGGCGTCCGCCCGCCCAACGGCTGCTACGATGTGCAAGTGGAACTGAACCCGCAGGTCTCCGGGCTGCTCGTGGACGGAGACCGCCGCCACGCCGTCGTCGGACCGGAAGGAACCGCTGCCGAGTGGGCGGCGAGTCGCATACGCATTGTGAGCCGCGCCGTTCGCGGCCCCTACGCGGCGGGGATCGTGTGCTGATCTCCAGCTGAACGGAAAGAACGAGGACCCAATGCCCGAACACGGACTGAGAGAGTCGTGGTGGCTGGCCCTTCGGATCTTTGACGAGCCAGGACTGGTCTTCCAGCGGCTGACCTCCGGTCCACGGGCGGCGGTCCCGCTCCTGCTCCTCGTGCTGGTCTCCGCCGTCGGCCCGCTCGGTCCACCGCGGGCCGCCCTCCAAGAGGGGGCCCGGAACCAGGCCTTATCGTTCCGCGCGCGAGCGCCCGAACGCTTCACGGAGGAAGACGTCGACCGGATGATCGAGCGCGCAGGGAGCATCTCGACTCGCGCGATCCTGTTCGCAGGGAGCGTTGTGTTCTCCCTGCTCATCCTTACAGTGGTGACACTCGTGCTGATGCTCATCTTCGGCGCACCGGCGCCGAGCAAATAGGCTTCAAGGACGAGTTCGCCATCACGACACACGCCTATCTTCCGCAGCTCTTGGGTGTGGTCGTGACAGTCGCGCTGATGCGGGTGGGGATTCCCGGATTCGAAACGCCAGGCGCAAGCCCCCTCTCGCTGGGCTTCCTCTTCGACGAGGCCCGCCAACCGTTTCTGCACCGACTCGCGAATCTCTTCACGGTATTCGGCGCTTGGAACGTGTTTCTCCTGGCGCTTGGGAATCAGGTGCGAAGCGGAACGAAGCGCCTCACGGGACCGCTCGCGATCGTCGGGACGCTGTGGATCCTCGCGAACGCTGCCCTCGCTGCCTTCGCCGGCTTGTTTACCCTCGGCTCGTAGTGGTCACCAATGCAAACCGGCTGCAGGAGCGGTCACGCCCCTGCAGCCGGTAGCCGCGGCCCCCCCACGCTTACCCGACCGTGAACGCGACGGTCTTCAGGACCTCACCAGCCGCATTCCGTACCTCGACCTTCCACTCACCCGTCCACTCGGGATTGATGCTGCGGCTGCTCCAGGTCCGCCATGGCGAGCCGCCAACGTTCAGTTCCACGACCGCCTCGTGGGGGCCATGGATCCAGACGTGAGACAGGCTCTCCCCGGCCGCGCCGGTCACGCGCGTCCACAAGAAGATCCTGCCCACGTCCCCCGAAAACGCACTCCCGGTGTCAACAGGCATCCGATCCACCACATCGCGCGCCAGGGTGGTCTCGATCGAGACCTCACTTTCCTGGGCCGCAGCGACGCCCGTGCACAAGAGCGTCACGATCGCGAGGACGGTGGAGGTTCGAAAGATGGTCTGCATGAATACCTCCTCTGATGGGACTCGACTCGGGCCCGAGGTCACACACCGGGACGGCGCCCCGGCATGAGTCCTACTCGAATTCGTGAGCCGTGTCCGGCAAGCTAGCCCGTCCCCGGCCGGAGGCTCCGTGCTATCCATCACATCCTCGCGCAGTGGCCGGCACATAGCTAGCCCCTCCCATGCGGCATATCTTCTACGCCACCATGCACATCGCACGACCACTCGATCGAAGAGGGCGCTCGATGACGAGACTGCGACTCACCGTTGTCGCCGCACTGCTGACCGGTGTCGCCTGCACTGCTGAGGACCCCCGCGGGACGGAGGATCAACGACTCTCCGTTTCAAACGTCGGGTTCCAAACCCCTGAATCCGTGCTGCACGACTCCATCGGAGATGTGTATCTCGTTTCGAACATCAACGGCAACCCGCTCGCAGTCGACGGGAACGGCTTCATCTCGCAGCTGGGACCGAACGGGGATGTGCTCGCCCTCAAGTGGATCGACGGCGAGTCGTCCGGCATCACGTTGAATGCACCGAAAGGGATGGCCATTAGCGGAGACACCCTGTTCGTTGCCGACATCACGTCGGTACGTCTCTTCGATCGCACCACGGGTGCCCCTGTTGGGTCCTGGGCCATCCGGGGGGCGTCATTCCTCAACGATGTCGTCGTCGATGCCGCGGGGACCGTCTACGTCAGCGACAGTGGCCTTCGGGCAGGGGCTGGAGGCCTCGAGCCAACCGGGACGGATGCGGTCTACCGATTCGATGCGGTCGGGACTCCGGTGCGACTTACGGCCGGCGCCACGCTCGGTCGGCCAAACGGCCTCGCGGCGGCGCCCGAGCGACTGATCCTGGTGTCGTTCGGGACCGGCACCATGTTCCACATCGACGTGGAGTCGGGCCAGACCAGCGGCCTGCCGAGTCCCCCCAATGGCCAGCTGGACGGCGTAGTCCGGCTCGCCGACGGGTCCATCCTGGTATCGAGTTGGCAGGGCCGGGCGGTGTACCGAATGGGCCCAGGACCACAATTCGCCCCAGTGGTGGAGGACGTTGAAGCTCCGGCGGATATCGGGTATGACCACCGCCGCAGCCGAATCCTCATCCCCATGTTCACCACAGACCAGGTGCTCATCGTACCGCTGCCACCGTCTCGGCCGCTGCGCTAGTTCATTCGACCTGGGCGTGCTGGCGAGCGCGCGGGACCGCTTCCGGTCGCTTCGCTCGGTGAGCGAAGGGCGACGATCGAGTCGAAGATGCTGTACACGCTCTCGAGCGTTCGCCGGTGTGCAGCGGTAATGAGCGCCCGCGACGTGTCGGTGAGCGAGCCGGCGAGCATCTTCGAGAAGAGGGCGTTGTAGAACCCATCGGGAAAGACGGTCACCCTGCCTCGGGCGAAGCGAGCTTCGGAGGCCGGAGACACGCGCACGGTCAGACTACTATCCGGCGCCAGGCGGGTGTCCCAATGCTCGACCCACGCACCGCTCTCCGCACTCACCTCTCGACCAATGAGACCATCGACCGTCGTTCCTTGGATGGCTTGCCGCCCCGCGTTGAGCAACGCGATTTCCACTCGCACCTTGGGCGTCACGTATGTCGGAAAGCGATGTCCTGTCCCGGTGTTCGTGACACGAAGACCGAGGGTGGCTGAGCCGCCGGGCATCGACCTGACCCACTCGATCGTGACTCCGTCAGCGACCATCGCGGAATCCTGGATGCCGCGCCACAGATGCCGCCGGTCCGGCATGTGACACGTTTGGCAGATGACCCCCTCCTCCGCATAACGGCTTCGCCCCCACTCCACCACCGTGTTCTGCAGGGATTTTCCGTTGGGAGCTGGCTGCGCGAATTGATGACATCCGGCGCAAAACCGCGAATCCTCGAAGAAGGGCGTTCTTGTCACACCACTGTGAGGCGCTCCGACTGGCGATGGATCGAGAGAGCCGTCACGGCGTGGGGGGCCGTAGCGCCTCCAGCCCCGCACATGGCAGGCCGCGCAGACGAGCCCCTCCCCTTGCAGATCCCTCACGAAGAAGGGATTACCGACCAAACGTCCACTCGTATCGGGAACCTGCGCCGACTGTTCGGAGAGCGGTGCATGGCAGGCCAAGCACGAGCGGACGGTCGAGTAGTGGGACTCCTCCCAGTTGACCAGCTGTCCCGAGAGCCCGGGAGAATACGAATGGGCGTGAATGCTCGTCCGCCAATCCGCGTACTGAGCGGGATGGCAGGTGCCGCAGTCGCTCGGGTGGAGGGATGCTTCGAGGGGGGCAAACGAATCGGGTGGCGCACCCTGCAGCGGGATGGGGCGGTCCCAATAGCTGCTCACAAACGCGTCCGGCGTGCGGAACGCGCGCGCGTCCTCTCGGAAGACGGGTGGGCTCTCCCAGCATGCGAGCGTCAAGAAAGCAACCGACGCCGCGACCATCCCACGGAAAGGCCCGGCGTGGTAGCGCCGGGCCTCGGTCAGTGCGACAGCCAACGTGAGTGTGCCGTGCCCTGCGTCAGATGAGGCCCTGGGCGCGGAGACTAGTGGCCTCCCCCGCATGGATTACACGGGTTCGTCGCGCAGGGGTTGCAGGGATTGGCCGCGCAGGGATTACATGGCTGGGCGGGCATGGTATCCGCCGCGCAAGGCTGAGCGGCCGCGCACGGCTGGCACGGCTGGGCCGCCTCGCCCGCTCCGGCTTCTTCGCCGCCAGCACAGGCGCTGACGGCCAGCAACAGCACGGCAAACAAGTATCCACTCTTTTTGGCGGTGCGCATCGCTCCTCCTGGAACCGAGATGAAAGGGTGATCGGCGGCATACGCCGCCTGGGCCCCGCAAGCCTGTCGAGCCAGGTTCTGCAAAAACGCGGTAAGCTACCGCCCGCCGCACGGGTTACAAGGATTGCCCGCGCACGGGTTACAGGGGTTCGCTCCCGGGGCCATCGACGCATCGAATCCCTGCTGAATGTCCTCGACGTAGGCGGCGAGCGCCGCGAGCTCCACCGAGTTCCACGCCAGGGGCTGCGCCCCCATCGGGATCACCATGCAGAGCTGTACCATTTCGGCGGCGGTGACTTCATCCAGCCCCGCGCGCTGCTTCGCCATTGCCACTTGATGAGGGTATGGCTCAGCGAACGACGCTTGCATCTGTCCGTAGTTGTTCACGTGGCACGACGAGCACGCCACACCACCGCTACCGGACAGCGACATGTCGTCCCACAGTTCACCCCCCCGAGCCACCAGCTGCGCCTGGGGTGTGCCGCTGTGGAGGGCGTTGTCCCCCTGCCGGACCATCGAGGCATCGACCATCTGTTCTGGGGCGCATGGTTGACACGGCTGCGCCTGGGTCTGCTGCTCCCCACCACCACATGCTCCAAGCATTAGCGCGGCGGCTGGGACGAGATACGCGCTGCGGGATACGATGCGCATCACACCTCCATCTCGATGAAACTGATCTTGTCGAGCTTACACAAGGCACTAACGCTGGGCTCCCCCCCGCCCCGTGTCAAGTTCGGGATTACAACGGGATTACGGGCATATTGACGCTAACAGTCGGATGGGACACACGGTTCCCTGTACGGGGCCAGACCCTCTGACACTCGTGTTCCCTTGTCGCGCGTGGGGCGCGGACATAGATCTTTCGAGACCGGAGGCACCATGAGTGAGTCTTCGAGTCATCGTCCCGATCCCCCTCGTGCTTTGACCATTCGCCCTCTCGAGAACGAGAGGGAGTTCGAGAACTGTTTGGCGCTCCAGCGTGAGACGTGGGGGGAGGATTGCCACGAACTGGTGCCCCCCACGATGCTCATGGTCTCACAGAAGGTGGGGGGAATTGCCGCGGGCGCGTTCGATCAGAACGGCCGGCTGGTGGGGTTCGTCTACGGCCTCACCGGGCTCAGAGAGGGCCGCCCGACCCACTGGTCTCACATGCTGGCCGTCACCGAGACCCTTCGCGGGTGCGGAGTGGGCCAACAGCTGAAGCACTACCAGCGTGAGCAGCTCCGCAGGCTCGGCGTCGAGCAGATTTACTGGAGTTACGATCCCCTCGTCGCCCGTAATGCGCATCTCAATCTCAATCGCCTTGGGGCCTCGGTCGTGGAATACGTGCAGGACATGTACGGTGACAATCCGGACAGCAAGACGGACAGCGTCATCGGAAGCGACCGATTGATTGTGCGGTGGGGCCTCGATGGCGAACCCCGACCCAGCCCAGGCATCCCCGTCGGCCTTCCCTCCGGTGCGCTTGTCACGCTCGACCCGGTGATTCCAGATGCCATCGCCGGCGGAGAACTCGCCGACGAGCCGAGGGTTTCCATCGAGATCCCGCCGGACATCCAGGAACTCAAGGGGACACGGCCAGATCTCGCTCGCGCATGGCGAGTCCTCACCCGTCGCGCGTTCGTCCATTACCTCGGGCGGGGATACGTCGTGCGCGGACTGGAACGGGAAACCAGCCACTGGCGTTGCTTCTACGTTCTCGAGCGCCACGATCGGTGATTCCGATGCTTCAGGTCTCGCGTATCGTCCTGCGGGAAATCCGTCTGAAACTCAAGGAGGCGTTCCGGATCTCATCCGGGGCTTCGCATGAGCGCCGCATCGCCTTGGTGGAGGTCGTCGGGACGGACGGGATGGTGGGATGGGGGGAATGCGTTGCGGGCGAGGCACCTCACTATTCGCCAGAGACCGTGGACACTGCCTGGCTGGCTCTCCGCGCGTGGATCATCCCGCGTGTCATCGGCCAGGTATTTGACGATGCCGCCGCGGTGCATCTCACGCTGGAGAAGGCGTTTCGAGGTCATCGGATGGCCAAGGCCTCAGTCGAAATGGCCTGCTGGGATCTCGCGGCCAAGAGCCGCGGCGTGTCGCTGTCGGAGTTACTGGGCGGAACGCGGACGGCAATCGCCACGGGCATCTCGCTGGGGATCCAACAAGACCCGGAAACCCTCACCGACCGTGCACGGGCCGCCCTCGCCGCGGGATACCGACGAATCAAGCTGAAGATCGCGCCCGGTGCTGACGTGGCGTTCGTGCGGGCGGTTCGGAAAGCACTCGGGTACGAAGCACCGGTCATGGTAGATGCCAACAGTGCCTACACGCTCGATGAGGCGGCTCCTCTGCGGGAGCTCGACGCCTTTGGACTCCTCATGATCGAACAGCCCTTGGCACACGACGATCTCGTGCGCCATGCGACGCTGCAGCGTGAGCTCGAGACTCCGATCTGCCTCGACGAGTCGATCACCTGTCCGGATCGTGCGTCGGACATGATCAGCCTGGGAAGCGGCCGCATCATCAACATCAAACCAGGCCGGATCGGCGGCCACGCGGCGTCACTGAACATCCATGACCTCGCCGCCACCCACGGTATTCCGGTGTGGTGCGGCGGAATGCTGGAGAGCGGCATCGGTCGAGCTCACAACGTGGCCGTCGCGTCGCTCCCGAACTTCCAGATTCCGGGGGATGTGAGTCCGTCGGCGCGCTACTGGGACCGAGACATCGTGTGGCCCGAGTGGACCATGACGGACGGCATGCTCGCCGTGCCCGTAGGTCGCCCGGGGATCGGGGTCGAGGTCGACCGCGAGCGAATTGACGCGCTCACGGTGCGGGAGGACGTGTTCGAGCCTGGGAGGTAATCCGAACTTCCTGAGTCGAGCACGACCCACGGGCTTCCGCTCTCCCGAGGCGCGCGGGTCGGGCGTCTCGCCCCCAAGAGTTCCCCAAGCCGCACCGCATCCGTACCCTGGCCTCCTGCTCCCCAGGTAATCTCAAGACCCGATCAGCTACCGGTCGCGTGCCAGCCGGCCCCCCGGCGCAGAGTCTCCCCAGCCTCGCGAGCCACTTCGTAGAGCCACGCCGCCCCGATGCCCAGTGCCTCCTCGTCAAAGTCGAACTTGCTGGAGTGCGCCGGATACCCCTCCCGCCCAGGTACCTGCGCACCGAAGCGGATGTAACACCCCGGCACGCGTTCGAGATAGCAGCTGAAGTCTTCCGCCCCCATGTTGGCGTAGGTGAGCTCGCAGACACCCAGCTGGCCGACGACGCGCGACGCCGCTTCCCGGGCCACACTCGCCATCTCCGGCGTATTACGCAGCGACGGCGTACCTTCTGTGACCTCCACAGTGACGCCCGCGTCGTGCAGCTTGGCCGACGATTCGGCGATCCGGCGAATCGAGTTCCTGAGATGAGTCCTGACCTCGGGATCCTGCGACCGGATGGTCCCCTCGAGCTCCGCTTGGCCCGCGATCACGTTCGATGCCGTACCCGCTTGAAATCGTCCCACCGTGATCACCGAAGGATGGGCCGGATTCACTTCGCGAGAGACAATGGTCTGAATTGCCATGACGATCAGGCTGCCAACCACCACAGCATCGATGGCCTCGTGGGGTCTTGCGGCGTGTGCACCCTGCCCGGTGATGCAGATTCGAAAGCTGTCCGTCGACGCGTTCACCACACCCTCGGTCACGACGAGAGAGCCCGTTTGATAGTGGCGGTCCAGGTGGCCACCGAAGATCATGGCGACGCCGTCCACGGCGCCGGCCTCGACCATCGCCTTCGCACCAGCCCCCAGCTCCTCGGCTGGTTGGAAGATCAGCCGCACAGGGGCCGGCAGCTGGTCGTCGACGGCGAGAAGCTCAGCAGCTCCCAAGAGCATGCTGGTATGACCATCATGCCCGCAGGCGTGCATTACACCCTCGTGGATGGACGCGAACGGGAGTTCGGTCTCCTCGTGGATGGGGAGCGCGTCCATGTCGGCTCGTAGCGCGATTCGCGGCACACCATCCGGGCCTGGGAGATCGGCCACGATGCCGGTGCCTGCCACGCGACGGAAGAGAATGCCGAGCGAGGCTAGCGCATCCGACACACGCTCGGCTGTTCGGGTTTCCTGCCAACTGAGCTCCGGGTGCCGGTGGAGATCTCGACGGATTGCCACCATCCGATCGAAGACCCTCCGGTCCACGACAGGCTTCATGCGAGACTCACTCCTGTGCGCTGTCAGATGCCAAAGATACCCGATGCCCGGCAGCGCGGCGACGCCTCGCGCAGTCGATTCCTTCTTGTAGGAGATGCGTCTACGAGGCGTTCACCGAGTCGAGCGCGTGGCTTGATCTCACGCGCACATTCTCAACGACCCGTTCTCCATGAGGAACGGCGATACTGGGTCGACTCCTCACCCCGCCAACCCGTTGGCATCGCACCACCGCCCCCGGCCGGGGGACTTCGACGACGTGTCAACGCCTCGTTGCCGAGGGCAACCACGGGAGGAGATGGCGGCAGAGAGGCCCACAACCCACGTGGAGGGCCGGCGGAGCGCTGGCCTCGTCAAGGCAGATCAGTCAGTCGGGGCAATCCCGACGCGCTCAGCGATCGTGGGCTCCTCGCCCAACCGAGTCTACGGTTCCTCGGCCGGCGGATTGGCCGCAGCGCCCCGACCTCGTCTCAGCAACCAGAGCCACCCGACCAACCCGGCCGCCCCACCGAGCGCGGCACCCGTCACGAGAAGACCAACGCTCCACCGACCCGGGGCTGCTGCGTCCCCGACGAGGGCCCCGACCCAGCCACCGAAAAAGGAAGCTGCCCACGCCGCAACGGGCGTGAGCAGCCACCCGATAATGCGAATGAGGCGGCCGGAAGCGGCCGGGCTCACCGCCGGGCGTGCATCGCGGCCAGGGGAACCTGCGCGACGAGGGCGAGCGCAAAAGCGAGGGCCATGATCGCGCTGTGGAACGGGAGGAGCCCGATTCCCACGAGCACAGCGAAGAGCAGAATCGTGATTCCGATCGTCTGGCCGACTAAGGTAGGGATGTTCGCCGTCCCAGACCGCCACGCCGCGCGAGCGTAGGCCCAGGCGCCGAGCCAGGCCAGCACCGCCGAGCCCATCCACCAGACAGAGATGTACCAGAAGCCGCTACCGCCGCCAATCGCATCCCACGTCCAGTGATAGACGTTGAGGGGCCTGAGAAGAGCGACGTCGAGGAGGGTGAAGGTGAATGATCCGAGCAGCCCCAGGGTAGCTGCCCAGGCGATGGTCTCCGCGCTTCGCGGCCGAACACTCGCCGCCGGGAAATAGCTCGCCACGGCACCGCCAACCAGGATCAGTCCCGAGCGGACGACAGTTTCGACATTTCCCTCGAGCACCCGAGAGAGGAGCGCGAAGAGCACGACGCCGACGGCGGTTGCGGCTCCCAGCGTCACACCACCGCCAACGATCGTGCGGACGTCGTACCGTTCAGCGTCGGCAAACTGGGCCGATGTTGCCATACTGATGCTCTCCTGAGGTCAGCGGCAAGGCCGCATCAAGGTACTCGAAAGCCAGAACTGGTTCAACGGCTTTCCGGGGCGTCCTCCGGGCATCCCTCGACTCGCCGCGTGTCGGCGACGCTCACGATCTTCCATCCAGCGCTTCCCCGAAACATCTGGAAGGAATCGACCCCGCAATGGCTGAGTCGATCGCCAAGATAGAATGAATAGTGGGTCCAGACCGTGGCCAGCGGACCATCGATGCGGACCTCCGTATCCCAAACGCGCTCGTCCCACACTTGATCGTGCGGCGTCCCGATGGCCTCGAGGAAACGATCGACGGCATCCACGCGGAGCTGGGGGCCATCTCGTCCAGCGGTCGCAATGAGCCTCGCATCCGCCGCGAACGTCGATCGGGCCGCCGCGCTGTCTCCCGCACGCATCGCGTCGAAGAGTCGCTCCACCACCTCCATGACCGCCCCTGACTCGTGAACTTGTTGGGCCGACGCGAACGGGGGAATGAGGGTCCACGAGAGCCAGCCGACGAGCGCAAACCGAATCATGTGTCGTGCCTCCATGGGTGTCATGGCCAGGTCGCTCGCGACGAGGGGCGTCACCGCGACGGAGTCGACCGTTGATGGATATTCCCGCCCCTGTCCGCGCCCGGCAGCGGACGACAGCAACCTCCCCGGAGTCCTGGATGCACGCCTCCCCGGGCTCGAGAGTCTAATGCATCAGTTTGCGGGAACGGAACCTTCTCACCAATTCAGACCGAGATGACGTGCCGCAATCTTGAGACCGAGGAGCGTGAGGTTCTGCTCGGTGTGCTCGATCTCGCTGCAGAGCGGAACCACCTTGGGGGCAAGCCCGCCGGTCGCCACGACATACGGCGTCGTGTCTGTCGGCCATTCACGCTTGATGCGGCGGACGATTCCATCGATCGCATCGGCCGTGCCGAAGAGCACTCCGGCCCGGATGCACTCCTCGGTGCGACGACCGATGGCATGCCGCGGAGGCGAGAGCTCCGTCACTGGAAGTTTCGCCGCCTGCTGGCTCAAGTTGTCAGCCGCGGTTCGCAACCCGGGCGCGATCACCCCGCCGAGGAACCTGCCCTCGGCGGTGATACAATCGAAGGTCGTGGCCGTGCCGAAATCGACGACAATCGTATCGCGCTCGTACGTTCGAGCGGCGGCGAGTGTATTGACGACTCGATCCGCGCCTACCGTGAGAGGATCCTCGACATCCAGCACGATGGGGAGCGTGGATGTCGGTCCCACTTCCACTGGCTCGATACCCACGGCCGCCTCGACGCCCTCGAGGAGCGGCTCGGTAACCGCTGGTGCCACTGACGCCGCCACCACCGCCCCTACCTCGTGCGTCGAGTGTCCGGCATGACTCAGAAAAGACGTGAGGAGGGTTCCCCACTCGTCGGGCGTCCGCCTTGTCACGGTCGTCACGCGCCAATCGGCAATGAGGCGATCGACCTCGAACAGCCCGAGCGTGATCTCGGTGTTTCCGATATCAATCGCCAGCAGCATCGCGTGCCCTTCGTTCCACTAACTGCCCGATCCAACCGCGCTCACGGGCCCCGAACCCCACAAGCAACACGGCAACCGCCATGGTCACCAGCACAGTGCCGACCGGAGCTTGTATCGCCAAGGCGGGAGTGGCTCCGGCAGGGACGACGAAGCTCGTCAGGAGGGCAAGGTAGACGCCGTGGTACAGCGCCGCCACGAGCAACGATCCGGACAAGACGTAGAGTCCACCGGCTACGCTCGCCACCGCCAATCCATGGACCAACTGCCACGCTATGGGCGACGCATCCGGGCCGACGAGGGGAAGCCAGATCGCCGAGACCACCGCAGCCCCGAGGACGACGATCATCCCCGCCCGATCCGGCCTCCCGATGAGCATGCGTCGGAACGCAAGCTCCTCGGTGACGAGCATGCGACTCGTGTCGGCAACGACCCAAAAGAGAAACGCGTAAAGACCCGGGGATGGAACCGCGACGGAGCCGGATGGGAGTGCCGACCATCCCAAGAGCCGGCTCACCACCACAGGCGTCAATCCGGATATCACGGCCAATCCGTACCACCGAGCGTAGCGGCGCTGCCGCACCAATCCCAAGCCGAGCGCCCAGCCCACGGCCCCAACCATGACGAGCAGCACAATACCGAGGTTCTCGGAGAGCAATCGGCGAACGGTCTCCGTGACGGCCGCATTGCTGCCCGCCAGCGCGATCAGCCCGGCCGCGCTCCCCGCTGCCGCCATCGCCCACACCATGGAGAACCCGCTCCGCAAGGGCCTTCCGGGCCACAGGCCCAGGGGCTGGTGCGTCCCCCGAATCACAAACACGGCCACGATGCCAAGGCTGAGGGCCGCGACCGAGTTGCCCAAGAGGCCGCGGATGGCGTCCGTGTGGACCAGCCACCACGAGGCAACGAGCGCCAGCACCGCCGCGAGGCCGCGAACCCAGAGCGGGACGTCAGGCTGCGACAACACGACCTCCGGTCACGCGCTCCAGTCCCTCCCCCGTCTCGACGAGCAGTGCTCCACGTTCGTCCACACCCTGCGCTCTCCCCCGCACGGGTTCAACGAGCTCCTTTCCCAAGAGCCAATCGTACCGTTCGTAGGACCGCTGCTCTGTCGCCGTCAGTTCGGGGGCATCGGGGAGGGCGAGCAGCTGGGGGACCAGGCGCTCGAGTACTTCGACCCTGGTGACGCCTGGCACACTGGAATCCAATGGAATGGCGGAAGCGGCGATCTCAGGAGGCAAAGGACCGTGGACGTTCATACCAATCCCGACGGCGATCCAGTCGATTCGGTTTCCTCGCCACCGTGCCTCACAGAGAATTCCCGCGAGCTTACGACGGCCGACGAGCACGTCGTTCGGCCACTTCAACCGCGCACGAACGCCCAGATCGGCCACCGCGTCAGTCACCACCAGGCCGACCCGTAACGCGAGCACTCCTGTCTTGACGTCTCGCTGCGGTCGGCACAGGTAGCCAAGCCAGATTCCGCAGCCGGCGGGACTGTGCCACGTCCGCCCCTCGCGGCCCCGACCGGCCACTTGCTCGTCCGCAACCACCAGAGTTCCTTGCTCGGCGCCATCCGCTGCCAGCTCGTGCACCACGTCGAGGGTGCTGGTAACGCGAGTGAGGCTCACGCATCGTGGTGCGCGCACCCTCACCGCCAGCTCCCGCGGCCCGATGCCGTCATAGGACATCAGCGCAGCAGCGCCCACACGATCGTGGTCAACCCGATAGCCCAGCAGTACGGTGCGAACTGGTGAAACGCCCCTCTGCGAAGCAGGGCTACGAGGAGGCGGATCGCGAGGACTCCGGCGACAAGCGCCGTCGCGAAGCTCAGTACCAGTGGGCCAGTCCCAATGCTGCCGAGGTCGGCCGAAAGATCGGGCACCTGCAGCACCGCTGCTCCCGCAATCGCCGGAATCGCCAGAAGGAACGAAAACTCGGCCGCGCGCACCGGATCGATACGCAGCCACAACCCCGCAGCCACCGTGGTTCCGGAGCGGGAAATCCCGGGAAGAATCGCCAGCGCCTGCGCCAGGCCGATGCCTACCGCTCCCATGGAGGTGGGCTCATACCCGGAGCCACGCGCGGTCACCAGCCGCGTACTCCAGAGAATGGCGCCGGTGACCACGAAGTTCATCCCTACCATGAACAGCGACTCGAATGCACGTTCAAAGAAGTCCTGGAGGAACAAGCCAGCGACCCCGGCCGGTACCGACGCCAGAGCAAGGAGACCAACGTACCGCAGGGCATCTCGATGCCCGGCCACCACACCACGGGCCAACTCCCACAAGCGGGCTCGGTACACGATAACCACCGCGAGCAGGGTGGCCACGTGCAGCGCGACTTCCACGAGCACTCCCGGCGTCGTCAACCCAATGGCGGCTTCAGCGACGACGAGATGACCTGAACTCGATATCGGTAAGAACTCCGTGAGCCCTTGTACAGTCCCCAGGACGATTCCTTGCCACCACGTCACCCGCCCACCGCCCGCTCGTAGAGGTTCTCGTATCTCGGAACGACGAGCTCCGCCGCAAAGTCACGAGCCCGCCGAATCGCCGCCGCCCGCGCCACCCCCCAGCGATCGGGCTCGAGGAACTCGAGCGCCTTACGGGCGATCGCATCCACGTCGCCGACCGGCACCAGCGCTCCGGTCTCCCCATCCCGCACGACCCCCGGGAGCCCACCCACATTCGTTCCGATGACGGGGACACCACATGCCATCGCCTCCAATGCGCTGACGCCAAAGGACTCCGAGGCGCTGGGAAGCAGGTACAGATCTGCTGCCCGCAGGAGATCGGCGACGACGCTCACCTTCCCGAGAAACCGGACGCGGGACGTGACACCGAGTCGTTCGACCTCCGCTTCGACCTCTGGGCGCTGTGGACCGTCACCCACCAAGATCAGCACGGACGGGACCTGAGCTTGCACTCGGGCAAACGCGCGGACGATATCCGGCACGCGCTTCACCGGCCGAAAGTTTGAGATATGCATCAAAACCTTGGTTCCGGGAGGAGCCAGGGCATCGCGACAGCGCACTTCATCGGAGGGATAGTAGTCTCCCAGCGTCACGAAGTTCGGAATCACCTCGATGTCGCATCGCTGGCAACCGAACGCGCGGTACGTCTCGTCGCGCAGGAACTCGGAGACCGCCGTCACGGCATTTGAGCGTTCGATGGCGAACTTCGTTACGGTGAAAAACGACCTCTCCTGCCCGACGAGCGTGATGTCCGTACCATGCAGCGTCGTGATGACCTGGATGTCCCGGTTGCTCTCGAGGAGCATCTGCTTCGCCAAGAACGCGGCTGCAGCGTGCGGAATGGCGTAATGAACGTGGAGGACATCGAGTTCTTCGCGCAGAGCGATCTCGTGTTGCTTGACGGCCAGGGCCAACGAGTACGGGAAATACTCGAGAAGGGGGTAGGTTCCGCTGAGGTCTACTTCGTGATAGAAGACCCGCTCAGTGAAGCCACGAAGTCGAAACGGTGATGCATACGAGATGAGGTGGACGTCATGCCCTCGCCGTCCGAGCTCCATGCCCAGTTCCGTCGCAACGGCTCCCGACCCACCGTACGTCGGATAACACGTTATTCCTATCCGCATTCAACGACCTCGTTCTTCCCAGAGCTGGGCAATCAGATCGGCCAATGACGGCGGTGACGCCGTGGCGTCGAGGGTGATGACGGAGTGGCCGACGAGTTGGTGACGAAACCAGGTCTCCTGGCGCTTGGCGTAGCGGTGGGTAGCTGACGCAATCGCCTCCGGCAACGTCGCCCGCGAGAGCTCGCCCCGAAGAAAACCAACCACCTGGCGGTACCCCACAGCGTCGAGCCCGGGCGCGTCGGGCGCAACCCCCCGCGCGAGCACGCCCTCGACTTCTTCAACTAAACCGGCGCGCAACATGGATTGAACCCGCCCCTCGATCCGTGCCCGCAGCACGGGCCGCGGTACGGTGAGTCTCACACTCCACGGCCGCATCACCCCTTGCTGGCGGGCAGCCCGTTGCCACCACGACAGGGGACGGCCCGTGAGCAGTGCAACCTCAACGGCGCGGGCAGCACGCTGGCGTCCGCCGCCCTCGAATGCAGGGTCGAGCCTGACAGCCCACCGCCCCATGCTCCCGGCATGACCGGCCCACCGACGGAGGCGATCACGCCGCCCGCGATCCATTGGAGGCTCACGAAAGAGCCCGTTCACCAGCGCACGAACGTAGAATCCCGTCCCGCCCACGATGACGGGAAGTTGGTGACGCTCCATGTCCCGGAGCCACCCCGCAGCGTCCCGAGCGAATTGCCCTGCACTATACCGTTCGCCGGGGTCCACGAGGTCGATTCCCCGGTGGAGAACCCTCCTCCGATCCGCACGCGTCGGCTTTGCAGTGCCGATGTCGAGCCCGCGGTAGACCTGACGGGAGTCGGCCGAGATCACCACGATGGACCATCGTGATCCCAACTCGAGTGCGACCGCCGTCTTCCCTACGGCCGTCGGCCCCACCAACACAGGCACCAGGGGTCTACGAGCGGCCAAACCGCCGCTCCAATTCGTCTTTCGGAAGCTGGACGATCGTGGGCCGGCCGTGGACGTCGTGCGGAGGAAGCTCACAGGCGAACAGGCGGCGCAGGAGCTCCCGTCGCTCCTGCCGATCGAGCGTGTGGCCGGCCTTGATCGCAGCCCGGCAGGCGAACGTCGCGGCGAAGCGTTCCAAACGATTTGCGAAGCCGCCGAACCGACCGCGCGCGAGATCCGCCGTCAGTTCTTCAACGCACCGACGGGCGTCGAAGCGCGGATGCGGGTTGGGGACTGCGTGCACCACGACGGACCGACCGCCGAACGGCTCGATCTCGTACCCCACGGCGGACAAGAGATTGGCGTGATCTTCAACCGCCTCCAGCTCCTCGGGCGACAGGTCCACCGTCAAGGGGAGCAGGAGGCGCTGCGCGGCACTGCCCTCACCCCGTAGCTGCGCCATCGCGCGTTCGTAGAGGACGCGCTCGTGAGCCGAGTGCTGATCGACAAACACCATTCCCTCGAGGGTCTCGAAGACGAGATAGGTGTCGAAGATCTGCAAGATGTCCTGCCCGACCGCGTGCCCGAGCTTTCTCTCGCCGGCAGGAATGTCTGAATCGAAGAGAGCGATGGGAACAGACTGGTGCCCATTTGACGACCCCGCGGCCGGACGTGCGTCATCGGCGTATGGTGGGTGGCCAACCACCGCCGCAGCCTCCATCGGTCGAAGACTCGACCGCACTGCTTCCTCCACTGCCCGCTCGACGAGCATGCGATCACGGAATCGCACTTCGAGCTTCGCGGGGTGCACATTTACGTCCACACCGTCTCCCGGCACCCCGAGGGAGAGAAGCAGCGTCGGTCGAAGCCCCGGAGCGATCGTCGCGCGGTAGCCAGCCTCCGCCGCGCGCACGAGGAAGGGATCGCGAAACGGACGGCCGTTCACGAAGAGGTGCGCCTTGCGGCCCGCCGCCTTCGCCTCGGCGGGTCGCTGCACGAATCCGCGCACCGAGACACCCGCCAGATGATGTTCCACCGGAATCAACTCCTCGGCCGTCCTCCGGCCGAAGAGCGAGGCAACACGATCGCCGAAACCCGCTACGCGGGGTGCTTCGAGGCGCGAGCGACCATCGCTGACGAGGGTGAACGAGACGTCGAGACGCGCCAGCGCGAGGACCGTCAATGTCTCAACGGCGGCGCGAGTCTCGCTCCGCTGCGAGCGGAGAAACTTGCGACGGGCGGGGGTGTTGAAGAACAACCTGCGGACAGTGACCGTCGTACCTGGAGCGCGCGCCGACGACTCGACACGTTCCACCCGACCTCCCTTCACGACGAGAGAGGTTCCCAGATTCGCCTGAGCTCGATCGGCGGCCGGTGCCGTTTCTAGTTGGAGTTCTGCAACTGACGCAATCGCAGGGAGGGCTTCACCACGGAAACCGTAGGTAGGGACACCCACGAGATCTCGTGCCGACCGGATCTTGCTCGTTGCATGCCGGTCGAGTGCCAGCAGGGCATCTTCCCGGTCCATGCCCACTCCGTCGTCGCTCACGCGAACGAGCGTGCGTCCTCCGTCCTCGAGCTCGACGGTGATGCTCATCGCGCCGGCATCGAGGGCATTCTCCACCAGCTCCTTGACCACCGACGCCGGTCGCTCGACGACCTCTCCGGCCGCGATCTGGTCGGCCACCTCTCGAGGGAGTACGGTGATTCGGCCCATCAGAGACGAGCGATTTCGGTTCGCAACAGCCACCCTTCCTCCCGCCCACGCCGCACCAGCGCCCACGCCCCCTGTTCCCGCTCCACCAGCACCGCCGAGCCGCCCGACAGGGGGCGGGCTGCCGGTGCAGACCCGTAGGGGGCGGTGCGGAGGGGAACATCGTCCCCACGGACGATGGCGACAGGCTTCGCGTATCGATCCCCCACCCACATCGCATAGCCCCCCGCAAGTGCAGCAAGGCCAAACACGAGCGCCACCGTTCGCGCTCGACGTCTGAGAGTAACGAGCACCCATCCCACTACCCAGAGCAGGAGCGCGGCGAGCAGGGCTTCGTACGGCGTGATGGGGGAGACCCACGTCAGCTCAGCAGAGCGTCGATCGCTCGGTGGGACCAACCCATGAACCAGGCTGACCACCGGGTGGCGAGGCTCCAGTCGGGCGGCTCGTACCCAGGCAGCACGGGCCCCTGCGTGATCTCCCAGCCGGTACAGCGCGCTTCCGAGGTTGTGCCAGTGCCTGGCGACCTCGGGCTCCGACGCGGTTCGGCGGGCAAAGCTGTCCGCCGCAACCCGCGCAGCTCCCGCTTCGTACAGTCGCTCGGGTGATTGGGCGCCGAGTGCCGGCACGATCCCCATCGTGAGGAGGATCACTGCTGCCACGACCCCGCTGCGGCGGCCCTGCGGAGCATTCCCCAGCAAGGCTCGCAGCACTTCCTGGACTTCAGCCGTCAGCTCGTCCGGATCCGTGGTGTCCGCCGGTCCGTAGAGCGCCCACTGCAGTCGATCGCGCACGCGGGCGGCGTGGGATGCCACGGGAGCTTCGATTCCCGCCGCCCGCAACGCGTCGGCGAGTTCCTCAGCGTCCCGAAGGTGGGCGTGGGCCACAAGGCTGCCCAGCACACCCGTGAACTGCCGTTCAAGACGGGACAGAGGGTCTCCCCGCGGGGCACGGAGCCGGGCTCTTCGCGCCGACAGCCTGAGGCGCAGCCGCGGAATGGTCCGCAGGAGTCCCGCGACCAGGGGTGCAAGCAGGAATCCGAGGGCCCACGCCAAACCTGGAATCGCCGTGAGGTGCCGGCGCACAATGGGCCTCCCGGGTGCATGGATGAGCGGAGGGCGTGCTCCGCGCAGGAGCGCCCCCCCCGGTGCTCCACCGGCGACGACGATGGCGACGGGATCGGTTCGAAGCTCGACGTACCGACGACGCTCCGTGTCGTAGTAAGCATACGCGGTCGCGGGGATGCCGTATGCGCCGACCGAATCGGCAACGGCCAGATAGTTGAAGGTCTTGGTCCCACCCAGCTTTCCTCCCTCAGCTGCGACGCTCACCTCTACGTCGCCCGGGTAGACCCTGAGCCCGGCGGGCCACGCGATGCTTGGCTCCGGCCATAGTGCAACATTGCCGGTGCCAGCCAGTGTAACGGCCATGGAAATCGCCCCGCCGAGGGCAACCTCCAGCGCATCCACGTCGAATTCCAGGCGCAGCCCGGTACCGGCCGCGCCCAGGAATCCCTGCACTCGCGGGGCCGGTCGGGGATACACGTACACTCCCAGGGGCCGAGTCTCCACCTCGTGACGAAGCTCTCTGCTGAGAAAGGAATACGTGAGCGGCAGGGTAAAGGACACCATCGCCGAACCGATGTTCACGACGCCGACCGTTAACGGAAAGACGGCTTGGTGGTGTACGAACAGATCGTACCAAATCCCGTTCACCTGGCGACTCAGCGCGATCCCCGCGGGGCTGGGGCGTTGGTATGACCACGCCCCCTGGAGCTGTGGGGGGCGGAGAGTAGGCGGGTTGCGCAGGCGGGACCGCACCGATCGCGGGAACCACGCCACCACGACCAGGTCCACTTGCTCCCCGAGGACGACCGTGTCCGCCGACACCAGCACGGTTGCCGCCACAACCTCGGGGGTAAGCGCTGGTGGTGGCGACCGAGCCACCAGCGACCGCACGCGCTGCCCCAGCACACGCTCCGCACCCGCCCCGGCGGCCGCGACGACCACGGTGAGCACGCCCGCTTCAATGGCTTCGCTACCCTGTCGAACCTGCACCGGCGCAATAGTGAGCGTTCCCGTCCTGACCGGGCGGAGCGTCACCGCCCGCCGGGTGACTCGGGCGGCGAGCCCGCCCACCAACGTGACCTGCGACTGCTCGCGGCTTCCCTGCACCTCGAATCCCGTGAACGGCGGGTCGATGATCTCGACGGGCTCATCCCCCCGCGAATGAACCGTGACGGAAAGCACCACGGTGTCGCCCAACAGCACCCTGTCCGGGCTCACCCGGGCCGAGACCTGGAGTTGCTGGCTCAGCATCACGACCGCGAGCGCAAAGGCTACCAATCCCGCTCCTCCCGCCGTTCACCGAACTGTCGGCGGCGTCGATTGAGTTCCATCAAAGTCCGCCGTTCCTCTTCGGCGATCGAATTGAGGATTTGTTCGGCCTGCTCCGGCGTGAGGCCGCCCGAGGGCGGCGCGTCGGCGGGCGTACCCCCGCCCTCGCCACCACCCCCCTGCGGCGACGGGCCGCCCCCACCGCCTCCACTTCTGGGCGGCGAACGTTCGATGGTCAGCTCGAGATTCCACTTCGTGTCGAAGTCGCCTGGACGCAACAGCAGGGCCTCGCGGAACCGCCGCCGCGCTACCGCCAGGCGCTCAGACCGGCCAGACGAATCGGCACTCGCGAGCCGGAGGTCGAGCAGGCCCAGATTGTAGAGCCCGCGAAATCGTACCTCGGGTTCCAGCGACGTCGCTGCACGCTCCAGCGCCCGCCGCGCCAACCCGGAGTCTCCGATGGCCATCGCCGCCGTTCCCAAGTTGTACCAGACTGTGTCTCCTCCTTCACCCCTGCGCGCCTGTTCCAGATACAGGTTCGCTGCCTCTCGTAGCCCACCGCGCTTCCAGGCTTCATCCGCTGCATTCTGCGGACCCTGGGCCCACGCGACGCTCGGCACGCTCATGCCTAACGCCAGACTCGCCAGCGCGAGCGAGCGCCGAGTAACAGAGTGCACGAGCACGACGACGGCGGCAGCCAGCAGTGGGATCCAGGCCCGCGAGACATCGTGCACCGACGTCGTAGTGGCCAGGGGGGCCCGCTTGAAGGCCTCCACGAGCCCGCGCGCCGTGCCGGCTTGGTCACCAACCTCCGCAGCGACAACCACGCCTTCGGCAGCGTCGGCCACCGCGTTCAACACATTGTCTCGACGCCACGTCTCGACGATGTTTCCATCGGGATCTCGCTGATAACCGACGAAGGCTCCGTCGAGGTCCCGCACGGGGATGCGTGCTGGCTCTCGGCTGCCTTCGGCGATGAGAATGAGACGAACCCCCGCGCGGCGGAGACGCTGCGCCTCCTCGAGAACGGGGGGGAGTGAGTCGTGGGTTTCCCCGTCGGTGAACACCACGAGCACCCGATCGGCCACTTCCTCGCCTGCGAGGAGAAGGTCTCTGCCCTGTCGCAGGGCGCGAGCGAGGGTCGTGCCTCCCTTACTCGCGATGTCCGGATCCAGTCCCTCGATCAGCAGCTGCAGGGCACCGGGGTCGACGGTCAGGGGCGAGGTGATGTAGCTCCCCCCGGCGAACGCAATCAGCCCCACACGGTCTCCCCTGAGATCGTGCACGAGCCGCCGTGCTTCCCGCTTCGCCCGGGCCAGACGCGACGGAGCGGCGTCCTCGGCCAGCATGGAACGTGAGATATCCACGGCGATCACTAGGCTGAGCCCCTTGGTGTCCGTGACGACCGTGCGGCTTCCCCATCGCGGGCCGGCCAACGCGACCGTCGCCAGGACACCCGCCATCCCAAGCGCGATCGAGCCGAACCGGCCGATCCGACCCGCGCGACGTCCCAGATCATGCGACCATCGGCGTGCTCGGGCGACGCGCGCGCCGCGAGCCCACAGCGCGAGGCCCCAGACCGCGAAGCCCGCCAGCGGGGCCGCCCACAGGATGATCGGCACGTCGAAGATCATTACGGCACCCGCACGACGGCGGTGGCGGAAAGGGTCAGCTCGAGGATGAGCGCCGCCAGACCGATGAGGAGGAGCGGTCGATAGGTCTCGTCGAACTCCGTATACCTGGTCACGATCACCGGGGTGGTCTCGAGTTGATCGATTTGCTGAAAGACGCGATTCAGCGCGCCCGGATCGGTGGCTCGGAAGTATCGTCCGCCGGTGAGATCCGCCACATCTCGAAGCAGCTCCTCGTCGATGCGCACCGGCAGCGTCTGGTACCGAAGCTGGCCTTGCGGCCCACGTCCGATGGGGAGTGGAGCCTCTCCCTCGGTTCCAACACCGATCGTGTAAATCTTGACCCCGACCGACGCGGCAGCCTCAGCCGCCGTCCGAGGGTCCAGCATCCCTCTCGTGTTCTCTCCATCCGTGAGGAGAACAATGACCTTGCTTGCGCCGGGAGCCCGGCGGAGCCGGTTGGCTGCCGTAGCGATGGCCGTGCCAATGGCCGTGCCGTCCTCCAATTCGCCAACCCGCAGACCCCGCACCGCTTCCTCCAGCACCGCATAGTCCACTGTTATCGGCATTCGGGTGAGCGCCTCGCCCGCAAAAGCGACGAGGCCAATCCGATCGAACTCGCGGCCTTGCACGAACGCCACCGATTGCTCTTTGGCCACGTCCAAGCGATTTGACGGTGCAAAGTCTTCAGCCAACATGCTACTCGAAACATCGACGGCCAGCACGATGGCAATCCCTTCGCTGGTCCGCTCCACGGTGGCGCCGCCGATTTGCGGACCCGCCGCGGCGACGATCCAACTGCCCAGCACGAGTGATCGGAGGCCTGGCGGCACTGCCGCAAGCCACCGTCGCCGCGATGCCGGCCCCTCCAGCTCCGTGACGTCACTGTACATCGCCGACGGCGCCCTACGCCGACGCCGGTACCACCACCACAGCGGGATTGCCAAGAGGAAGAACAACAGGACAGGCCGTGCAAACGAGATCACGTCTCTCCGCTCCCGTTCTCACCGCGCAGCTGGCGCGCCAGGGCGTCGGCTCTGTGACCCAGCTCCCAGACATCGTCCGGGACAGCCGGTGCGAAGCGGGCGCGTTCCAGGGACCGCAACACATCGCCGAGGTCCCGGAGGGGCCACTTTGGTCGTTCGCGACCGATGACTTCCAGGCATTCTTCCACGGTGAGATGTCGTGCTGCCCCGGGCAGCGCCGTTGCAATCCGAAAACGGAGGGCATCCGCGACGGCTGCCGCCACGGCCCTGGCCTCTCCGGCCTTCGCCCAACGCTCATCGGCGATCGGAACCGGATCGCCAATCGGGACGCCCCATGGCGGCCGCTGCTTCGGCCGCCGCCGCTTCACTCCCCACGCCGTGACGCCCACGAGTGTGAGCGCCACGAGCGCGACCAGGGGCCACCATCTATTCGGGTCACGGGCCAGTGGCCCCAACGAGAGCTTTGGGTCGGGGAGCGGATCCACCTGCGGCAGCACCGAGCTCACGTCAACCACCAGCGTGTCGGCCGGGAAGACGACAGCGCGGCCGTCGGGATACTGGACTTCGACGGCGGGGATCGCGACCGGGACACGGCCAGGTTGGAACACCGCGACGCCATAGCGGACTGTGAGCGTGCCGTCCGTGGTGCGGGCCCGCGGATCCAGCAGCGGCTGGATCTGGTCCGTCGCCTCGAGCGGTTCCAGACGCGCATGGGCTCCCGACTCCACCGCAAACTGCCGATCGAGCCAGATCGTGTCGCCTACGGTCGGCTGACCGGGGGAAACGGTCCACGCCGTCACTTGCAGCGTTAGCGACAGGAATATCGGCGTCATCGTTTCAGCCGCCGAGCGCGTGCCGCGAATGCGCGGTGCAGTGCCTCCGCATAGGGTTGATCCGTTCGGAGCGCAATGTGGTCGACCCGGGCCTGTTTGAACGCCCGTACTCGGGCCAGGCGACGCTCCTCCGCCGCCATAGCCAACGCGAGCCGCGTCGGCTCGTGCGAGGTGTCCACCAACGTTCGGGCTCCGGACTCGGCGTCTTCCACCTCGACCCAGCCCGACTCCGGCAGCGTGTATTCGCGGGGATCATCGACGGTGATGGCGACCACGTCGTTCCGGGCCGAGAGGCGCTGCAGGTGTTCCTCCCACGCCGGCGCCCGGAAATCCGATAGGACCACCACGACGCCGCGGTGTCGGAGGAGGCGGGAGGCGTACACGAGGGCTGCGGCCAGATTGGTGCCGCGAGCGGTGGGCTGGAATGCCAGGAGGTCTCGAATGACGCGCAGGGCATGACGGCGGCCCTTCGCCGGCCGGACGACGTGATCGACTGCGCCTGAGAACACCAGCGCACCCACTCGATCGTTTTGTCGCGCCGCTGCCAATGCGAGTATCGCTGCCACCTCGACCCCAAGGTCCGACTTCGCGACCGGCGATCCGAACTCGAACGACCCTGATCGATCGACCACAAGCAGGAGCGTGAGCTCCCGCTCCTCCTCGAAGATCTTGACGTACGGCGATCCCATGCGAGCCGACACGTTCCAGTCGATCGACCGGAAATCGTCGCCATGCTGGTAGGCCCGCACCTCCGAGAACTCCATGCCCTGGCCCCGAAACACCGAACGGTACTCGCCAGCGAACAGCGCATTCACGAGCTGCCGAGTGCGCAGCTCGATGGTCTTCACTTGGCGGAGAACGTCGGCGCTGATCGCCCTGCTGCCGACCATCACGGTACGTCGACCGCCTCCAGGATCTTGGCAACGATATCATCGGAGGTGACGTCTTCGGCTTCCGCCTCGAACGTCAGGAGAACGCGATGCCGCAGCACGTCCGGGGCAATGGCCTTGACGTCTTCGGGCACGACGTAGGACCGCCCGCGGACATAAGCATGGGCTCGAGCCGCCTGCGCCAGGTAGATGGAGGCGCGTGGGCTCGCCCCATAGGCGATCAGAGGACGGACATCGTGCAATCCGACGCCCTGCGGGGCTCGCGTGGCGCGAACGATGTCGACTACGTAATCGACGATCTTCTGATCCATGTACAGTTCGGCCACGGTACGTCGCAGCCCGAGAATTTCGTCGGGGTCCGCAACGTGCGACACCGCAATGGGCTGTCCACCGGCCATGCGCCACAGGATCTCCTTCTCCTCGTCGCGGGTCGGATACCCCACTCTGATCTTGAGCATGAACCGGTCGAGCTGCGCTTCGGGCAGCGGATAGGTCCCCTCCTGCTCGATGGGGTTCTGTGTGGCCAGCACGAGAAACGGCTCCGTCAACGGATACGTTTCTCCGCCGATCGTCACCTGTTTCTCCTGCATCGCCTCCAGCAAGGCCGACTGGACCTTCGCCGGAGCCCGGTTGATCTCATCAGCCAGGATGATGTTGGCGAAGAGCGGACCGCGCTTCGGGCGAAACTCGCCGGTGCGTTGATCGAACACCATCGTCCCGATCACATCGGCCGGGAGCAGATCGGGCGTGAACTGAATCCGCTGAAACGTCGTGCGGATGGTTTCGGCTAGCGTGCGGACGGCTAGCGTCTTAGCGAGGCCCGGCACTCCCTCCAGGAGCAAGTGCCCGCCGGCAAGCAACCCGATGAGCAAACGCTCCACCATGGCATCCTGTCCTACCACACGCTTGGAGACCTGTTCTAGAATCCCAGCCGTCACGGCGACGTCGCCCGCCCGCACCGCACGCGTGGTCATGGGAGTCCCTCAACGCTTGATACGCTCACCGTCGTCCTCATACCGGAAGATCCACGTCGCAAACCGCGACGGAACGATCCTATCGTCAGCCGCCATCGCGTTCCATTCGACCCCGCTGCCGTGCTCCGGTTGCCGCTCGGCAGCCTGCTGCACCACGCGACGTGCGCGCCGCGTCCAAAGCTCACAGTTCTGTGCCCTCAGGTCCACCCATCCTCGAGCGACCACCCGATCGAGATCAGGGCCTTCCGGAGGGAGGAGCACCTGCTGCCCTCTATAAACCTTCTCACCGGGCAGGAGGACGGGAAGTCCAATCGACAGAATCAGCGACCGCAAGTCACCGTCGCGCGCCATCAGCGCCGCCGCTTCCACGGAGAGCAGCGCAGGATCGCTTTCCGCCAACTCCTTGACCGATCTCCGGAGCTGGGACCAGATGTGCGCTTCGTAGAGCAGCTTGGTGAGACGGGGCGGGCCCAGCATCTCAAACGCCACTGACCGAACGCCGTGCTCCTCCTCCAAACGAGTGAGGCTCTTGACGGCGGCGTCCCGCAGGACACCCGCACGAAAGGTGGGACCCGCCGTAGCGGAATCCAGGGCCGAAACGATATCACGCCCCGTGGGCCGACCCTCGAGCTCCATCACCACGTATTCGGCAATCTCCTGGGGAGTGATGAACTCCATCTGGCCCAGCGAGGTAACCGTCTCGAACTCCTCTTTGGCGAACAATCCGTTCTCGCCGACGTCGGCGAACACCGACTCCACGAGATCACCTGTGTCCTTCCACCCCTTCGCCGTCGGTTCGAACGCCGCATCCAGTAGGAGGGGTTCGGGACAGTCGAATCGTCTGATGTACTCCCCGTGACGGCGAATGGGTCCGTAGCAGAGGTCCTTCCAGGCGATGGTCGCCGTCGGTTTGATCTCGACGGTCGCCGGCGCTCCTGGGGTTCGGCCCAACAGGAACAAGAGGAGCGAGTGCGCCCCGGCCATGGCGGACTTCGTCAGCAAGGTCCGGGACGGGCGCTCCTCGGAGTGCGTGTACGGGACGTTGAAGCCCATGCCGCCGGTGCCACTGGTGCCGATCTTCACGTACGCCTGGGTGCCCGTCTTTCGCATCGCTTCGACGAGGATCTGCATATGTCGGATGAGCTGTGGCGTGGGGATGGTCAGCACAAGCGCTTCCAGCGAATCCTGCATCGCGGCACCCTGTGCCCCCGCAGTGAGCAGGTTTCTCGCGCTGGCAACGACGTCCTGATACGCCAGCGCGGTTGCGGTGTTGATGCAGTCGACCACCGCATGAGGCCGAAACTGTTGGAAGAGCTGAAACAAGTAGCTCCGTTCCACGATACCCTGGTTCAGCTCGTCCAGCAGATCCCGCAGCACGAGGGCCCTGAGCTCGGGATCGGCGAGGGCCGCTCCTCTTCCCCGCTGCGCCACTGTCGCGGGAAGGAAGATGTCCCCCCAAGCGCTCTCGATCACCGTGCTCTTCGCCCAGGACACGAGCGCGTCAGCAGCCGCTACGACTTCCCGCTCGCTGAGAGCGACCAGCGCGAGGCTCGCGGGTCTGAACGCCAGGAGCCGTCGCGCGACGGCAAGTCCCACCAGCCCGCTGCCTCCGAGGATCAGTATTCGTTTATTCTCGAGATCCATTCCGCATCATGATTCGGCCGCGACGCCGGATACTGGCAGCGCCGCGAGTTCTCGTTTCGAGAGATGGCGCCAACGTCCGATGGGCAGGCGCCCAAGGGTCACCGGTCCGTAGCTCAGGCGCACCAAGCGTTCCACCTCGAGTCCGAGCCGAGCACAGAGGCGCCGCACGATCCGGTATCGTCCCTCCGCAAGGGTCAGCGTAATCTCGCTCACCACATCGTCCACTGGGCAGACACGCGAACGCACGATAGCGACCTGACGGCCATCGATGACGATGGGAGACTCGAGCGCCCGCCGGATGGCATTGGTCGGTCGGCCATGGACCCGCACCCGATATGTCCGCTTCACCCCGTAGCGCGGGTGCGTGAGCCGGTTCGCGGCCCCGCCGTCGGTTGTCAGCAGCAGCAATCCCGAGGTCATGACATCCAGGCGCCCGACGTAGATCAACCCGGGCACGTCTGACACCAGCTCGAAGATGGTGGGACGCCTCCGGGGATCGCGCCGTGTCACCACGTATCCCAGCGGTTTGTGCAGCGCCAGCCAGATGGCTGGCGCCGGGCGAACGCGGCGTCCTCCGACCGTCACGATGTCGGCGTCCGGATCGACCGTCATCCCGACGCGCGCCACAGAGCCATTGACGCGGACCCTGCCTGCGCGAATCAGGTCCTCCGATCGTCGGCGGGACGCCACTCCGGCCCGGGCAAGCGCGCGGTGAAGCCTCATCTCGGTCACGGCTCGCCCATCTCGGCCAACGGCCTGAGCGCCACGGACAGCTCCTCGAGCCGTGGAAGCGCGTCCAGGCTCGGTAGGCCCAGCAGCTCCAGAAACGTCGTGGTCGTCGCGTAGAGCAACGGTCTTCCCATGCCCTCGGCCCGGCCGACCACATCGATGAGCCCCCGCTCCTGCAAGGAGCGCAGCACGCTCTCGACGGAGACGCCGCGAACCTCTTCGATCTCCGGGCGCCCCACGGGTTGGCGATAGGCGATCACGGCCAGTGTCTCGAGCGCCGCTGCCGAGAGTTTCCGCGGGCGCGTCACGATCCGCGCTTCCGCGATGGCCTCGGCGAACTCCGGCCGTGAGAGCAACTGGTATCCTCCCGCCACCTCCATCAACTCCACTCCGTGTGCCGTCTCTCGGTAGTGCTCGCGCAGCTCCTCCAACGACGTCACGATGTCATCTCGTGACGTCCCGGGCTCCAGCATGGCGAGGTCATGCAGCGTCAACGGCCGTGACGCCGAGAAGAGCGCAGCTTCAAGCAGTTGCGTACGACGCTTCACGAGTGATCGTCAGGGGTCCGAAGGGTTGTCGTTGATTCAGAAGCAGCTGTCCGATTCGTGCGAGTTCGAGCACGGCAATGAGGGCGGAGATGACATCGGCTGGATTCGGCAGCTCCGTCTCGAACAACTCGCGAAAATCGAGCGACCCCCGCTCCGCGATCAATGCAGTGATCCGGCGGGCCGCGCCCTCGACATCTAGCGGACGGGGAATGACACGATGCACGACCGGCTCCGGCATCGCGTCGAGCACTTCCTGGACCGCCGCGAGCAGGTCGGCGAGCTCCAACACCAGGGGTGGCGGAGCGGGCTCGGACAGTGGCGGGGTCCAACCGCGCGCAAATCGCTCGGCACGAAACTCCGCCCGCTTCGAGAGCCACGACGCCAGTTCCCGAACTTGCTCGTACTCCAAGAGCCGGCGCACCAGCTCCGCCCGCGGATCATCCCAGTCTTCCTCATCGAACGGCCGAGGGAGGAGCATCTGCACCTTGATCTGCAACAGCCGAGCCGCCATCTCTAGATAGTCGGCCGCCTCATTCAAGCCGAGGACATCGATCGCCTCCAAGAACTGATCGGCAATCTCCGCAATTGGGATGTCCGTGATCTCGATCTCCTGTTGCCTGATGAGATGGAGCAGCAGATCCAGAGGTCCGGAGAATGCCTCGACCCGGACGATGAAAGGCCTGTCGCTCGTAGTCACCAGGGGCGGCGCGCTCACAGCAGACAAAGCGGGAACTCCCGTAGTGTGTAGGGTGCTGCGAGATCACATGCTATTCCCTGAAGCGCAAACGCCGGAGTGAGCAAGAGGAACAACACTTGTGGGAGGAAGAGTATCAAGCCGAGCAGGGCCAAGAAGCCGAACCGGGCAAACTTCCGGTAGCGTATCGCCGCCTGGGGCGGTAACAGATGCTTGAGCACATGGGAGCCGTCGAGCGGGGGAATCGGGATGAGATTGAAAAAGGCGAGTAGCAGATTGAGCCACACGCCCCAAAACAGCATCCGCTGAACGCCTGCGAACACGCCCGCCCCCACTGGCACCACCGATGCGGCAATGCCCACGGCGATGCCGGCACCGAGACAGATCACGAAGAGGGCGAGGTTCGTCGCGATCCCGGCCGTCGAAACGATGATGTCACCGCGCTTGTAGTTCCGATAATTGCCCGGATTCACCGGGACCGGCTTCGCCCCCCCAAACACGAGCCTGCCGCCCGAAGCGAGAAAGAGCAGCAAGGGCATGAGGATCGTCATCCACAGATCCATGTGCTTGACGGGGTTGAGCGTTAGCCGGCCGAGCACGGACGCCGTGGGGTCTCCCTGACGGAGGGCGGCGTATCCATGCGCGTACTCGTGCGCCACCATCGAAAAGAGGAGCACGGGGAGGGCAAGGAAAAACTCTTGCACGCTGCAGTATGGTCCATGGGTAGAATGGCGGCAGAAAGGTAACCGAGCCCCAAACCGGTGTCAAAGGCGTAGTGCCTTGACTCAACAGCACTTGCGCGATAGACTTCCGCCCGCGCGAGACTGGCTCAACGCAGTGGTTCCGGTAAGGAGATTTTGGGTGCCCAGGATAGCGTCCGCAAAAAAGCGCATGCGTCAGGCGAACCGGCGCCGGACCCGGAATCGGGCCCAGCGATCCGCAGTACGACGAGCCATGAAACAGGTGCGGACGGCCTCCACGGCCGAGGCGGCTCAGAACGCCATGAAAGCGGCGGAACGGCTCTTGGATCGCGCTGCGCGTAAGGGGTTGATCAAGAGCAATGCGGCGGCCCGGCACAAGCGCCGGTTGGTGAGGGTGGCTCGCGGAAAGGGATGAGCCGACGGCCTCCAGTCGTTACAGCGCTGCGAGCTCCGCCCCGCAGCGCTCGCAGTACCACTCCGTGGGCAAGTTCATCGTCCCACACTCCACACACTTCAACGTCTTTTTCGCGGAGCTCCGTGGCGGCAAGCGTTCACCCGCCGAAACGGACTTGATCCGCTCCGCCTCGAGCGGGACATCAGCACTATCGTGCGAGTTTCGGGCGGCACCGCGTCGCGGTGCTTCCGATTCTGACGTGACGGACTTGAGAAATGCGAGCTCGTCGAAGGCATCGGTCTGACCCTCCTCGGACTCCTCGGCGCTGGGAGCGGTCACTTGCTCTGTCGACCCCGACGTTCGCCCTGATACTGCCTCCCGGCCAGTCGGCTCAACCTCCTCCTCTTCCCCAAACGACCCTACCGCCCCACCGCCCGGCTCCAAGAGCGATACCACTCCCTCCAGCGTCTTGATCTCGCCCTCGACGCCCCCGAGGCTCTCTCGGATTTGGACCAGGGATTCGAGGATCTCGCTTCGAATCTCACCCCACCGACCCTCGTCGTACTCTCCCACGGCGTGCCGCAGTTCCGCCTCGGCCAGGCGCTCGGCGGCCCGGGCCTCCTTTTCCCGCAGCTCCCCGCGCTGGCCCAGCTGGGCGTGGAGGGCGGTAGCGAGCTCGTCCTGGTAGCTCTGCAGCTGTGCGATGACCCCTTCCAGACGATTCCGATAGTCGTTGGCTACACGGTCTCGCACGTGCTGGGGTGTCTTGTCTGCGGAAGCCCGCAACCGCTCGAGCCACTGCTCGATCCGCAGTTTCTCCTCGAGGAGTCGCTGGATCTCAGCCGTGGACCTGGCGGACGCCTTCGCCATCTAACCCTCCCGTTCGGGTATGGGACACCCGGGATATGGCTCTGCAAGATTGCGGCCATGGCGCAACAACTCAAGCCGCTCCACCTGCGACGCCTCCAACGGCTGGACCCGACCCAGCAGCCTGGCCGTGAGAATGATCTTCGCCGCGTGCTCGAGACTCTCCATCCGAATCATGGCATCGGTCAGCGTTGGCCCCATGGCCACGGCCCCGTGATTCGCCAGCACTAGCACACTGAAATCCGCCAGATAGGGCTCGATCTGATCGCCCAGCTCCGGCGTCCCCGGCGTCCCGTAGGGCACCAGCGGAACGTGGCCCACCTGGAAGATAAGCTCGGGCAGCACACAATCGTCAAACGCCTCTCCGGCGACCCCAAAGCCCGTAGCGACAGGCGGGTGCGCATGCACCACCGCCCCCACATCGGGGCGCCGCCCGAGAATGCGAAGATGCATGTCGAGCTCGCTAGAGGCCCGGCGCTGTCCACGGATATGCCGCCCGGAGAGGTCGACTTCGACGATATCCTCGGCCGTCACCTGGGCCTTGAGCAGGCCCGTTGCCGTAACGAGGGCCCGGTCCTCGCCCACGCGCACAGCGACGTTGCCGTCTTGGCCGGCGATGAGCCCGAGCTCCGCCATCCTTCGACAAGACCAGGCGATCTGTCTCGCGACGTCACGACGCACTATCGCTCACCATTCCGGTACACGAGCTGCCCGCCCACATAAGTGCGCTCCACGCGTCCGCGGAGCTGCCATTCCCCGAACGGTGAATTGCGGCTCTTTGACGCGAATTCCCTCGGTTCGACGATCCATCGGGCGTCTGGGTCGAAGACGACCACGTCGGCCGGTACGCCCCGTTTGAGGGTACCCCCGGGCAGGTGGAAGATCCGGGCGGGCTCGGTGCTCATGCGTGCAATCAGCGCCGGCAGGGAAAGGTGGCCTGGCTGTGCGAGCCGAGTCATGCCCAACGGGAGGGCCGTCTCGAGGCCTACGACCCCAAAGGGAGCGTCGTCGAACTCCCGTTCTTTGTCCTCGTAATGATGGGGTGCGTGGTCGGTGGCCACGACGTCGATGGTGCCGTCGGCCAGGGCCTCGCAGATTCGTTCGACGTCCTCCGGCTCCCGGAGTGGGGGATTCATTTTCGCATTCGTATCGTAATCGCCGCAGGCCTCGTGGCTCAGTGTGAAGTGGTGCGGCGTGGCTTCGGCCGTGACGTTGACGTGCCGCTCCTTTGCGCGTCGAATGATCTCCACGGATCCACGGGTGGAAACGTGACACAGGTGGACGTGTCCACCGGTGAGCTCCGCCAGCAGGATGTCGCGTGCCACCATGATCTCTTCAGCAGCGGCTGGGATCCCCTTGAGCCCCAGTTTGGTGGACACGATGCCTTCGTGCATGACCCCGCCAGCGGCCAAGGTGGGGTCTTCACAGTGATCCGCCACGGGGATGCCAAAGCTCGACGCGTACTCGAGGGCAGTGCGCATCATGTGACTCGATATGACGGGGTGGCCGTCGTCGCTCACGGCGACGGCCCCGGCCGCCACCAGCTCGCCGAACTCCGCCAGCCGTTCGCCGCGTTGTCCCAGTGAGATCGCCCCAATGGGATACACCCTCGCAGCCCCAGCGGCGGTGCCCTGCTTCACGATGAAGCCAACGGCCGCCTGATTGTCGGTAACGGGATCCGTGTTGGGCATTGCGCAGACAGACGTGAACCCGCCCGCGGCCGCTGCGTGGGCTCCGGTTGCGACAGTCTCCGCGTCTTCCCGCCCGGGCTCCCGTAAATGCACATGCACATCGACCAAACCCGGAGCGACGACCCTCCCTCCGACTTCAACGATCTCGGCACCATCCGGCGCTGAGACGTTGGGCTCCAACGCCTCCACCTTTCCTTCCATCACGAGCAAATCCGCGGTACCGTCGAAGTCCTGGGACGGGTCGATCACCCGGCCACCACGCAACACGATGGCCCTCACGGTTCCCCCCCAACGGCGCGCTTCGCCGCCTCCGCTAGCTCCGGCCGCCCGCCTGACAGGAGATAGAGAACCGCCATCCGAATGGCGATCCCGTTCGTGACCTGGTCGAGAATGACGCTGTGGGGACCATCGGCCACTCGCGAGTCGATTTCCACGCCACGATTCATGGGTCCTGGGTGGAGGATGAGGAGTGGCCGTGGGACCTGTGCCAACCGTTCGGCCGTGACGCCGAAGACCCGGTAGTACTCTCGCAGCGAGGGAAGGTAGCCGGCGCGCATGCGTTCGAGCTGCAACCGAAGGATGTTCAAGACATCCGCCCATGCGATGGCCTCCTCGATGCGCCGAAAGACACACACCCCCAGATCCTGGATGCCGCGCGGAAGGAGTGAGCCGGGACCGCACACCGCCACTTGCGCGCCGAGCTTCAGCAGTCCCCAGATGTTGCTCCGGGCCACTCTGCTGTTGAGAATGTCACCGCAGATGCAGACTTTGAGCCCTTCGATCCGGCCCAGCCTCTCACGAATCGTGAAGAGGTCGAGGAGCCCCTGTGTGGGGTGCTCGTGCTTGCCGTCCCCGGCGTTGATCACATTCGAGCGAATCCGCTCCGCCAGGAAGGCAGCCGCCCCCGAGGACGGGTGCCGGATGACGACCATGTCGATTCGCATCGCCTCGAGGTTCCGAGCCGTGTCGACGAGATTCTCGCCTTTCTCCACGGCCGAACCCTGGGCGACGACGTTCACGGTATCGGCGGAGAGGCGCTTTTCCGCAAACTCGAACGAGATCCGCGTGCGCGTGGAAGGCTCGAAGAACAGGTTGACGATGGTTTTTCCCCTGAGGGTGGGCACCTTCTTGATCGCCCGCTCGCTGACCTCCTTGAACGGCTCGGCCGTGTCGAGAATCAGGCCGATCTGCTCACGTGTCAGCGGTTCGAGACCGAGCAGATCCTTCCCGAGCGAGGGGATGTTCATGCGAGAACCGCGACGAGCTCGACAGCGTCCCGGCCATCCCGCTCATTGACCAAGACATCGACACGATCGCGAGGACGAACCTCGACGCGTTCCCCCACGATGTCCGCCTGGATCGGCAGCTCACGCCCGCCGCGATCCACCAGGACGCACAGTCCGACTCGCGCCGGCCGCCCAAAGTCCGCGAGCTGATCCATCGCGGCCCGGACCGTCCGACCAGTGTACAGGACGTCGTCGACGATCACGATACATTTGCCCTCGAGGTTTCCCGGCAGGTGGGTCTCGCCAACGATGGGCCGGGGGCCCACAGTTTCGAGATCGTCCCGGTAGAGGGTGATGTCGAGGGCGCCTTGGGGAACCGTCACACCCTCGCGATGGGCAATGAGTTGGCCAAGCCGGCTCGCCAGCTCCACGCCACGCCGCCGGATGCCGACGAGCACCAGTCGTTCGGTGCCGTCAGCGTACTCGACGATCTCGCGGGACATACGCTCAAGCGCCCGCGCGACTGCGCGGGCGTCGAAGAGGGTACTCCGCTCGTTAGTGCCCATACCCTATCGCCAACTTAGATACAACCCGAGGGACCGTCAACGGAGCACGGGTGTGATTGGAGCCTCCCCGGCTAGGATCGCCAGGACGTTGCGCAGGGCGAGCGCGGCCATGGCACGCCTGGTGTCTGTGGTAGCGCTCCCGATGTGAGGGAGCACAACAACCCGTGGGTGGTCCACGAGGGGTGCTGGGATGCAGGGCTCGTCAGCGAAGACGTCTAGCCCGGCTCCGCCCAGTTGGCCGCGCTCGAGCGCTTCCATCAGCGCTGCCTCATGGATCAGATCGCCGCGGGCCGTGTTAATGAATAGCGCCCCTTCCTTACAAAGAGCCAGTCGCTCGCGATCGAACAAGCCACGCGTCTGATCCGTCGCGGGCAAATGCAGCGAGACCACATCACTCTGGCCCAGGAGCGTATTGAGATCGACATGAGATGCCCCCGTCGCCCGCTCGAACTCGGGCTTGTGAGTCCGCGAGGAATAGAGAACGCGCATACCGAATCCGGCTGCCCGTCTGGCAACCGCCTGCCCGATCCGTCCCGCCCCGACGATACCGAGTGTTCGGCCTGCGAGCTCCAGACCCAGGAGTTGCGTCGGATGCCACCCCCGCCACCGGCCGCCGGCAATGAGCCGCTGTCCCTCCTTCAGTCGTCGAGCCACCGCGAGGATCAGCGCCCAGGTGAGATCCGCCGTGGCGTCGGTGAGGACGTCCGGCGTGTTCGTGACGGTAACTCCCCGTTGCTCGGCGGCGGAAAGATCGATGTTGTCAACGCCAACGGCGCAATTCGCAACGATCTTTAAGTTAGGGAGCCTCTCCAACTCCGCGGTGCGCACGGGGCGGGAGAGGAGCGGGATCAAAGCAAGGTACTGACCGCTCGGTGTCGCAGCGGTACCGGGAAGCCACCGAACCGCGAGGTCGCGCAGGGCGTGGTCGGGAATCAACTCGCGAAGCTCGGCAGCGATCAGAACGTCGGGGCGCATGCAGGGTGGAAACTATACCAAGAGGCCCCTATTATGCACGCCTCAGGGAGAGGTGTCCGAGTGGTTGAAGGAGCCGGTCTCGAAAACCGGTAGGCTCGCAAGGGCCTCGTGGGTTCGAATCCCACCCTCTCCGTACGCCTCACCCGAATGACATGGGTATTCTCCGCACAGCTCTCTTGAAGGGTTCTCAGAGCCACTGGTTGGAGCGTCAGGTCGTGCGCCGACGCTTCACCCAGCGAGCTGTACGCCGCTTCATGCCAGGCGAGGATGTCGAGTCGGCGCTCAACGCTGCCGAGGAACTGCGCAGTGCCGGCATCACCACCGTGCTCACCCGGCTCGGCGAGAACGTGTCAAATCTGACGGAGGTGCGAGAGGTCACCGGGCACTACCTCGATGTCCTTGGTCGAATCGACCGCCGCTCACTTCCGTGCCACCTGTCTGTCAAGCTCACCCAACTTGGCGTCGACATCAACCGAGACGCGTGTGAGGAAGAATTGTGTCGACTTGCAGCGCACGCTGGCGAACTCGGTAACTTCGTGTGGATCGACATGGAAGGCTCATCTTACACCGATGTGACCCTTGCGCTCTTCCGCAGCATCCGAGCCCAATACGCCAACGTGGGGGTGTGCCTCCAGGCCTACCTCCGTCGCACCACGTCCGACCTGGACGCCCTCGCCAGCCTCGCTCCAGTCATCCGGCTCGTGAAGGGCGCCTATCGAGAGCCGACCGCGCTTGCGTTCCCCCGCAAGGGCGAGGTCGACGAGCAGTTTTGCCAACTCGCCGTTCGCCTGCTCCAAACGACTTGGAGCCACGGAGGAACCGTACCGGGAATCGCCACCCACGATCCGGCGCTCATCGCCAGAACCCGGGAGCTTGCACGTTCAACCGGAGTTCGCCCGGAGGCATACGAGTTCCAGATGCTCTACGGGATTCGGCGAGAAGATCAACGAAGGTTGGTGAACGCTGGTCAGCGGGTCCGAGTGCTCATCAGCTATGGGAGCGCC
>JBDHDH010000001.1:0-116185 GCA_039591615.1 Gemmatimonadota bacterium | reverse complement strand
CACCGACGGGACGATTCCGGTTCGGGAGTTTGCCGGCACCCGCGTGGGGATCGTGGGATTGGGTGGGGTCGGGCGGGCGGTGGCTCGACGCTGCCACGCGTTGGGGATGGAGGTGCGGGGGACGCGACGCCGCGCGCAGGGGCGGCGTCCGGCTGGTGTGGGGTGGGTGGGAGGTCCTGACGATCTGTGCGATCTTGCTGCCCACAGCGATGTGCTGGTGGTCACGGCGCCACACACGGTGGAGACCGAACGATTGGTGGACGAAACGGTGCTGGCGGCGATGCCCAGCGATTCGTTCCTGATCAACGTATCCAGGGGCGTGCTCGTCGATCGGGACGCCCTGGTACGCCATCTCGATATCGGGCATTTGGCGGGATGCGTGCTGGACGTGTTCGCCGACGAACCGTTGCCGACCAACGATCCGCTCTGGAGGCATCGGGGAGTGTTGATCACGCCCCACGTGAGCGCCGTGTCGATGCGGTACTGGGAGCGGGAGACGGCGCTGATCGTGGAGAACATCCAGCGGTACCAGGGCGGCCGACGCCTGAAGAACGTCGTGAATCCGGATATCGGATACTAGCGCGCACACGCGCACGGAAACTGCATGGAAAACATCATCAAGGCGGCCGTCGAACGCGGAGCATCCGACCTACACATCAAAGCCGGGGACGTCTTTCGTGCTCGCATCGACGGCAAGTTGCAGCCGCTCACCAAGCGCCGGCTCACTCCCGAGCAGACAAAATCCATTGCCCTGCGCTTGATCCCGGTGGAAGAAGACCGCAAACGGATCGACTCGCTCAAGGACTACGATTGTTCCTGGGGGGCGCCGGGGATTGGCCGGTTCCGGGTCAATATCCTGCGGCAGCGCTCGTCTTTCATGGTCGTGATGCGTGTCATCCCCTTCGAGGTTCCGACGTTCGACAAACTGAATCTCCCGAAGGTGCTGGAACAGGTTGCGTCGGTAGACTATGGGCTCATTCTCATTTCCGGGGTGCGCGGCAGCGGCAAGAGTTCCACGACGGCCGCCATCGTGAATCACATCAATCAGCACGCAAACAAACATATCGTCACGATCGAGAGCCCCATCGAGTTTCTTTACCGAGATCTGAACAGCTCGATTGCGCAACGAGAAGTCGGTCCTGATGTTGACAGCTTTGCGGTTGGGCTCCGGGCGGCGTTGCGACAGGATCCCGACGTGATCATGATCGGAGAGCTGCGGGACCATCCCGCAGCCGACGCCGCACTGGTGGCCGCCGAGGTTGGAAACGTGGTCGTGTCCACCATGAACGCCCCAGATGCCCCCGGTACGCTGACCCGGCTGATGAGTCGGTACCCACCCGACGAGCAGGATGTTGCCCGGATGCGGTTGGCGGACGCGTTGCAAGCCGTCGTGGCGCAGCGCTTGGTGCCGAGAGCGGATGGGGAGGGTCGATGTGCCGTTGTGGAGGTGATGCTTGCCACGCCCGAGATTCGAGCGCTGATTCGCGCCAATCGGTTGGGGGACCTCAAGGCACAGATCGCAGAGGGCAGGAGCCAGCACGGGACGCAGACGTTCGAGCAGCACTTCCAGGATCTGTGCGAGAGCGGTGTGGTGAGCCCGGAGACCGCTGGGGACGGCATGGAGAATCGACAGCAGTTCGGCGGGGCGCTGGCCGAAGGCTCCCCTGCCACACGGATCTGACGTCACGTGGCCGACCGACCGCGCGGGCTCCTGGTGCCCCTCACCACGCCGTTCGACGTCGCCACCGGCGAGATCGCGCCGGTCCATCTCAGAGATAATGCCCGGGCGCTGCTGCGGGATGGGGTGGCGGGTCTCGTGGCTGCAGGCTCGACCGGGGAGGCGCCACTCCTATCGCCAGAGGAGTTTCGGCAGTTGGTAGCGTGGCTCCGGGATGTGGTTCCGGACGACCGGTGGCTCATGGCGGGCGCCGGACGCGAGTCGACCCGGGCGACGGTGGCCGCATGCCAGGCTGCCGCGGACGAGGGAGCCGATGCCGTTCTCGTGCGGCCTCCGTCGTACTACAGCCCGGCCATCACGCCCGCAGCGCTCGTGACCCACTTCGGCCGCGTCGCCGAAGCATCGCCGGTCCCCATCTTCCTGTACAACATTCCGAAATACACGAACCTGCCGCTCAGCGACGCTTTGTTGGCTCGCCTCGCCGATCACGAGAACATCTGGGGTGCAAAGGATTCGTCGGGTGATCTCAAGAACTTCGCGGCGTATCGCGCGGCGGCCCCGCACTGGACGCTCCTCGTGGGATCCGGGGCGCTCTACTACGCAGCCCTCGAGCTTGGCGGCGTGGGAGCTATCGCAGCGGTGGGCTGCTTCGCCGCCACTGCCACCGTTGAGATCGGGAGGTTTTTCGCTGCCGGCGATCGGGCACGGGCCGGCGCCGCCCAGGAGCGAGTGGCACCGCTCCACCGCCACATCGTGAGCCAGCGCGGGGTCGCCGGCGTGAAGGCCGCCATGGACATCGTGGGCCTTGCCGGGGGACCGGTACGGCCACCGCTCGCCGATCTCTCCGCGCAGGAACGCAAGCGGGTAGAAGGATTGCTTCGCGAGGCTGAGCTCCTCGCCGCGTAACGCGTGAACGATTGGCCAGCGCGACTGTTCGCACAGATCGCGCGCCCGCGGCTTCCCGGAACCCCGGCGCTGGCTGAGGTGCAGGCGGCCATCACGGGACGACTAGAGGTGCTGGGGTATCAGGTCGAGCGACTCCCGTTCGCCACCTCGCGACGACGGCTGACGGGAGTGGCCATCGGCGCTGCAGGTCTCGGTTGGGTCGCCATCCTTACTGCCCCGCTTCTCATCCTCCCCGTTCCGGGATGGCTCGTGACCCTCACGGGCATCGCCGCCCTGACGTTCACGACCCTGCTCGCGGGTGGGATTGCCGACGGCCGGCTTCCCTTGGATACGCCAGCCATGCAAGGAGTGAACATCGTTGCGCGCCGGGGCGCACCGAGCTGCTGGTTGGTTGCCCACTCCGACAGCAAGTCCCAGGCGGTCTCTCTTGCGGGTCGGGTACTCGGCGGATCAATGGCGTTCCTCGGGGTGGTGTTGCTCTTGGTCCTGCTCGTGGTGCGCCTCGCGGGGCCGCTCCCGCTCGCGCCGGTGGTCGTGGCGTGCATGCCGGCACTGGTCGGGGGAGCGGTCCTCTCATTCAGCCAGGCGCACGACGCCTCCTCCGGTGCGGTCGACAACGCGACGGGGGTCATCGCCGCGCTGGTTGCTGCCGATCTGCTCCGTGTCCGCCATGACGTGGGGGTGCTCATCACGGACGCTGAGGAGTTCGGGATGGAGGGTGCCTACGCATGGGCTGCCACGAAGCCGAAGGGTTCCTATTTCGTGAACTTCGACGGCCTCGACGATCGTGGAGCATACCGCGTCATGAGGCATTCGCCCCTCACCGATTCGTCGGATGTTCGTGGCGGGAGTCGTCAGCTGGCCAACGGCTTTGCCGAGGCGCTTCGGCCAACCGGGAATCGCGTTATCGTCGGTGCACTTCCTCCGGGCGTGCTGGTGGATGGGGTTGCGTTGGCGAAAAACGGAATGGTGGGCGTCACGGTGAGCCGCGGGGACTGGCGAACGCTCCGGGTCGTTCACACTCGGCGGGACCGTCCCGCGCGGGTGACGATCGCGTCGGCGGTTGCGGCTGGTCGAGCCGCCGCCTGGACTGTGGAGCGGTTCTTGAGGTGAGTTCGGAGATGGCAACGCGCCTCGCCACGGAGGGGGCGTTCGTGCGCGCAGGGCCGGAGCTTTTCGCCTCACGTCAGCGGAGTTGACGGTCTGTCGGTCCAGGTCTAGCTTGTTTGGGAGGATGCCCCGGTGGGAAGCCCCGGGGCGTTTTTGTTGCCTAGAACTGAGTCGAGACAAAGAATGTTCGGTCCGAGCTGCCGGTGCGTCGTCGTCGTCGGTGCGCAATGGGGAGATGAGGGGAAGGGAAAGATCGTCGATGTGCTCTCCGAGCGCGCCGATCTCGTCATCCGATATCAGGGCGGAGCCAATGCAGGCCATACCGTTGTGAGAGGGGAGGACCAGTTCATCCTTCACCAGGTACCCTCCGGCATTCTGCATCAGAATACGCGATGTCTGATTGGCAACGGCGTGGTGGTCGATCCCGAGACCCTTCTCGACGAAGTTCGTCAGCTCGAGGCCCGGGGTATCACGGTTCGTGACCGGCTGACGATCTCCGACCGAGCGCACTTGGTGCTGCCATATCACAAGATGATCGACCGGGCCGCGGAACGGCTGCAGCGGATCGGAACGACTGGGCGAGGAATTGGGCCGGCGTACGAAGCCAAGTATGGGCGGCGCGGTTTGCGAGTGGGGCAACTGCGGGATCTCTCCGACGCCTCTCAGCGCGTGCGAGTGTCGGTGGAGCGGGCAAACGCCCTGCTGCGGGAGATGGGAGCGGAGGAGGAGGCAAACCCCATCGAGCATATGACACTCCTGCGGCGAGTTGCTGAAGCAATCAGCCCGTTGATCGGGGACACGGGACGCCTTGCCCATGAGGCACACCACGCCGGCCACCACCTTCTCCTCGAGGGGGCGCAGGGTGCTCTCTTGGACGTGGACCATGGGACCTACCCCTACGTCACGTCCTCCAACACGACCGCCGGAGCGGCGGCCGTTGGGGTGGGGATTGGACCGACAGCCATCGATGCTGTTCTTGGCGTGGTCAAGGCGTACACCACGCGTGTTGGCAACGGGCCGCTTCCCACGGAGGCGAACGACGAGTTCGGCGAGCTGCTTCGCCGCATCGGCGGAGAGTTCGGAGCGACAACAGGGCGCCCGCGCCGGTGCGGATGGTTCGATGCCGTGGTGGTCCGGTATGCTGCTCGGGTGAATGGGCTCACCGATCTAGCCGTGACCAAACTCGATGTGCTGGATCAGATCTCGTCGATTCCCATCTGCGTGCGGTATTCGTTGGAGGGAGAGGAATTCGATGACGTTCCGGCGGAAGCGTCGCTCCTGGACCGCGTCCAACCCGTGTATGAGAGGCTCGATGGATGGTGCCGTCCGACTACGGACGCGCGAACCATCGAAGATCTCCCGAGACAAGCGCGGGCATATCTCGACCGGCTGGAGAACATGCTGGCGACGCCCATCGCGTATGTCAGCGTGGGATCGCGCAGGGATCAGCTAGTTGGGTGGTCGGGGCGATGACAAGTGACGCAGATCACCAGCTCGGGGCAACTGGGCCCGTCCACCCCCCAAATAAAAATCCCCCTAGGGCCGAAGCCCTAGGGGGGCCGCCTGCCACACACTACGCGCCCTAGAATCTAGTGAGGGCAAGGCGACATACAAAAAAGCCCGCGCTCCAGAGGACGTCGGGCTTTTGAGGCGTTCCAGGATTTCGATTCCTCCCGGCAGCCGGGCAGCCCTCCGAGAGGATCCCTGGCTTTGCGCCCCGTCGTTACCGACGGTTTGCCCTTTTCAGGAGCGGCGCCCAAAGTAACGTTGTCCTACCTACCTGTCAACCGCAAAAAGACCGTTTTCAAAACACATTATGCATTCGCGCAAACGTGTCGTACATCACAAAAAGTTCGCCAGCCGCGAACGCAGCGTTCCTACGCGGAAGCGCGTCCGACCGTACGGGTATTGTCTGCTGTAGTAGCTGTAGTGTTTGTTGTAGCGCTTGCTCACGCCGTTCAGCACCACACCCGCAATGCGTGTCCGCACACGACCGAGCTGTTCGACCGTCCGGCGTGCTGCCTGCTCCTCCGTCTCGCCGCTGCGCATCACGATGATTGCGGCATCGGCCGCTGCGGCTGCGACCGTCGCATCGGTTACGGGGAGCGTGGGAGGCGTGTCGAGAATGATGTAGGTGTACTCCTGCCGGAGTTCACCTATGAGGTGCTGCATCGCCTCGGAACCCAACAACTCCGCGGGATTGGGGGGCACCGGACCGGCCGGCAAGAGGTCGAGGTTCTGTGCCACTTGCGGTCTGATGGCCTCGCGCATGTCGGCGTTCCCGATGAGGATGTCGGTGAGACCGGGTTGCTGGACCAGGCCGAACGCCCTGTGCTGCCCCGGTCGCCGCAAGTCACCGTCGACCAGCAGGGTGCGGCTCCCGCCCTGTGACAACATCATCGCCAGGTTCGTCGCCGTCGTCGATTTTCCTTCACCGGGCCCAGGACTAGTGAGCACCAAGAGCTGGACCGGTCTCTCCGCTCCCACGAACGTCACGTTGGTGCGCAGCGCTCGGTACGCCTCAGCCACCGGGTTGTGTGGGTCGAGTTCCGAAAAGACCGCTGGGACGCGGTCTCCTCGCCTTCCGTTCGTCATCCGCTCGATCTTCGGCTCGTAGGGAATGAGGCCGAGCACCGGCATCCCCAACGTCCGTTCGATGTCGGCAGCGTTCTTGATCGTCTGATCGAGGTACTCGAGGAAGAACACCGCCCCCAGTCCCAGGAGCAGCCCCACCAAGAAACCGAGGATGACCTTCTGCCGCAGATTCGTGCCGATCTGCATCGGGGGCGACGCACCGTCCAAGATCGTCACATACGGAGAGATCGTCGCTTCCTGCATCCGAGCCTGCTCGAACTGGCCCAGCAGATACCGATAGGTGTCGTTCAGAATGTTCGTCTCGAGCTCGAGCTGCGCAATCTGGGATTCCTTGCCGGGATACGTCCGAAGCTGGCCCTTCAGCTCGGCGATCTCCAGAGCGATGGTCTGTTGCCGCGCCGAAAGGCCGTGGATGGCCGCCTGCACGGCGGTCCGGAGGGACGAATGCCCCGCCTCGATCTGTTGATCGAGCGCCTGCACTTGCGGGTTGTTCTCCCGCAGACCCAGGGCGCCGGCAATCAGGGCGCGCCGCTCGTCGTAGAGCTGGAGGAGGCGTTGGATCTGGTATGTGAGAACCGTGTTGTCGCCCGTACGCTGTGCCGCCGCCAGCCGATTCAGTACCTGCACGCCAATCGAATCGGCATTCGTGGCCACGTCTCGGAGCGCCGATGCCTGGACCATCACCTCTTGTTTCTGGAGTTCCAGACCGCGAATCGCTTCGATGATGGAGCGCTCTTCAGTGCTGAGGTCAGTGATGAGGTTGCGTTCCTTGAACAGTTGGAGCTCGCTCAGCTTCTGCTGAAAGTCCGCATCGGCGCGCGCCAGTTGCTCCTGAACGTACTGTCTCTTGCGGGTGGCTCGTTCACGTGCTCGCTCGGCACCGTCCCGACGCAGCTCGATCGCGGCCTGGTTCAGTACTCGCGGTACCAACGTCGGGTCGATCCCCGTGAAGGAGATATCGACGGCGTTCGTCGCCTCTCGTACACGGTAGGAGACGCCGGCGCTGACCCATGCCGCGGCCCACTCCGGCCGCATGATTCGGAACGCATGGCGACCCTCGGAGACTCCGGGGGCCACGCGAAACACGAAGCCAGGCCCCAAAACCGGGTCCTCCAGCCCGCCGGAGGCGATGACCTCCCGGGCGGATCCCAGGAGCTGCCACCCCTCGCCGACGGCAAGCTCGTACGAGCCCATGGGCGCAATGGAATCGACCTGGACGTCCACGAATACGTCTCTGCGGAAGATCGTGGGATCGTCCACCTCGAGCTGCAGGTTCAACGCATGGACCACGCGCAGAGCGAGGTCTTGCGTGGTGAGAACCAGTGCCTCCGACCGAATTGGATCGGTGCGGAGAGCTAGCTCGTCGATATCGACATGGTTTCGGGCGAAGACTTGTTTCGGGGAGGAGATCTGCACCGTCAGACGGGAGTGATAGTGGGGAATCGCCTGGCGTCCCGAGAAGTAGGCCCCGCCCGCAACCAGCAGCGCGAGGAGCGCCACCAGCTTCCAGCGACGCACCACGACTGCCAAGAGATCCGACAAGTGGATCTCCCGTGATGGCGGCATCCTGAAACGCTGCGGACCTGAGGCGTCGCTTGGATTCACTGGCACACTCCCGATGGCCGACCACAAAGCGTCGACCAGGCAAGGCATGGCTTTAGGGATTCCCAGGCTGGCTGAAAGGCAAGGCGTATGCCCAAGGCCTCCCTTTCGTCGTCACATCGCCGAGTCTCCATGCCCGCCGAAGCTCTCACGGCGGCGTGCCTTTTCACTAACACCTTGTATCTCAGGGTGTTAGGCTTATACGAGGCCTTCTGCCTCGAGGCGTGGCCACCCCGCTTCGGGGCCGGGCGGGTGTCCCCCGCCGAAGCGCCGACTGAATAGTTGCGTGCGTCACAAAACGCCACAAGCACTTTTATCACAAAGCATTAGACGAATTGGAGCGGTCGAGCAATTTTTTGCGCTTTGCAGTGTCGGAGGAGATGTGCATGACCGCCGGGTGCTGATCGTTGCCCAGGCCTTCAAGGGGACTCTCTCGGCCGGCCGGGTGGCCGATGCCCTGGCGGCTGCTGTCAGGCTCGCCGGGGCCGTGCCTGAGACTATCCTGGGGAGCGATGGCGGGGATGGACTCTTGGAGGCGCTTGCCCCACTCCTCGAGCGACAGTCCGAGCGCGTGGTGGCGGGCCCGCGGGGCGCTCCCGTCCGAGTGCCAGTCGGCTGGTTGGCCAGGGACCGGGCCGTCATCGAGTCCCGCTACGTGTGCGGGCTCTCGTTGCTAGAGCCTGAGGATCGGGATCCGCTTCGGACCACCACTCGAGGCGTCGGGACGCTCATCAGGCAGCTTCGAGACGAGGGGGCGACCGCCATCCATGTGGGGCTCGGCGGCAGTGCCACGATGGATGGCGGTCTGGGAATGGCCCGCGCCTGGGGCTGGGGCCCGAGGGATGCCGACGGAACGGAACTGCCGGAGGGGGGAGGAGCCCTGGCCTCTCTCTCGGCTCTGCTACCAGGGGAACCTCCGGGAGTCGTTCTCACTGGGCTCTGCGACGTGCGGAACCCCCTGACCGGGTCCCGAGGGGCCAGGGTCTATGCGCCACAAAAAGGGGCTTCACCGTCAGCGGTCGAGCACTTGGCGGTTGGCGTGGAGCGCTTGGCGCAAGTGGCCACCGCGATGGGCGGCGTCGGGTTCGCAGATCAACCTGGGGCGGGTGCGGCGGGTGGATTGGGATTCGGGATTCTCTTCTTCGGCGGCGGTCGACTCGAACCGGGTGCGAGCTGGGTCCTGGAGCGAGTCGGGTTCGACGCCGCGCTCGCTCGAGCCGATCTCGTGGTGACGGGCGAGGGCGGCTTCGATGAGACGTCGATGGAGGGCAAGCTGGCAGGGGAGGTAATCGTCCGCGCGCGGCGAAGGAATGTGCCGATCCTCCTGCTGGCTCCTCGAGCTCGCGCTGTGCCGGAAGACGTCCATCTCGAGTCCGGTGGACGCGCGTGGACGGCCGGGGATCTCGAGCGACGTGCTCGGGTGGCCATCCGTCGGCATCTTCGCTTGCTGGCCGGGTAGGGGCCCTCTAACTTGCGAAACCGTTTCGGTAAATGACGACGATTGCAAGGCGTATGAGTGATGCTGCGTTGATGGACAAGCTCGTGTCCCTCGCCAAACGCCGAGGGTACATCTTCCAGTCCTCAGAGATCTACGGGGGGCTCGGCTCGGTATGGGATTACGGTCCCCTGGGGGTGGAGCTGAAGAAGAACCTCAAGGAGCGTTGGTGGCGCTCGATGGTCTATGGGCGGGAGGACATCGAGGGGATCGACGCGGCCATCCTCATGCACCCCCGGGTCTGGGAAGCGTCGGGCCACGTGTCGGGGTTTACAGATCCCCTGGTGGACTGCAAGGTCTGCAAGAACCGCTTCCGCTCGGACGACGAACGAATCAAGGGCGAGCCGGGCGGACCGGACGCGCAGTGCCCGGTGTGCGGGAACAGGGGGACGCTCACCGAGCCCCGGATGTTCAACCTGATGTTCAAGACGTTCATGGGGCCGGTCGAGGACGAAGCAGCCGTCGTGTATCTGCGCCCGGAAACCGCGCAGGGCATCTACGTGAACTATCTGAACGTGATGCAGTCCTCTCGGCAGAGGATCCCCTTCGGCATCGCCCAAATCGGTAAGGCGTTCCGCAACGAGATCACGCCTGGGAACTTCATTTTTCGGACCCGCGAGTTCGAGCAGATGGAGATGCAGTATTTCGTCAAGCCGGCCGATGACGAGCGCACCTTCGACGAGTGGAAAGCGCGTCGCATGGAATGGCACGAGTCGCTCGGCATCCGTGCTGCGAAGCTCCGTTTCCACGAGCATACTCCGGACGAACTCGCCCATTACGCCAAGGCGGCGTTCGACATCGAGTACGAATTCCCTTTCGGATGGCAGGAGTTCGAGGGGATCCACAACCGGACCGACTTCGATCTGTCGCGACACCAGGAGTACTCGGGTAAGAAACTGGAATACGTCGACACTGTGTCGGGCGAGCGGTTCGTTCCCTATATCATCGAAACCTCGCTTGGTGCCGATCGGCTCGCGTTGGTGGTTTTGGCGGATGCGTATCGAGAGGAAGAAGTAAAAGGGGAAAAGCGCGTCGTGCTCGGGCTTCACCCCAGCATTGCGCCGATACAAACCGGGGTGTTCCCCTTGGTCAAGAAGGACGGTATGCCAGAGATGGCCCGGCGGATTGCCGATGATCTCCGGAGCCAATTTCGAGACTTCTACGATGACAAAGGGGCCATTGGCCGCCGCTATCGTCGCCAGGACGAGGCGGGGACGCCTTTCGGCATCACCGTGGATGGCCAGAGTGTGGAGGATCAGACCGTCACGGTCCGCGAGCGTGACACCCTCCAGCAGGATCGGGTCCACGCCGATCGTCTCGTTGAGTACCTCTCGGAGCGTCTGGACCCGTGAATCTGGAGGGCCTCATCGCTCGTGGTGAGGATCTGCACCGGGAGCTCGGGCGCGAATACTACCTGACCGGTGCCGGCCACAAGCGCGAGCCAGCGTTCCAGGACATCTTTGAGCGGTACGCGGATCTGCAGAGCGAAGATGCCCTTGCGGCGGCTCGTGACAGCGGAGAACCAGAGTTGCTTGAGTGGATCGTGGACGTTGGGGTCGGGCGTCGCGTGGCCCCGCTGGAGGAGCAGCAACTGGTGTGGGAGCAGAGTGCCACGCTCACCGTCAACGGCCGGACTATCCCGTATCTGCGCGCTCCCATCGAACTGGCGAACGCTCCCGACCGTGCGTTTCGTATCGCATTGGACGAGGCGAGAGTACGTGCCAGCCAGGATGTTGTGAGTGGTCTCCGACGAGATCGATTCTCTATCGAGCGCGAAGAAATCTGCCGTGCCGTCGGCACGAATGATTATGTCCAGGGCGTTGCGACGCTCTCGGGGATCGATCTCGATGCCCTCGGTGCCGCCGCCGAAGCGTTTCTCGACGACACTGAGGACATGTATGTGGACAGTCTGGCCCGGCTCGTTCGGCGCCGGCTTGGTCTCGGGATCGAGGGGCTCGTCCGATCCGACGCGTCCTGGACCTTCCGAGCCGACCAGTTCGACTCGGTATTCCCCGCTGATAGCCTCGTCCTCACCGCTACCCGTCAGATGCGCGAGATGGGCCTGGATGCCAGTGAGGGTGGGCGCGTGCGGTTCGACACGGAGGAACGCGAGGGCAAGCAGCCGCGGGCGTTCTGCGTGCCGGTTCGGGTTCCCGATGAAGTGTACCTGGTGCTGCGGCCCCGAGGTGGACACAGTGACTACCGGACGTTTTGGCACGAGCTCGGGCACGCCATGCATTTCGCTTCGGCCTCCCGGGACCTCCCCTTTGCCGCACGCTGGCTGGGTGACAATTCGGTGACTGAAGGGTTCGCCATGCTGTGGGACCACTTGACGCTCGATGCACAATGGTTGATGCGATACGTCGGGCTCGGGCGACGGGAAGCCTGCGACCTCGCCTTTCAGCTCTCGGTGAGCGAGCTCTTTCTCCTGCGTCGCTATGCCGCGAAAATCCGATATGAGCTCGTCCTGCACCGGAGCAATCTCTCGGACCTCGGCCCCCTCTACGCGGACTACCTCACTCAGGCCACGCGATTCCGATATCCGGGGGGCGACGCTCTCCTCGACGTCGACCCAGCGTTCTACGCGGCCCGTTATCTGCGTGCCTGGCAATTGGAGGCGGCCCTGGCGTCAACGCTCACCGAACGGTTCGACGACGACTGGTTTCGGAATCCTCGAGCTGGCGGAGCCGTGCGGGAACTGATGAGTCGAGGGCAAGGCGATCCCGCCCATCGTCTGGCGCGCGCGTTCACGGGAACCGATCTGGGATTCGAGCCCGTCGCACAACGACTGGAAGCGACACTCAACTAACGGCAGGTTCGTTCTCCTCCCGCCGCCGGCGTTTCCGTTTCACACGGAGCTCCAGAGCGGTAGGAGTGTTCCCTGGATCACTGATGTCCAGCTCAGCCACCGGAGAGGCGCCGTGTGACACAGCGACCGGAAGCGTTCTCGTCCCGTTGGGTCATGCTGCTCGCCATGCTTGGAATGGCGGTCGGCACCGGAAACATCTGGAGATTCCCCCGCATCGCCGCCCAAAACGGTGGCGGGGAGTTCATCGTCGCGTGGATCACCTTCTTGGTGTTGTGGTCGATCCCACTAGTCCTCGTTGAGTTCGGCGCTGGACGAAAGACGCGCACGGGTCCGGTGGGTGCATTCATTCAACTCCTCGGACCCCGATGGGCGTGGATGGGAGCGTTCGTGGCTTTCGTCGCCACGGCCATCATGTTCTACTACTCCGTCGTGGCGGGGTGGACTATTCGCTACGTGGTGGCGTCCATCTCGGGAGAGGTACCGGGCTCGGAGCCTGGGGCATTCTGGCAGCGCTACACCACGTCGTGGTGGCCGGTGGTGACCCATGGGGTTGCCATCGGGCTCGGCACCCTCGTGGTTGCCCGCGGAGTCCGAGCCATCGAGCGCGTGGCGAAAGCGCTCATGCCCATCCTGCTGCTGTTGGTGGTCGTACTGGCAGCACGGGCGGTGACCCTGTCGAATGCGACGGATGGGCTCTCCTATCTGTTCACCGTCGACTGGGGAGCGCTCGCTAATGCCAACGTTTGGCTCCAGGCGCTGACGCAGAATGCCTGGGACACCGGAGCAGGATGGGGGCTGGTGCTGACGTACGCGGCCTATCTTCGGGTGAACGAGGACACCGCCCTCAACGCCATCATGCTCCCCACGGCAAATAACGTCGTTTCTCTCCTTGCCGGGATCATGGTGCTGTGCACCGTCTTCTCCGTCGTCCCGCAGCTCGTGGCGAACCTGAGCGTCGATCCCGATGCGCTGAGCGCCTACCCAGCACTGGCCGACGCGGTGCGTGCCGGCGTGCCGCTCTCCGAGGATCTCATCCAGAGCACCATCTTCGATTCGGGGAACGAGGGTCTCACCTTCATCTGGATGCCGCAGCTGTTCGGCCGGCTGCCGTTCGGGCAGTTCTTCATGAGCATCTTCTTCCTGGCCCTCTCCTTCGCAGCGTTCACCAGCCTCATCGCCATGATCGAATTGGCGACGCGCGTGCTCCGTGACGCCGGGATCGAGCGGGCCCGCGGGATTCGCTTCGTGGGCACCATTGGGTTCCTCCTGGGCTTACCGTCGGCATTCTCCCTCCAGATCCTGCACAACCAGGATTGGGTATGGGGCGTGGCGTTGATGGTCTCGGGGCTGTTCTTCGCCATCGCGGTAGTCGGCTCTGGTATTCGCCGGTTTCGGGAGGAGCAGCTCAACCACGAGCATTCCGACATTCGGATCGGGCGCTGGTGGGACATCGTCATCGGAGTGGTTGTTCCGATGGAGGCGCTGATTCTCTTGGTGTGGTGGCTCTACCAATCACGCGGATGGGATCCCACGGGGTGGCTCGATCCCCTCGGCATCGAGAACGTTGGCACGATTCTCCTCCAGTGGGGTGTCGTTTTCGCGGGGCTTCTCCTGGCTAACAAATGGCTAGGTCAGCACACGCATGGGATCCCGGCACCGTCGGCGGACGAGCCGCCGCCCGTCGTCCCGTGAGGTCGCACCCTCCGTGCTTCTGCGCGACTTCCAGGCCATGATCGACCGGATGGCGGCCGAGCTCCCTGGCCACTACCTGGACGGAGTCGCCGCCATCGAAGTGAGTCGAAAGGCTGTGCCGCATCCGACGCGGGCGCACGTCTACACGCTTGGTGAGTGCATTCCCCTCAACGTGGGTTCAGACCAGGTTACGTCGCGGGTCGTGCTCTATTACGGCTCCTTTCGCGCTCTCGCTGGGGAACGGGTCGACTTCCGGTGGCGGGAGGAGGCTTGGGAGACACTGATGCACGAGGTGCGGCACCACCTCGAGTGGAAGGCTCGCACCGCGGCGCTGGAGCAGTACGATTGGGCAGCGGAGCAGAACTTCGCCCGGTTGGACGGCCAGCCCTTCGACCCGACGTTCTATCGATCGGGAGAAAAGGTCGAGGACGGCGTGTATCGGGTGGACGACGACGTGTTCCTCGAGCGCATCGTCGGGGCACTCCCGGAGACGACTGAGCTCGTGTGGCACGGGACGCGGTACGAGGTGACGGTCCCGCAGCAACCGCTTCCGCTCTATCTTGTTCTCGACGGCGTCGAGCCACCGCCACCGGGGGAAGCCATCCTCGTCTTCCAGCGGAGGGCCCGACTCCGCGATCTCTTCCGGGGAGCCCCACGGCCGTCTGGGGGGCATGCTGGAGTCCAGCCTGCGAGCTAGGCGGACTGGTCATACATCGCATCAAATGGACCCAACGACCCGAGAGCCATGACTCACGAAATGGTCACCACCCTGAATGGGCAGGAGGTCTTGCAGCGTGCGAAGCGGTTCTTCGCCGAGCGGGTTCCGCACCACGGCGCGTTCGTGGAGCGAGAAGGCGAGCGCTTCGCGACCTTCCGCGGACAGGGCGGAGAAGAGCTCACCATTGCGGTCTTCGAAGCCCCCAACGGGGACACCCACATTCGGGCGTCGACGCTGTTCTTCGATCAGGCGATTGGCCGCTTCTTCTCCACCCTGCCCGCCGTTGAGGAGGATGGAACATGACGGCGCACACGGTCAAAGTCTGGGTACCGGTCGTGTGGGATACCGTTGAGCTCGAGGTCACACCCGAGTGGACGGTGGCTCGCCTCAAACGGGAGGCGTTCGAACGGGCTACCGGACGCCGCCTCGATGCGAACGCCTACCAGGTGAAGTTTCGCGGCGCTCTCGTGCTGGACGAGAGCAGGACCTTGGCGGACTTGCGTGCGCCCAATCACGCTCCCTTCATCGTGCTGCTTGCCCGCCGTCAGCCCGTTCGCTAGACGGTCTCGCTCGCAACGCGGCTGTGGCTCTGCACGTCGTCTGGCATCCGACGTCCCTGCAGCACGATGCGGGACCTTCCCATCCTGAGTCACCCGCGCGGCTGGAGGCGATCCTCGGCGCCCTGCGATCCTGGGGGCCGTCGGACCAATTGACCTGGCAGGAGGCGGAGCCCGCCCCGGACCAGGCGCTGCTTCGTGTTCACACGCGCGGCTACCTCGATCGGTTAGTTGAGATCGCGTCACGCGGTGGTGGAAGGCTCGATGCGGACACGGCCATGAACGCCCACAGCTTCGACGCCGCCCGCCACGCGGCCGGAGCCACCATCAAGGCCGCGGTGCTCGCCCTCGAGGGATCCCCGGCGTTCGCCCCCGTCCGTCCTCCGGGCCATCACGCTACCGCCGCCCGCGCCATGGGCTTCTGCCTAATCAACAATGTGGTCGTCGCCGCACGCTGGGCACTCGACGAGGGGGGGGTTGCGCGGGTGTTGATCGTCGATTGGGACGTGCATCATGGGAACGGAACGCAGGATCTGGTAGAGGCGGACCCGCGCATCCGGTACGTGTCGCTGCACCAGTGGCCCCTGTATCCGGGCACCGGACGGGAAGAGGAGCGCGGGGTCGGAAACATCTTCAATGTGCCGAGACCCCCTGGACTCCCTGCCGATGTGTACGTGGTCGATCTCGTAGCGGCGGTGGAGCGCGCCACTGACGGGTGGGTCCCCGAACTCATGCTCATCTCCGCAGGATTCGATGCCATGGCGGGGGATCCGCTGGCGGGATTCACTTTGGAGCCCGAAGACTTCGGTGCCCTCGTGCACCGATTCCGCGCGTTGAGCGTGCCCATAGCCTCCGTGCTGGAGGGGGGCTACGTTCCCGAACGCATTGCGGCGGCCACCGTGGCCCACCTTCGCGCTCTGGCTTAAGTTCTGCCCCATGCCATTGCGGCTGACGCCCACGACCCTCCTCGCAGTCCTGCAGCCGTGGGCCGAGGTGAATGAGCCCATTCACCGACGCCTGGTGCAGCTGTCCGAGATCACGTCGGGGCAGGAGGTGTTGTGGGTGGGTTGCGGTGCCGGAGCGGCGGTGCTCTGGTGGGCGAAGAAGTACCAGACACATGTCTCCGGCGTTGACCCCGATGCCAACGCCATCGAAGCAGCCGAGCGCGCCGCGCGCGAGACGGGGTTGACCAGATTGGTGACCTTCCAGAGAGCGGACGCGGCCGACCTCCCACACGAAGCCCAAGTATTCGATATCACGATCGTGCACATGCTGCAGCTGCTGGGTTCGGACGGGGACAGGGTCTTGCACGAAGCGGCGCGCGTGGCCCGCCCCATGAGTACCGTGATCACCCTGGTGCCCTCATGGCTCCGCTCTCCCGACGAAGCCGCAGCCCGGACCGTCGCCTCGATGGGCCTCGTCCCCCGGTTGCCGGTGGAATGGAAGAGTGTGTGTCGGGGTGCTGGACTCGTGGAGCTCACGGTGGAGGATGCAGCCCGCGACAGTCGCTGGGTCGCGGCCGGCTGGCTGGGACTCGTCCTGCGGGGGTGGCGGGCGGCGAAGTGGGCCGGCGTGAACGCCGTGTTGGGCCCTGAGCTCCGCACCCTGCGGACCCTTGCGCTCCATCGTATCCTCGGCCTTTCCGTCATCAAGGGAACGCGTTGGCCCCACACCGCCTGAGGGGAGTTCCATGACGGCGGGTTCACCCACCGTCTGTTCGGTCGCGCTTCCCATCCCTAGCCCCCGGCCCTACCGCTACGCGATCCCTGCAGAGATGGTGGAGCGCATCGCCAGAGGGACGCGGGTCGTGGTGCCCGTACGGACCAGGGAGCTCGTGGGGGTGGTGCTCGATGTGGGGGGGGAGCCGCCAAACGGTCTGAAGCGGCTGTTGCTGGCACCGGACGAGACCCCCGGCATGGTGCCCGACTCCCTCCTCGCGCTCGCCGGTTGGATGTCCCGCTATTACGTGACACCTATCGGTCTCACCCTGCGGGCGATGCTCCCACCGGGACTCTGGGGCGCGTCCCGGGTGGTCGCGAGACGCACGGGGTCGGGAACGGGGCCTCCGGGCGCTGGACGAGACGTACTGGAGGCGTTGGAGCGTGCCGGTGGCGAAGCAACCGCCACCGCCCTCAGTCGCACGCTCAAACGTCCCGTGTGGGATATCCTCCACCGGCTCATGCGTTCGGGGTCTGTTGCGCTCCGGACCGAGCCTCCGGATCTGGGGCCAGCGGCGGGAACGATCCGACTCGTCAAGCTCACCCGTTCCTTGCCGACGATTCTGGAGCGGGAGCACGTCTTCGGCAGAGCCCGGCGGCAGCGCGCCGCGTACGAAGCCATAGACGCGTTAGGTGGCGAGGCCACCATGCGTCATCTCCGCGAGCAGCTGGGTTTCTCCCACGCGGTGATTCGCGGGCTCGTGGAGCGCAGCGTGGGTCGCGTTGAGGACCGCCAGCAGCTGCGGGATCCGTTTGTCGGGATCAAAGAAGAACCTCCGGCCTCGCCCACCGGGGCGCAGCGAGAGGCTGTTGACGCAATCCGTGCTCTCTCGCCGGGTGGGGCGGCCATCGTGTTCGGCGTGACGGGGAGCGGGAAGACGCTCGTGTACCTCGAGGCGCTCCGCGGGGAAGTCGAGCGCGGTCGAGGAGCGATCGTGCTCGTTCCCGAGATCGCCCTCACGCCTCAGACCATCGCTCGCGTTCGAGGTGCGTTCGGTGACTCGGTGGCGGTGCTGCACAGCGGGCTCTCGGGTGGCGAGCGGGTGGACGCATGGCGGGCTCTCGTGTCGGGCCAAAAGAGAGTAGCGGTGGGTGCCCGGTCGGCGGTGTTCGCACCCGTGCAGCGGCTCAGCGCGTTGGTGGTGGACGAGGAACACGACGGGAGTTACAAGCACGGTGAGGCGCCACGCTACCACGCGCGAGATGTCGCGCTGCGGAGGGTGAGACTCGAGGGCGCCCGTGCCGTCCTTGGGAGTGCGACTCCCTCCCTCGAGACGTGGGCCGTCCGCGGGCGCATGCGGACGATCCATCTTCCGGCCCGTGTCGGTGCCCGTCCTCTCCCGCCGGTGCAACTCATCGACATGCGAAAGGAGGAGCGCATTGCCGACAGCGGACCCGTTCCGTGGTCTCGCGCGCTCGACGACGCGGTGAGTCGTGCCATAGACTTGGGTGAGCAAGCGATTCTTCTCCTCAATCGCCGTGGGTTCGCGCATTTTCTCCGCTGTCTGGAGTGTGGTCACGTTCCTGACTGTCCGTCATGCAGTATCTCCCTTACGGTTCATCAGGCCCCACCCAGTCTGCGGTGTCACTACTGCGGGCACGAGGACGCCATTCCCGATGCCTGCTCCCAATGCGGCCAGCAAACCCAGCGGACGCGGGGCATCGGTACGCAACACCTGGAACGGTGGCTGGCGGAGCGCTACCCTGGCGCGCGTCTCGCGCGCATGGATGCGGATACAACATCTCGGAGGTGGTCACACGGGCGCATTCTCGAGGCGGTGGGACGGCGAGAGGTCGATCTGCTCTTCGGTACCCAGATGATCGCCAAGGGGCTCGACTTCCCCGGCGTCACCGTAGTTGGCGTCGTCGACGCCGATATCGGGCTTCATCTTCCCGATTTTCGGGCTGCGGAGCGGACGTTCCAGTTGATTGCCCAGGTGGCTGGCCGGGCCGGTCGAGGAGAGGCGGGCGGGCGGGTGCTCGTGCAGACCCGTGCGCCGGATCACTACGCCCTCACGGCCGCAGCGGTTCACGATTTCGAGCGGTTTGCCGCGCGAGAGCTCGACGTTCGACGGTCGCCTCCCTATCCACCGCACGTTGGCTTGGTGAACGTGCTGATGACTGGATCTGACGAGCCGGCTGTCGCGAATGCAGCCATCGACATCGCCGATTGGCTTCGAGAGCTGGTTTCAGCCCGTGCGCAGGGTGTAGTGCAAATCGTCGGGCCTGCTCCGGCACCCTTGGTGCGTATCAAGGGGAGATGGCGATGGCATCTCCTCCTCCGGGCGAGCGAGCGCAAGGTGCTCAGTCGGATTGTTCAGTATGCCGTCCGTCGCGCACCGCACGCGGCACGGGGTGCCATCCGGGCTGTGTTCGACCGTGATCCGGTGTCGCTGCTCTAGCGGGTTGAAACGCTCACCCACCGCCGGTATTTTCCCGGCCTTGCTCAATGACGTCCACTACCGGCGCTCGTGCGTCGACCACGAGGACGCCGTCGTCAACGAGCTTCCTGACCCGTGACACACCGGGGATATGATGCCGTGACCAACGCGCAGGGTTTCAGGGCCGTTTCGTGGATTCACGTCGAGCGATGGCGAGAGACACGCCAGTCGGGATAACACGGCCGCCCCAGTCCGGGGTGGGCTGGCTGAAGGTCGCGACGTCTCTCGCCGAGATCGTCCCTCCGGAGGACATCGAGAGCATCTGGTTGTTCGCGCCCCTGCGGCACGAAGATCGGGAGTGGGGCACGGCGGTGGTCGCCCGGCGGGCGGAGGGTGGTCGACGGAGGATCTACACGGCCAGCTACGTCATCGCTGTCGGCGGGCCAGAGCGCGGTCAGCACAAGATCGCTGTGGAAGAGGTGGGAGAAGGGCCTGAGGGGATCCTCCACGAGGTGATTGCCGGGGTGCAGGAGCGCGCCGGAGAATTGGAGCCGCCCCTCGAGATTCCAGCGGAGACCTGGTACGGAGACGCCGGTGACGAGCCCGCCCCCGAAAGTTGACGGTACGGCGCTCCTGGACACGTTCCGAGCTTATCTTCGGGATCACAATCTTCCTGTCACGCATCAGCGTGACGCCATCGCCGAGACGATTCTAATTGCCGAGATGCACCTGTCGGTAGGTGATATCGAACGGACCCTCCGGGCCCGCGGCGTGCCGGTCGGGAAGGCGACGATCTACCGCACGCTCGATTTGCTTCTGGATGCTGGGGTCGTTCAACAACACGACTTCGGAGAGGGGTTCAAGCGGTACGAGCCCCTCGCACCGCTGAGCCACCACGAGCATCTCCTCTGTATCGAATGCGGCAAAGTGGTGGAGTTCTCCAGCGAGCGGTTGGAGCGAATGAAATCGTTGATCGCCGACGAGTACGGCTTCCGGTACCACCACCATCGTCTCGAGATCTATGGGGTCTGTCAAGATTGTCAGCGGCGTGACGCGGTCACGCTCGAGGCGAGAACCACACGACGCGAGGATCCAACTCGGTGCTAGATCCACGGAACTTCGTGCCCAGCAAAGCCTTCGTAACGAAGGGCGTGGGTCGTCACAAGGAAAAGTTGACGAGCTTCGAGCTCGCCCTCCGAGATGCTCGAATCGCCCAATACAACCTCGTGCGCGTGAGTTCGATCTGGCCGCCCCACTGCCAGCTCGTGTCCTGGGAAGACGGAATCAAGATGCTGCAGCCCGGACAGGTGGTGTTTGCGGTTGTCGCCGAGGCGTCCACGAACGAGCCGTCTCGGCTGGCGGCGTCGGCGATCGGACTCGCCATTCCCGCCGATCCCAATCACCACGGGTATATCTCCGAGCACCACGCATTCGGTCAACGGAAGGAACCCGCCGGGGACTATGCTGAGGACCTCGCCGCCAGCATGCTGGCGACGGTGCTCGGTGTGCCGTTCGATCCTGAGGAAGCCTGGGACCAGCGGAAGGAGCAGTGGCTGTTGTCGGGGGAGATCGTCGAGACGACCAATATCAGCTGCACCGCCGAGGCGCAGGACGACGGTCGATGGGTGACCGTGGTCGCGGCCGTGGTGTTCTGCGGGTGAACGAGTTCCGAGATCGCGGGAACCCGGGGAAGCTCCCTCCACATCTCGCCGAGTTGTCGTGGGCTCCCCCCGATACCTTCCTCGGACTGCCAGCGGACGAGGCGCCGTTCCAAGGATCACCTGTTGTGGTTCTGCCCGTCCCGTACGAGGCCACGGTTTCCTACATGGCAGGGACGCGGTACGGGCCTCGGGGACTCCTGCACGCGTCGCGGTTCCTGGAAGCCTACGATCACGAGCTGGACTTCGAGCCGTACCGGGTGGGCGTTCACACGCTGCCGGAGCTGGTGCTGTCCGACGCAGGTCCTGAGAAGGCACTGGCGCAGGTGCACCGCGCGGTCGAGGCGCTGCTGGACGCCGGCAAGTTTGTCATCATGATTGGCGGAGAACACAGCCTTTCGGCCCCGGCGATTCTGGCGCATGCCGCACGGCTTGACGAGGGCGCGCTCTCCGTTCTTCAGCTGGATGCCCATACGGATCTGCGCGCCGAGTACGAAGGCACGCCGCACTCTCACGCGTGTGCCATGTACCAGGTACACGACCGGGTGAATCTGGTACCGGTCGGGATTCGGTCCATCACCCAAGAGGAGCGAGGTCTGGTACGCGCCTCGAGGATCCCCGTGATCTTCGGCTACGAGCTGCAACAGGATGGGTGGATCGATCGCGCCGTGGCCGCTCTGGGCGAGAAGGTCTACCTTACGGTTGACGTTGATTACTTCGATCCGGCGCTGGTCCCGTCCACCGGAACACCAGAGCCCGGTGGGGGTTGGTGGTACCCCACGATGCTGCTCCTGGAGCGGGTCTTCCGTGAGAAGGAGGTCGTAGGGTGCGACGTCATGGAGCTTGCCCCCATTCCGGGGCTAGTGGCTCCCGATGTGCTCGCGGCGAAGCTCGTCTATAAGATGATCGCCTTTTACGCCCTCACGCAGCGTGATCCGCAGGAACCCGCCGAGTAAGAAGCCGGTTATCTGAAACGAACATGGGGACGGAATCCGTCGGTCTGGTGGTGGCGTTCGTGGCTGGGGTGCTGAGCTTTCTCTCGCCCTGCGTTCTCCCGCTGGTGCCCAGCTACGTGTCCTTCATTACAGGGCTGTCGCTGGACGAGCTCGAGAGCCGACGGCGGGTGGCTTTCACCCACGCGCTCTTCTTCATAGCCGGGTTCACGTTGATCTTCCTGGCCCTGGGCGCCACCGCGACTCAGATCGGACGATTCCTCAATCAGAACTCGGTGTGGCTCGAGCGGATCGGCGGCGCGCTGATCATCCTCTTTGGCCTATACCTGTTGGGGGTCTTCCGCCTCGGCGCCCTCGCCCGAGAGCGGCGGATCCATGTGCAAAACAAGCCGGTGGGCTACCTGGGCAGCACGCTGGTGGGGCTGGCCTTCGGCGCAGGATGGACGCCGTGCATTGGCCCGATTCTCGGTGCGATCCTCACCTACACGAGCGTGCAAGCGAGCCTGGGACAGGGAGTGATCCTCCTGCTGGCCTACTCACTGGGGCTCGCCGTGCCGTTCCTCATTGCCGCTGCGGCCATCGAGAAGTTCTTGGTATGGTTCAAGAGATTCCGTCGTTATGTCGGCGTGACGGAAAAAGCCGCGGGCGCGATTCTCGTCTTTGTCGGCATCCTATTAGCAACGGGATACTTTGCGATTCTGGCCGGTTGGCTCCAGGAGCTGACGCCCGAATTCCTGCGATCGAGACTATAGAACGCTCGCCCATCCGCTGAATCGGGCGACGGCGGATGGGCGAATAGCAAGCCGCACAGCCGGGGGGTGGCCTACGTCCTCAAGCGGCCACACTCACCTCCATGTCGTGCGTGTACTTTCCATAGCGTGCCGCGCTGACGCACTTCGCGCGGTGCGCGAAAGCACGCTGAGCGGCCTTCACGTTTGTCTTCTTCCCACGCCAATGCCGCAGTGCCTCATCCTGGAGGGCGCGCCCGTACGAGAAGCTGAGCTCCCAGGGGTAATCGCCGAGAGCGTTCATGGCATTGAGGTGCGCAGTGGCGACGGTTGAGCTCTGTCCGCCCGACAGGAACACGATGCCCGGCACCGCCGCCGGGACCGCCCGAAGTAGCGTCTGCACCGTGGCCGCCGCTACCTGCTCTACACCCCCCTGCACTGAGCACGCCTTCCCGGAGATCACCATGTTGGGCTTGAGGAGCATGCCTTCGAGCGAGACGCGGTGAGCGTGGAGATGGAAGAACACGCTCGTCAGGGTAGTTTCGGTAACCTCGGCACATCGCTCAATCGTGTGGTCACCATCCATGAGGACCTCAGGTTCCACGATGGGAACCAACCCTGCTTCCTGCGACAGCGCCGCGTAGCGAGCGAGACCGTGCGCGTTCGCATCGATGCAGAACCGCGTGGGAAGTCCATCGCCGATAGTGATGACAGCCCGCCACTTGGTGAACTTGGCCCCGAGGTCCCGATACTCTGCGAGACGATCCCGCAAGCCATCCAGCCCCTCGGTGATCTTCTCACCGGGTAATCCGGCCAGCGCTTTCGCCCCTTTGTCGACCTTGATCCCGGGGATCGACCCCTGCTTGGTCAGGACCTGCGGAAACGGGGTCCCGTCCTGTGCCTGCTGGCGGAGGGTCTCGTCGAACATGATCACACCGCTGATGTACTTTCCCATGTTCGGCGTGCTGAATAGCATCTGGCGATACAAGCGACGGTGCTCTTCGGTCGATTCGAGGGCGATCTGCTTGAAGCGCTTGGCAATGGTTGGAAAGCTCTCGTCGGCGGCGAGGATGCCCTTGCCCTTCGCCACCATCCTCTGGGCGACATCGTGGAGATCACTCTGGCTCATCTGGACAGTCCCCCCGGAGAAGACGTGGTGCGAAGCGCCGATCTGGCGCTCCCTTCATGGTGCTTTGTTGCTCGAGGAAACGCGTTGAAGCGCGAATGAAGCGTACTTTTTGCATAATACCCTAACTTATGCTTTCACAGAGAGATATGCCACCCTGAAGCGTCGACCGGCACAACCCTCACTTGATCTTGCAGGCCATGGCTACCCAAGTTACATGGTTGTGCGGCTGCTTGGAGAGCGCTCTGAGTCCGTCTCATTCGGAGGAGGCGGATCTGACGGCGGGGGCCGGTCGGCGAAGCGCCGAGGGCGCTGGCCATGCGGTCAGTCGAGGATCGAGCAAGTGTGACTCAGGTTACGGAGAGGCCGCCGTTGAGGCCCCAGATTCGGTCGCCCCGGAACCCCCGACACGATCACCACGAGATCAGCAACTGGAGGCAGGATACACATGCTTCACATTCCCAAAGCACCTTTGGCCGTCGCGGCCGCCGCGTTCGTGTGGGCGTGCGGCGGTGGCGAGCCCGCCAGCGACGAGGCTCGGGATCTGAGCTTGGCGCCGGCAGAGTCGCTCACCGTCCTGGACGACCAGCCTCCGGCGCAAGCACCGCAGCAGCAAACCGCGCCGAGCCGGCCGGCGCCGACGCGCCGCACGGAGCCCAGGCCGGTGCAACCGCAGTCGCCGCCGCCCAAACCGGTCGCCCAGGCGACGGCGCCCATGCAGTTGCCCAACGGCACCAGCATCGACATGGTGTCGACAGACACGATCACCAACGACACCCACAAAGTGGGTGATCGCATCACTGCCACCGGCACCGCCGTTGTGCAGAACCCGGATGGTAGGGTTGTGATCCCGGCAGGGGCCGTGTTCACGGGGACCATTACGGAGATGGATCCCGGACAAGGGAAGTTGGTGCTTGCGTTCAACCGCGTCTCGTTCGGCGGCCAGACGTACGCGATGGATGCCCAGAGCGATACCGTGGCGGCCGAGAAGAAGGGCGATCAGTTCAAGGCGGGGGACGCTGCCAAGGTCGGAGCCGGTGCCGTGGTTGGGGCCGTGGCCGGGAAGCTCATCGGTAAGAACACCAAGGGCGCCATCATCGGCGGTGCCGCAGGAGCGGCAGCTGGCGCCGGAGTCGCGGTCGCCACCAAGGGAAGCGATTTGGTGTTGCCCGCGGGCGGGCTGATCCGGATCGTCCTCACCTCACCGATGGTGCTGGAGCCATTAGCGACGTAACCCCGGCCTGACCTCGCCGAGGGCCAGAGGGGCAGGGAGGCAGAAGAGGCGGCAGGAGATACCTGCAAGCCCCTGCCGTTCCTGCCCCTTCTGCTGGCTAGTATCCCGCCGCTCCTCCTCCTCTTCTCGGATCGGCTACCCCAATCCATCCGGTCGGCGTCCGGATCAGCGCTGCGACGTCGCCGCTGAAGGCGCTGCGCTCATGCAGGGTATGTCCCATGGCGCGCAATCGAGCCACGACATTCGGAAGCAACCCATTGTGCTCGTATGCGATCTGATCGGGGAGTGCCTGGTGGTGTATGCGGGGAGCGCCCACGGCTTGGTCGAGGGGGAGTTCGTGGTCGATCACGTTGGAGATGATCTGGGTCACGGTTGTGATGATGGTGGGTCCCCCAGGTGTGCCCAGTACCATCCGGAGTCGTCCCAGCGAATCCACCACGATCGACGGCGTCATCGCCGAGAGCATGCGCTTGCCGGGAGCGATGGCGTTGGCCTCTCCTTGAACCAGACCATACTGGTTCGGGACACCGGGCGCCCCCGTGAAATCGTCCATCTCGTTGTTGAGGAGGAACCCGGCGCCCGCTACGGTAACGGCGCTCCCGTAGCCGGAGTTGATTGTCGTAGTGACGCTCACGGCGTTGCCCTCTTCATCCACGACCGAGTAGTGGGTTGTCTGGGGGCCATCGCTCACCCGCGCGTCGACGAGCTCTGTGGGTGTCGCGCGGTCCCTCCGGATACCTCGTCGCAATTCGGCCGCGTATTCCTTTGACAGCAGCCGATCGATGGGCATGTCGACGAACGCGGGATCGCCGAGGAATTGATTACGGTCCACGAATGCGCGACGCATCGCTTCGGCCAGCAGATGGACGTGCTCAGCGGTGCCCAACTCGGCGAGCGGATCGAATCCTTCGAGGACGTTGAGGATCTCACCCATGGTCACGCCGCCGGAGCTGGACGGCGGCATGGAGTGAATCGTGTGTCCGCGGTAGGTGATGGCGATGGGCTCACGCCAGATGGGTCGGTAGGCCGCGAGATCGTCCTTGCTTATTAGACCTCCACCGCGCTCCATCTCCGCCACGATCAGATCGGCCGTTCGACCCTCGTAAAACGCTCGTGGCCCGCCACGAGCGATGGCCTGGAGCGTCCTGGCGAGGTCGCGCTGGACCATGCGGGTCCCCGGAGGGGGTCCTTCCCCGTTGGGGAGCAGGAACTGCCTGAGCGACATCTCGAACATCTCGAGCCGCGCGGCGGCCCGGGCGAGGGAGTTGCTCCGGTACTCATCCAGGATGAACCCGTCTCGAGCCAGTCGAATCGCGGGTTCCATGACCTCGGCCAGCGTGAGCCCCCCGTAGCGTGCGTGTGCCTCCGTGAGCCCCGCGACACTTCCCGGGACTCCGGCAGCGAGGTGGCCCGTCACGCTCCGATCGGTCATGTTTCCAGCGGAGTCGACGTACATGTCCCGGGTCGCTTTCCCGGGCGCGGTCTCCCTGAAGTCCAGCGTGATCGCCGTTCCGTCGGCCTGGTGGACCACCATGAAGCCACCGCCACCGATATTGCCTGCCTCGGGATGCACGACGGCGAGGGCGAACCCGACAGCCACGGCGGCGTCCACGGCATTCCCGCCCTCCTGCAGGATCTGCACGCCGACGTTGCTGGCGATCGGGCTTCCAGACACGACCATCGCGTTTGAGCCCATGACCGGTTCGGCCTCGGCAAACAAGGGCCAATCCGCCGGCACGAAGGCGGGATGCGCCGCGACACTTGGGGCAACGGCTTCGGGCACCGGTGGGACACAGGCCGCGACGGATAGGAATGCCACCCAGACGCTGGTTGTATGGAGTGCTCGCACGGGTATCATGTCTCGACATTGACCTCAGGTGAGCGGTCACAGAAACTTATCCTTGCGTCGAGCTCAAGCTATGTCCAGCCCTGACTTTCGCGATCCTCGCCTCACCGAGCAGCGGAACCCGCGTACGGCCCGCATCGACGTGGCGTCTTCGCTCGAGATCGTCGATCTGATCAATGCAGAGGACCGCAATGTTCCGGCTATCCTGCACGGTGCTCGCCAAGAGCTCGCTCGACTCATGGATCTCGTCGTGGAGGCCTTCGGTCGAGGGGGACGCTTGGTCTATGTCGGAGCGGGCACCAGCGGTCGCTTGGGTGTGCTCGATGCAGCCGAGTGTCCACCGACGTTCGGTACTCCTCCAGAGATGGTTGTGGGAATCATCGCGGGCGGGCCTCGCGCGCTCGTGCGGAGCCAGGAGGGTGCGGAGGACGATCGGCGGGCCGGAGAGCTCGCGATGGAAGAACACGACGTGTCGGCGCAAGACGTCGTGGTTGGGATCGCCGCCAGCGGCACAACGCCCTTCGTGGCCGCTGCCCTTCACCGAGCAGAGGCTGTGGGAGCACAGACGGCCCTCGTCACCTGCACGGATCCGCCGGTTGATCTTGTGGACCTCTGCAACGTGCTCGTCGTGATGCGAGTTGGGCCTGAGGCGATCACTGGCTCCACGAGGATGAAGGCGGGGACGGCGACCAAGCTCGCCCTCAACACGCTGACCACTGGTGCCATGATTCGGTCCGGCCGGGCATATGGCAATCTGATGGTGGATCTCATGGCATGGAGCGACAAGCTCCGGGATCGCGGTGAGCGTATTGTGATGGAGACATGCGGTGCCGACCGTGATGAGGCGCGGCGGGCCATCCATGACGCAGGCGGGAGCGTGAAGCTCGCCATCGTGATGGTTCGCCGAGGTGTGGACGCCGACGAAGCCAAGCGATTCTTGGAGCGCGTGGGGGGATCCGTTCGTCGGGCCGTCGGTGATCCCCCGCCCGTGGACTCGTGAGCGAGTTGGCGGTCGGGCTCATGTCGGGCACCTCCATCGACGGGGTGGATGCTGCGCTGGTCGAGATCGAGAGCGCCGGTTCGGCGCGTCTGGTTGCCTTTCATTGCGAGCCGTTCCCTGAAGAAACTCGTGAATTCATCCTCCGGGTGATAACGGAGGGTAGGGTTCACAATGTGACTATCCTCGACGTGGCGCTGGGCGAGGCGTTCGCACGTGCGGCCGCGCAAGTCATCGAGCATGGCTCGGTGACGTCGGCGGCTGTGAGCGTAATTGGCTCCCACGGACAGACGATCTGGCATGAACCGGGGAAAGCCACCCTGCAGCTGGGGAATCCTGCGGTGATCGCCGAGCACGTTGGCATTCCGGTCGTGAGCGACTTCCGCAGTCGCGACATCGCCGCAGGTGGGCAGGGAGCTCCACTCGTTCCCATTGCTGATGCCATGCTGTTCGGGGGTACCGGGCACGGACGGGTGCTGCTGAACATCGGCGGTATGGCCAACTTCACATGGGTCCCGCGGCGAGGGTCCATCGACGGCGTGGTCGCGTGCGACACGGGGCCAGGCGTGGCGGTGATCGATGCAGTCACCCGTCTGATCGATCCTGCGGCGAGGTTTGATGAGAGCGGCGCACGCGCCCGCCGGGGTGACCCGGTAGACGAGGTTGTCGACGAACTCCTCGAGCATCCTTTCTTTCAGAAGCCCCCACCCAAGAGCACGGGACGGGAATTGTTTGGCGAAGAGTATGCGCGGCGGCTCGTGGCTCGTGTGAAAGACCGTCGGTCGGGCGCGACGGGCGACGACTGCGTGGCAACGGCGCTCTCACTCACCGTGCGAGCGGTCTGCGAGCACGTGGAGCGGTGGGTACCTCCCAACGAGGACGCCGATCTCGTGGTGTCGGGTGGTGGGGCGAGGAATCCCGCCCTCGTGGAGCGACTGCGCTCGTACTGCGGTCTCTCGGTTCGCCTCTTCGAGGAAGAGTTCTTCGACGGCGACGCCAAGGAGGCGGTCGCGTTCGCCTATCTCGGCTGGCTCACGCTGCATGGTATGCCGGGTAACGTGCCGCCGGCGACGGGGGCGAAGGGGCTGCGGGTGTTGGGGAGCGTGACGCCGTCGGGGGCCCGCTCCCCGTGAGGGGCAGGTGAACGAGGAGGCACGGATGGTGAAGCCGGTACTGCTTCGAGAAAGCGTCGAACCTGACGCACGCCGAGTTCTCCGAGCATAAGGAGAGGATCCACGTCCTATCGGTGCCCAAATTCCCGGTATCCGCGGTCTGCGAGTGCAGTCTTGAGCCGGCCAGCGATCGTCAAAGAACCCCTCCTGCGGTGTCTAACTTGGCTTCGAAGTTGTCGTTCTATCCAGGAGGAAGCTCACCCCCTGTCCCCCTCGGTGAACGGTACCGTGTGGATCACGAGATCGGCCCGGGAGGTGGCGATGGTTTTCATCGCGGAGGACGTCAAGCACCATCGCGAAGTGGCTATCAAGGTCCTGCGTCCCGAGCTCGGGGCAGCGCTGGGTCTCGACCGGTTCAGTCGCGGAATCGAGATCAGCGGAGCCGTCGACCCGGTTTCAGCCTGAGCATTTCATTGCCGTGCGGGGCTTCGGTAACGCGAGTGGGATCGAGGCCGGCGGGGATGTTGCGTGGGTGACGTCTCTTGCCCGGCGGACGAACAGACGAGAACTTCGCTGTTCATGCGTCTCGTCACTGTGTCTCGGGCTTTCGATGTAGGGTTCGCCCGCGGCGTCCTCGTCGCGTTCAGCGTGCAGTGCGGCGCCATCCTCGCGGCTGGCTGCGGCTCTCGAGTCCCCGAGGTCTCGCCCGGTGTCTCCCGCGAGCTCGCAACGTATAGGGCCCAGGCCCTTTCGGACGTGAGCTATGAGGTCACCTTCGTGGTCCCCGATGACGTGAGCGAGCGTGTCAGCGGCACGGTGCTGGTGCGTTTCAGCCTCAGCCACACGAAGGGTCCACTGATCCTCGATTTCACTGCACCGCCTGGGAGTGTGCTGAGGGTGACATCGGGAGATAGGGACGTTCCGTACACCTTCGCCGGCGCGCATATTGTCATACCGAGATCTGCTGTCCACCGCGGCGAGCAGGCAATCCAGGTCGAGTTCCTGGCGGGGGACGGCGCGCTCAACCGCCACGAGGCATTCCTGTACACGCTCTTCGTGCCCGATCGCGCGTCGTCGGCGTTCCCATCGTTCGACCAGCCGGACATCAAGGCGCGGTATCGCCTCACCCTACGGGTCCCTCCCACTTGGGTGGCGGTGGCGAACGGCCCCCTTCAGCGTACGGAGGTGGCTGGCGGGGCTGCGACGTTCGTTTTCGGTGAGACACTGCCCCTCAGTACGTACCTCTTCGCCTTTGCTGCAGGTGAGTTTGCCGTCGAACAGGCCGAGCGAGATGGTCGACTCGTCCGCATGTATCATAGGGAGACCGACACGTCGAAGGTTGCGCGCAACCTCGGGGCGATCTTCGACCTCCATGCCACCGCTCTCCAGTGGCTCGAGGAGTACACAGGGATCCGGTATCCCTACCAGAAGTTCGACTTCGTTGCCATCCCGTCTTTTCAGTATGGTGGCATGGAGCATCCCGGTGCGATCTTGTATCGGGCATCGAGCCTCTTCTTGGATGAGTCGGCGACGCAGAATCAGCTCTTGGGACGTGCGAGCGTGATCGCGCATGAGACGGCGCATATGTGGTTCGGGGATTTGGTCACGATGCGGTGGTTCGATGATGTCTGGATGAAGGAAGTTTTCGCCAACTTCATGGCGGCGAAGATCGTTCAGCCCTCGTTCCCTGACATCGACCATGACTTGCGCTTTTACCTCGCCCATCACCCCTCCGCTTACGCGGTAGACCGGACAGCCGGCGCCAATTCCATTCGGCAGGAGCTCGGCAATTTGAGGGACGCGGGCTCGTTGTATGGTGCCATCATCTACCAGAAGGCGCCCATCGTCATGCGGCAACTCGAGGGGTTGCTCGGAACAGGCGTCATGCGCGTGGGGCTCCGGCAGTACTTGGAGCAATATCAGTGGGGCAATGCCACATGGCCGGATCTCATCACGATCCTGGATCGGCTGAGTCCGGAAGACCTCCGGGACTGGAGTCGCGTGTGGGTGGAAGCGGCGGGACGTCCCGCGATCACGGCAACAGCCGTCGGTGACGATTCCGGCAGGCTGGCCGGGATCCGGGTTGCGCAGTCCGATACCTGGAACGGCCGCGGTCTGCGGTGGAACCAGCGTATGGCCGTGGCGCTGGGCTACGGCGACACTGTGCACGTGGTGCCCGTACAGCTCAGCGATGCAGAGCTCACCGTGCGCGACATCGGGGGGTGGCCGCTGCCGGAACTCGTGCTCCCCGGCGCTGATGGGTTGGGATACGGGCATATCGTCCTGACGTCCGAGAGCACACAGTATTTGCTGGGACACCTCCCCGATCTCGAGAAGCCGCTGCATCGCAGCGTATCTTGGATGGCCTTGTGGGAGAGCGTGCTCTCAGGCGACGTGTCCTCTCGCGATCTCATCGCCCTCGCCCTGCGCGCGCTTCTTCAGGAGCCAAATGAACTCGTCGTGCAGCAAGTCCTCGAACTCGTGGAAGTCGCGTACTGGCGTTTCGTGGATGCCGATGCTCGGCGTTCGCTGGCTGGCGAGGTCGAGACGGAGCTGTGGCGAGGCCTCGATCAATCGAGCACGGTAGGCCGTAGGCGGGCCATCTTCGATGCGCTCGTTTCCGTCACACTCACCGACGACGGCATCGAGAAGCTGGAGCGCATTTGGCGTGAGCAGGAGACACTCGAGGGACTTCCCCTGGCCGAACGTCAGTATACCCAGTTGGCTGAGGCGCTGGCGGTCCGTGGGGTTCCGGATGCCGAAGGGATTCTCGACGCCCAGCACTCGCGGATCGAGAATCCGGATCGCCGCGCCCGGTTCCGGTTCGTCCGGCCAGCGTTGTCGCGCGACCGAATCGTGCGCGATTCGGTGTTCGAGAGCCTGAAGGACGCGGCGAATCGTGAGCGCGAGCCATGGGTTCTCGCCGCCGTCTCGTTCCTCCATCACCCCCTGAGGGCAGAGACGGCTATCGAGTACATCAGACCAAGTCTGGAGCTGGTGGAGGAAATCCAGCGGACCGGTGACATCTTCTTCCCCCTTCGATGGCTCAATGCGACGCTCGATGGTCACCAATCAGCGGAGGCCGCCGACATCGTCGCACGCTTCCTCGATGAGGCCCCAGACTACCCGCCTCGGCTCGGAGCCAAGATCATTCAGGCAGCGGATGATCTGTTCCGCGCGGCGCGCATCGTGGAAGGATGGGAAGGTCCGTACGACCCATGAGACTGCTGGATCCGAGGACGGTGCATGCGTTTATGAGTCTGAGCTCGCACATTCAAATCGAGTGCGCGCCGCCATGCTGCTAAAGATGCTAGTCGTAGTCCTGGCGCTGGGAATCCTGCTCACATGGGGCTTCATGATCGCAGCGGGAACTCCCAGCCGGCTGTGGTGGTGGGCCGTATCCGTGCCGTTCGCAACTTGGGTGGCCGTTCCCTACGCTGTGGTACTGGCTGCCGGGATGAGGCTTCGCTCGGCTGCTCCCTCGCTCTGGGTGCTCCTCGTCGTTGCTGCATTGCTTTCGCTCAGTGCCGCGTTCCTGCTCTACCAGGTCTTCGTTGTGCACTTGGATGCACAGAGCGGGATCGTCTTTGTTTTTCTGCCTGGTTGGCAACTCCTTGGTATCGTGCCCCTCTTGTTCCTTGCGCGTTTCCTCCACCGGAGACAAGTCGATGCATGACGCAGCGTTTTGGTGGAACAGCGATCGTGCGACGGAGGATTCGGGGGTACGGCGACGATCACCCTACGACACGTATTCATTTTCCTTTTCGCGGCCGGTGCACTGATGGGTTTCACGGCCCCACCAGCTGTCGCACGACCCGAGAGCTCTTGCACGTATCACACGGAGAACGCGTTGCGATTCGTGGTGTTTGTGCCCACGAGGTTGTGGGCGCATTATACGTACCGATGGCCGGCCGTCCCTGCCTTGGGCGCTCCCACATGGCAGCGTGACTCTCGGTGCGGGTGGCCACGGTCTACCGGAACTTGACGGCGGCGCCCGCGAATACAACGCACTTGGGTATGAGAGTCGACACCCTGCGAGAGACAACTGACAATAAGCTGGCAGCGAGCATCCGTTTGCTGCTGACGGCGCTGTTTGTGATGACCGGCACGATGAAGCTGCTCGTGCCAATGCTCGGAGAAGCCTGGTCCGGCCAGTTGCTGGCCGCGAACCTCCCGCTCTATACGGTGACACGCTGGTCGGTCCCGTTTGTTGAGATTGGCCTTGGAGTCCTTCTCGGCGTTGGTGCACACGCGCGGCTGAGCGCTGCCGCAGTGGTCGGTATCATGGTGGCTGCCGCGTATGTGCATGTAGTCGTCGACGACCCATCGCTGTTTCCCTTGCAGCCGAGCGAGCCGATAATCCCGGTGATCGTGATTGGGCTGAGTGCCTATGTAATCTGGCGGGGTGCCGGCACATGGAGCCTCGACTTGAAGGCGACCCGAACCGCCGCAGGGGACTCCTGAGGTCGCTCGGCAGGTCAGTTTGCTCCATGCCGCTCGGGGAACCCAGCAGGTGATTGGAGCTTTCGAGGGTCGAGGATGATTGCCCGGATCTGGCACGGCGAAGTTCCGCTGGCTCGGGCGGACGCATATCAGGCCTATGTGGTCGGGACAGGTGTGTCCGATTGCCGCTCGACGCACGGCAACCGTGGCGTGTATCTTCTACGCCGTGTCGATGGTGACCGGGTCCATTTTGTATTCATCTCACTTTGGAATTCATTCGACGACTACGCCCGTAGGGGCATCGTATACTCTATGGCCGGGTGCCTGCTCCATGGCCTCGCCATCGTGCAAGGTGCGGTATCCGTGGTCCCGGCAATCACCAGTCGGCAGGTTTGAAAACATGACGTCATCAACATCCAGCAAAGAACTCCAGCAGATTCCGGGTGTCGGCCCCAGCATCGAGCGGGATCTACGCGATCTGGGGATCCGGCGGGTGGAAGACCTCGAGGGTGCCGATGCGGAGCACTTGTACGAAGAACTCTGTCTCCGTCGCGGGGCCACCATCGATCGGTGCGTGCTCTATGTCTTCCGCTGCGCGGTCTACTATGCCAGCCAGTCTGACCACAGACCGGAGCTCCTCAAATGGTGGAATTGGAAGCACCGCGCCAGCCCAGGCAGCGAACACCACCAATAGCCCCGCTGGGGCCTCCGGGACGCGCGAACCTCGGGGCTGCTGCGGGATCCGGCTGCTCGAGCTGCTAGCTAGCGCGGATGCGTCGCGCATCCTACTCTTGACACATGAAAGGAGAATCGAGATGGCCGAGAGCGTCTACAAAGTAATCGAGCTCGTCGGGACGAGCACGGAGTCTTGGGAAAAAGCGGCTGCGGCCGCTGTGGAGCGGGCAGGGAAGACCCTGCGCGACTTGCGTGTGGCTGCAATCTCGGAGCTCGACGTGCAGATCCAAGACGGCAAGGTCCAGAGCTACCGGGCGAAGGTCAGAGTATCCTTCAAGTACGAGGATTAGTCGCGGGACGGAGAATCCTCGTGCGATCGGCCTCGACCTCTGACCGCGGTTGAAGCTCGAACAGTAGATTTCGTCACAGATCGAGTCATGACTCCATCCCGCATCCCGTGGTTTGCCGACGAGACATTCTGGTCGACTTCATTCCCGTTCATGTTCCCTCAGGAGACGTTCGACCGTGCTCGGGAAGAGGTCGCGATGATCGTGTACCTCACGGGGTGTGAGGGAGGACGAGTGCTGGATCTCGCGTGTGGACCGGGGCGCCACGCCGTTCCGTTTGCACAGCGAGGGTTTCAGGTAACCGCGGTGGACCGCACGTCGTTACTCCTCGAGAAGGCACGGGGGTATGCAGCTGATCGCCGCGTCGCAATCGAGTGGGTCGAACAGGACATGCGGCAGTTCCGACGACCGGAGATGTTCGATCTCGCCGTCAGCCTGTTTACGTCATTCGGCTTCTTCGACGATGCCGCTGAGAACGAGAGGGTGCTAGCCAACGTCCATGCGTCGCTCCGATCGGGTGGCCAATTCGTTATCGATGTCGCAGGGAAGGAAGTCATTGCGCGACGCTACCAGCCGGTGGCCGTGAGCGAGTTGCCCGAGGCGGGATTGATGGTCCAACGGCGTACGATTATCGACAATTGGAGTCGGATCGCTAACGAATGGTCGTTTGTCCGGAAGGGCGTCGTCCGCTCCGTCGAGTTCTGCGTATGGGTCTACTCGGGAAAGGAACTGGCCGACATGCTCACAGGAGTGGGTTTCTCGCATGTCGCGCTCTTCGGCGGATTGGATGGCTCGCCGTACGGCACGGACGCGAGGCGACTCGTTGCCCTCGCGCGCAAATAGGGTACTCTGGTCAGGAGCCCTGGAATCGGCGACGGCTGCGCAGTCGCTTCACTCCCGCATAGAAGGTTTGCGATAAACGAAACACGTCACGCGAGATGCGCGACGGAGGGTCCATGAAACATTTGGCAATGTTGGTCTCGCTCGCACCATTGATGGTCTCGTCGGCATCCGCGCAAGATACCATTCGCTTCGAACCAACTGTGGGTCACCCGACCTTTGCCGTGCGGGAGCCGGTCCTCCGCATCAAGCCCGGGACGGTCCTCATCTCGAAGACGAACTTCGGCGCCTATTACGAAGAGGGTGGTGGAACATTTCCCGGTGAGGTCGGTCCGTTCTACGTCGAAGGTGCAACGCGGAATGACATGCTGGTAGTCGAGATCCATCGTGTTCGCCCGAATCATCGGCTTGCCGGGTCCCAGATCTATTCCAGCTTTGGCGGACTGGCGACGGACAACCGCGTGCGCCTGCTCAACGACCCGATTCCGCCGCGCCGGTACGAATGGCGGCTGGATCTCGAGAGGATGACGGGAACCACCGAGCTTCCCGATAGCCGAATGCGGCAGATCACTATCGAGCTGCGGCCGATGTTGGGGCGGGTTGCGGTGGCGCCACGGGGCGAGGAAGCATTCGGCGGACTATGGCCTGGGGATTTCGGTGGCAACATGGACGCGCCGGAAGTGCGGGAGGGCACCACAGTCTACCTGCCCATCTTCCACGACGGTGCCTATTTCTACTTCGGCGACGGTCACGCACGGCAGGGCGAAGGTGAAGTAAACGGTACGGGACTCGAGACGTCGATGGACGTGACGCTGAAGATCGACGTCGTGAAGGGAAAGACCATCGATTGGCCCCGTCTGGAGGACGACGAATTCATCATGGTGGCCGGCAGTGCGCGACCGTTGGTCGATGCCTTTCGATTGGCGCATGTCGAGCTCGTGGAGTGGCTGGAGACCGAATACGGGTTCGGCCGTTGGGACGCGTATTTATTGGTGGGTCAGCTCGCTGAGAGCACGGTGGCCAACATTGTCGACCCGATCTACACCGTTGTGGCGAAGTTCCCCAAGCGGTATCTGCCGTGACGTCAGCCCAGGTTTCGTGAACGGAATCAGGTGGGCGCTCTCTCGCGGGCATTGGAGATCGAAATGGGATTCGAGGAGCTTCGGAAGCGGCTTCGCGCGCTCGATACCGCCTGCGTCTGCGACGCAGACAGGACTCTGCGAGTCCTCGATCCGGGCATGCGTCCGCTCCGGTATGACCTGATACTCGTCGGTCGCGCGCACACGGTATCCTGCCGTGATGACTTTCTCACGGTGATCAAGGCGCTCGAAGATACGCGGCCTGGCGATGTGCTCGTGATCGACGGGAACGGCGGCCGCCGCGCGGTGGTAGGCGAACTGGTCGCAACTGAGTGCGTCGGTCGGGGCCTCGCTGGGATCGTCGTGGATGGGGCCGTCCGCGACACTGGCACACTTCGACGCTCAGATCTCCCGGTGTACTGTCGTTACATCACTCCCGTGGCCGGAACCGCCGTTACGATCTCGGAAACCCAGATCCCGGTGCAATGCGGAGGCGTCGAGGTTCGGCCGGGAGATCTGGTGTTCGGAGATGGGGACGGAATCCTGGTGGCCGCGGCGGATGAGCTTACCGAAGTCATCGCGAGTGCGGAAGCGATCGACGCGGCCGAGTGCCGTGTTCTGAAACAGATGGCGGAGGGGAAAGCCCTCGTGGACATGCTCAATCTCGCCCAGCACGTCGAGGCGCTGCTCCAAGGCAAGCAGAGTCGACTCACCTTCACGGTTTGAACGAGGGCCACAGACCGGACGGGAGATTGGGCGGGTGGTGGCGCGGGTGGGCCCTTCTTCTGCTGGAACCAAATCTCGGGCTTTCATTCTGCCGCCGTGATAAGCGATTGGACGAACCATGACGAGGATTCTCGAGAACCATTATGTGCTTGCCGTCCCCGATGCCGATGCGTCGTCGAGCTTCTATCGCGACGTCCTTGGCTTCCGAGAGGTATTCGCCGGCGATGGCTGGCGGTTTGTGCGACGAGAAAACTGCACGATCATGCTGGGCGCGTGTCCAGACGCGATTCCCGCCAGTGAGCTCGGCGATCATTCCTATTTCGCGTATCTCGTGGTTGACGACGCCGACGCATATTGGAGGCGAGCGCGCGACAAAGGCGTGGAGGTCGTCGCGACGATCGCGGATCGACCGTGGGGAATGCGGGAGTTTGGAATCCGGACACCGGACGGCCATCGCATCATGATCGCACATGACATGGGCGAGACGACGACAAATGAAGAAGAGGAAGGCTGACGTTCGCTGTGACCCAGGGGAGGCGAACACTCTGGCGACAACCAACCGCGCTACCGGACGGTGCCTCCAAGGTGAAACGGCCGGCGCGTCATGCCGGCCGTTTGGTTTCTGGAGCACCGCTCCAATCGACGCACGGAGCGTGATCGGGACCGTCACCGATGGCCACGATGGTGCCGGGCACGACGGTGGCTCCGCCCGTGCTGGCGGTCCAAATCGTCGTGGTGTTCGTGATGCTCGTACTCCACGGCCTCGTGCCACTCGCGGTGGTCGCGACGACTGGCGTAACCACGATACGGGTCGCGGTGCAGTCGCTCATGCTCGCGTTCGACGGCGCGATGATAGCGGCCATGCGTGCGAGACAGTCTTCGATGCAGCTTCGCATGTCTGTAGCGAAGCCGGTAGTAGCGGTCTTCCGCCAAGTATGGTCGCCCGTAGGAAAACCCCACGACCACGTGGTCGGAGACTCGAACGGACCCGCCGATGCGTACACGCTGCGCGGACGCGGGCTGGGCACTGAACGCGCTGACGACCAATAGCGCCACGACACTGACGAACGTCTTGCTCATGCTCGCCTCCTCTCGATGGTGGTGACCCTCTGGCCCCGCCGATCGGAAGAGCACTCACCGTGCCATCCAGCGCATCCTTTTCAAGCTCAATGAGTTACGGTGCGCCTGGTTTCTGGCGGTTTCTGAAAAATGTCCACTATCAAGGACACGACGGCTCCGAGCCTACCTCGCGAGCCCCGATGGTCGGAGTGATGGACGTGGGGAGATGTTGCGGTGGCACCGGCGGCTCGAAGACACCAGCCCCTCACTTCCCGCTTCGGCCTACCGATCGAATGCCTGCAGCAGTCTCACCGCGTAGTTCGCGGGTACCGCAAAGAGGATCCTTCCGTCCGTTGCGGGCTCACCGCCGTACAGGATGCCGATGACCTCGCCATTCCCATCGAAGACCGGGCTCCCGCTCGCCCCCGGCGCCCCATAGCCCAGGATCTGCAGGCGGTCCTCCACGACCTTACTCACGGTTCCGGGTGTGAATGAGGTTCGCGCCACGGTGCGGCTTCCCTGACCCGACATCGGGAGCTCCCCGCCGAGGGGGAAGCCAATGAGCGCCACTGGGTCCCCTTGCCGGACGGTATCCGGTCGACCGTTCAACTGCCGGACGACCGGGACGCCTCCGGGAATGTCGACCGCGATGACCGCCAGGTCGACGTCCTCCGCGATGGCTGCCACACGCCCTGGCCACACTTGGTCGGAGTCGGCGAAGCGCAATCCCAGACGGACGGGTCGGCGACTGCCATCGGGACCGGCGACGAGGTGGCGGTTCGTGAGCAGGGTGCCGTCGGGACGAACGGCAAAGGCGGTGCCCGTGACCACATCACCGGGACCGAACTCGACATAGAGCATCGCCACGGCCCGCTGATTGGCATCCACGATTCGACGATAGTCGACCTGCGCGGCGGCTTGCTGGTGCTGGAATGCCTGGGTGACCTCCGTCAAACGCTGACGCAAGGCGTCAACCTCACCCGTATTTCCAGCCTCCTGTGCTTGGCGGAGCTCCTGTTGCAGCCGTTCCACTTCCGAGCGCGAGCTTCGGAGCGCGGTGGCGAGTTGCTCCACGCGTCCTTGCAGCGTCTGGAGCGCTTCGTCGGCCGCGCGGCGGAGACTGTCTGACCGCGACTGCAACGCGGCGATCTCGGCCTCGCGACGGCGCGCCTCTTTGCCCGAGAGGGAGATGATCACCCCTGCGATGATCACGAGTCCCAGCAGTCCCGCGACCGTGAGACGGAGGCGTCGCGTCTGTTTGCCGACCTCGGCACGAATCCGTTGTGTCGTGCTGTCGCGCAACGTTTCTGGAGGTGATGCATCCGCGGCACCAGACGGGGCGGAGGCTCGGTGTGGCGCCTCCTGCACACCGGTGGGAACGTGATCGGGAACGATACGGAACTCCACTGAAGGGCCATCGGCCCCGAAGCGGACGTGGTCGGTATCGTGGAGTGCGGTATCGCCCTTGATCCGGTGGCCGTTGATGAAGATCCCGTTGCGACTTCCGAGGTCGCGCACGACCCAGCGGTCACCGGTCCGGACGATGACGCCATGGCGGGCAGACACGGCGAGTTCGCGCAGCGGATCGAAACGGATATCCGACGCGGAATCGCGGCCGATGCTGACCTCGGGCTGGGAAAAGACCTGAACGCGTCCGGCGCTCGTGCCCGAGAGGATCCGGATCTGTGCCTTCAAACCGGAATCGCTACCAGCCGAGGGCGGCGAGGGCGATCGCTGCCGCGACGAGCACCGCCGTCCCGGCCCCGCCTAGCAGCGCGCGGGTCCGATCCTCCGGCTTGATCCCCGACGTGTCCGGGTAGGTCGGAACGGGCTCCGTCACCGAATCGCCATCGTGCAGCGGGTAGACCCGGTGTCCGACCGACTCATCCACGGCTGATGACTGCAAGCCATCGCCGCCGAACCGGGCGATCAGCACTGTGATGTTGTCCGGGCCGCCCCGCTCGTTGGCGAGGTCGATGAGTTCGCTGCACGCGTGCACGAGATCGTCCCCCTTGGACACCACCGCCGCGATCTCCTCTTTCTTGACCTGGTTCGTCAGCCCGTCGGAACACATGACGAGAGCGTCGCCCTTGCGCAGGGTCTGATGCGTGAGATCCACTCGCACGTGGACGTCAGGCCCCAATGCCTGGAGGATGATGTTCTTCCGGTCGCTGCGCTCAGCTTCCTCTTCGGTGAGCTCGCCGGCATCCACTAACCGCTGCATCAAGGATTGGTCTTTCGTCAGCTGACTGGCTTCGCCGCCGCGTATGAGGTACGCTCGAGAGTCTCCCACCTGGGATAGGTAGAGCGTGTCGCCGAGCACACCCACGGCGGTGGCCGTCGTCCCCATGCCCTTCAGCTCGGGGTGCGCTTTCGCGTACAGATGGATCTTCGTATTGGCGCTCTCGACCGCCTCTTTGAGCCGATAAGCGAAGCGCTGGGAACTGGAGTCAGAGTCTTCCACCCAGTGCGCAGCCATGTGACTGTGGATGGTTTGCGCTGCCATGGCGCTCGCCACCTCGCCCGCAGCAGCGCCGCCCATCCCGTCAGCGACGATGAACAGTGAGCCCTTCGAGCCCACTTCGTGATCCCGCACCTCCGGCTGAAGTGAAGCCCTGTGGGTCGAGAGGTCGGCCACCAGGAACGTGTCCTCGTTGTGCTCGCGTGTTCGGCCTACGTCAGTCTTCCCGAAGAGCGAGACGCGGATGCGCGGGTCACGACTTCGGCGGAAGAGATTCACGGCGCGCACTCCAGCAAAACGGTCTGAAACTGTCGATACACGTCGTTACTCGGATCCAATCCGACGGCCCGCGCTATCCACCCGCATGCGTTGGCCGGTTGGTTGTCGTGGTCCTCGTCGTACGACTCCGCAATGATCGACGCTGCCCGTGCTCGTAAGGTGTCTGGCACGAGGTCGTCATGGAACAGCGCGAGCGCGGCGTTGCGGGCAGCGAGCCGCTGAGCCGGCTCGTTGATGCGTCGTCCGATCTCCACGAGGTCCTGCGCAATGGCGTCGGGGTCGACTCGTGGGGGCAACGGATCGGTTCTGGTGTCCGTCGCTCCACCGCGGTCGGTGCCGCCCTGTTGTGCGGTGTGTTCCGGGTTCGCTGGTTCTCCCCCACCCGTGGTGGACCCGGTGTCTATCGCGAGACTCTCGGTTTGCGTCACCGCAGCATTGCCCTTAGTCGAGGGGATTGCGGTGTCTCGCGTTACCAGTTGGGTCGTTGAACTGGCGGGCCCGGCTTCGTGTGTTGAATCCCCTCTGCTTTGCAGGACCACCGTCGCCCCACCGCCCACGACGGCGAGAATCCCGATGGCCGCAGCAGCGATCAGTACGGGCTTCTTTCGTCCCTCCTTCGTATCCCTGGGACGAGCCGCACCAGACGGGCGCGTTGCCGCTAGGGGTTGAGGCGTGACCGGCGTACTGGCGGGCGAGAGTCGCGTAGGGGGCATGACTTCCCGTTCGCCCGGTCGGACGAGCTGTGTCGCGGCGTCGGTGGAGCTCGGCGTAGCCGATTCGGGCATATCGCGGACGGCGGCCATGCCATCCTGCCCAAAGGCGGCGGCCGTGGCGTAACGGTCCCCGGGCATCCGTTGAAGTGCCCGATCGAACACAGCTTGGAGCTGGGGCGGGAACACGAGATCGGGTGCCGCGTCGCGCAGTTTCTTCGGTTCGTCGGTGAGGCGGGCGATGAGGACCTCTTGGGCAGTGTCGGCCTCGAAGGGGAGCCGGCCCGTCAAGGCGCGATAAAACACGAGCGCCAAGGAATAAACATCGCTCCGCCCGTCCAGCACGTCCCCCGAAAGCTGCTCCGGGCTCATGTATTCGGGAGTGCCGATGACGAGCCCCGTCTTGGTCACCTTCTGCCCGTCTTCGGCGCGACCGGTGGCTTTGGCGATTCCGAAATCCACCACCTTGATGTGGTCTGACCCGTCCCGGGCCTGGGTCAGCATCATGTTGTCCGGCTTGAGATCCCGATGCACGATGCCGAGATCGTGCGCCGCCTGGAGCGCATCGGCTGCCTGAGCGATGATCGCCGCGGCCCGCCGTGGCCCAAGCCGACCCTCGCGTCGGAGGAGTTCGTTCAGCGTTTCTCCCTCGATGTACTCCATGGCGAGATAGATCAGCCCGTCACCGGTCTCACCAAAGTCGTAGATGGCGCACACATTGGGGTGCGTGATCCGGGCAGCGTTGGCGGCCTCTCGGTTGAAGCGAGCTACCGCGTCTGCGCTGTGAGCGAGCTCCCGCGTGAGGACCTTGATGGCGTCGAGGCGATGCATCTTGACGTGCTCGCCGAGGTATACCGCCCCCATGCCGCCTTCGCCGAGCTTCTTGATGATCTGGTAACGGTCGGCGACGACGGTGCCCACCAGATCGGTGCCCTGGACCGGTCGTAGCCCTGCACCGTCGTTGGGACAAAAGTTGGTGTCGTCCGGCCACTCGGACCCGCAGACCGTACAGACCTTCACAGCGTCTCCAGGCGGAGCATCTTGTCGCCCACGAGAATCCGGGCATTCATCAGGAGCATCACTTCCCCACGCACCGCTATCCCCACGCCATTTCTGCTTCCGAGATCGACCACGACGAAGTCGGCGTCTTCCGAACGAATCTCGGCATGGGCACCGCTCATGGAGGGGTCGTACGGAAAGGTCCAGTCGCCGCGTTCCCTTCCTATGGTGATGTGGCGGCCAGGCGAAAGGTGCACCACGTCGCGGCCCGAACCGTCGCTCCGCATCTGGGTCAGCTTCGCGATGTCCGCACTGGGCACGAGGCTCCCCATGCGTCGCGTCGCGTCACTCTCCGGCGGGTGAGGCCCCGGATAGCCCAGCCGCTTGAACCGGAGAATCTGCGATCCGATGAGAAGCGTGTCCCCATCCGACAACCGGTGGGGCTCGGTGACGAAATACCAGGTTCCATTCCGGCTACCGAGATCGCGCACATAGAAGCGGTCTTCTCGGATCGAGATCTGCGCATGCAAGGGAGAGAGATAGTGGTCGTCGGAGAACTCAATGTCCGCACCGATCCGCCCCAACGTGGTCTCGTCGGAGGTGATCGCATGACGGGTCAGCACCTGCGCGTTCTCGTCCAACACCGCCAGCTGCGCCACGGGAGCTTGGCGGGGTTGCGAAAAGGCGGCTGTCCGGTGACGCGCTGGCGTGGACGGATCCAAGGGGCGGCCACAAGCGGGACAATAGGTGGCTCCCGCCGCTCGGGGAGTGCCGCAGTGGGGGCACGTGGCTTCGCCGGGAGCGGCTGAGCCGATTGGCTTCCCACACGTTGGACAGAACGGCAGCCCCGCCACGGCGACGCTCCCGCAGGCTGGACACTTGTCAGGCTGCGATCCTGGTTGGTGACCGATGGTGCTTCCAGTCATGCCGACCCCGGACGTCTCGACGCGAGCAAGGGGCTTCCTGCGGTCACCGCAGAAACGGGCCGTCTCATCATTGATTCTGCCGACCGCAGTGTGCGGAGGATATCACGCGCCGATCGAATATCGAGTGAAGAGTGGTTGGCGGTGAGCCAATCTATACCCCCTCAAAATAGCGGTCAACCAAGTCAAATTGACGTAGCTCGTTGATTTCATGTAGCTTCCGCGATCGTGTCGCATGTGGCCGTATTCCGACTGCTCGTGGCGGGCACCGTGGGGACGCTGGCCTGCGGTGGCGGGACGGTGGCCACGGCACCTGCGCCTGCGACGGTCTCTGGACCCGTCGAGCTGAGGATCGTCTACCCGCCCGTCCGGGACCGCGTCAACCGCCTCGGTGAGACGCGTGTCTTCGTCGCCGACTCCGCGTATCGTATGTCGAGGACGGATTCCGTTTTTGCGTTCGGCTCAGTGGGTCGAGGCGACGCGCTGCTGTTCGTGAACGGCCAGTCGGTTCCTGTCTACCCGACGGGTGGGTGGACCGCATGGGTCCCATTGAAGGCGGGCCCAGCCGATACCGCCGCCACGTTCGATCTGGTGGTTTGGGCTGATGGAGTCACCCAGCGGGCGCTGCTGGTGGTGCCCCTGGTCCCCGTGTTCGACCCGCTCGGTGCTCCGGTTTGGATCGATACCACGTCGTTTCAGCCCCGCGGCGACCGCTGGCTTCGCCCTCATGAAGGAATACGCCTCTCGGTCCGCGCTGCACCGGGGTCTGTGCTCCGCGCCCGTGTCGGCAACCTCCCGCTGTTCGAGTTTCTGCCGGATTCGGCACCCGCTCCGCTGGCGTGGGGGGAGCGGGCATTCCGCACCGGGGTGCCGCGCAGCAGGGCTCGGCGATCCGATCGCTACGTGGCCTGGGCGGTGGGCCCCTTCGGCCCCGACCCCGGTTCCGTTTTCGATCCGGCTGCCGTCCCTGCCCCTACCGACACTTCGTGGGTTGTGGTGGAAGCGGTGAGGGATGACGACACCGTCCGCGCGCGATGGCCACTCCGGATCGGCCGGATCGCCCTGGGGCATTCTCCTGTCGTCGTCGTGGACGATGATGTTGCGGGCACCGGGACGACCGACAGTACGCTGGCTGGTCGGCCCAACCCGTACGGGACGTACCACTGGTTCTTCCCCACCGGCACGGTGGCCGCTGTCAGCGGGCGATGGAACGACCAGGTGCGATTACAGCTCTCGCGAACCAGCGTAGCGTGGGTGGATGCCCGCGACGTTCACCCCCTGCCGGCGGGGACACCGCCCCCAAATGGTATCGCGCGCTCGATGCGACTCGTGCCCGGCGAGAAGTCCGCGGTCTTGCGGATTCCGCTTCCCGCTCGCGTCCCCTTCCGCATTGACGAAGCCGAGCGCTCGCTGGCACTGACGCTGTACGGTGTGGCTGCGGACATGGACTGGATCCAGTACGGCGGCACCGATTCGTTCGTGCGGCTCATCACGTATGCGCAGCGGGCGGAAGACGAAGCCACCCTTGAGCTCACGCTGGCGGAGCCCGTCTGGGGGTATCGAGCGAGGTGGGAGGGGAGCGACCTCCTCGTCGAGGTCCGACGGACACCCCGGATCGACGCAAACCGCCCACTGGCGGGGCGGCTCGTGGTGTTGGATCCGGGGCATCCGCCAGGCGGCGCGACTGGGCCCACGGGTGTCCGGGAACCCGACGTGGTTCTCGCGGTGGCCCGAAAGGCGAAGGAGCTCCTGGAGGCGCGCGGTGCTGCCGTCGTGCTGACCCGCGTCTCGGATTCCGCTGTGAGCCTCGCCCAGCGGATCCGGCTGGCTGAGCACGTGAATGCCGAACTCTTGATCTCCATCCACGCCAATGCCCTGCCGGACGGAATGAACCCGTTCGTCAACGCGGGCACCAGTGTCTACTACAACCATCCGCGGAGTGCCCCGCTGGCGCGACACATCGACCGCGCCCTCGTGCGTCAATTCGGCTTTCGTGACCTCGGCGTTGGACGGGGCGACCTTGCGCTTGCCCGACCCACGTGGATGCCTGCGGTCCTGACGGAGGGGCTGTTCATGATGTTACCGGATCAGGAGGCGGTCCTGAGTAGCGAGGAAGGGCAGTGGCGTTACGCGATGGGCTTGATAGAGGGGATGGAGGCATTTCTGGTCGACCGGGTGTCCAGAGACACGATCACCAGAGATGGCCCCAGGGGCCGATTCTGACTCTCTCGCCTCGTTGATCGGCCTTCGGGCTCAGCATTTGTCGTTCACTATTCCGTTGTGACCCCCATCACAAGCTCCTACCCCATTGGCACTTACGGGCACGACGCTTGCCCCTCATCGCAGAGGCGTGCGCGATGTACGCAGGAGGCTTTGGACTGACTGGGGTATCTTGCAATGTTCTGTTCACGTTGCGGCACCCAACTCGATCGGACTGCAAAGTTCTGCCCGGCATGCGGCATGGACTTGCGGGCGACTACGCCCATGTCAGCGGTCCAGACGAACGTCTCGGGCTCGCAGGTGGTTCAGGCTGCACTGTCGGCTGAGTATGAGATTCTAGAGGAGCTGGGGCGGGGTGGGATGGCGGTCGTGTTCAAGGCCCGGGAGCATCAGCTCGACCGGGTGGTAGCTATCAAGGTGCTCCCCCTTTCCCTCGCATTCGACGCCGAGTTCGTGGAGCGCTTCCAACGCGAAGCGCGTACCGCCGCGAAGCTCGAACACCCCCACATCATTCCCATCTACCGCGTGGGACAGGCCGGCCGTGTGAGCTACTTCGTTATGAAGTACCTCCGTGGAACAGCGCTCGCGCGGGTCATCGAGGAGCATGGTTCTCTATCGCCGTTGGAGATCCGTCGCTTGCTGACCCAGACCGCCCGAGCGCTGGGATACGCACACAAGCACGACATCGTGCATCGGGATATCAAGCCCGACAACATCATGTTCGACGAGGCCGGCAATGCGGTGGTGACGGATTTCGGCATCGCCAAGGCGGCCTCGGGATCCCGGCTGACGGGCACGGGCATGTCTATCGGAACACCGCACTACATGAGTCCGGAGCAGGCTCGGGCCAAGGAGATTGATGGCCGCAGCGACATCTACTCGCTCGGTGTGGTGGCGTATCAGTGTCTTACCGGCCGGGTCCCCTACGATGGGGAAGATGCCTTCGCGATTGGCTACAAACACGTGATGGATCCGCTGCCGACGCCGAAGCTCAACACGCCGGAGCAGCGAGAGCTCTTCTTGGTGATCCGTCGGATGTTGGCCAAGGCGCCCAAGGACCGATTCCAGACGGCCGAGGAATTGGTGAGAGCTCTGGAGCGGCCGACGGTCAAGCGCAGCGCGACGGCCAGTGTCACCCCACGCCCGCGCGTTGCCGCACCAACGCCCACGACCCCCATTCCACGCATCGAACCGAAGAAGACACCGGCCCGGCGGAAGCAAAAAGAGAAGCGCAGTGGCGTGCTGGCAGGATTGCTTGTTCTCGTCATGCTCGGGGGCGGTGGGGTTGGGGGGTACTGGTACGTGCTCCTCGGGTCCGGCTGGCCGCCGTCGCTTCCGGACAGCGGGGAGACGTTCGCGACGCTGGTGGCTGCTGTACGTGGTGAGGAGGTGGTCGCACAGGTTCCTCCGGAGCCCCCCCCACTCGCGGTAGATTCGTCGTATCTGGCGTCCACCTTCGAGTCGATCCTCGGGGCCCCGGCCGATTCGGCAGTGGCGGATGCTGTGGGACCTTCCGTCGTCGATTCGACGGAAGCGGTGGCGGAAGTCGCCGCCCCCGAACTCTCTAACATGGGAAGCTTGGAGATCAGGGGCGTTCCGGGTTTGGCCAAGGTCACGGTCGATGGTCAAGAGGTAAGTGCCCACGTCTTGACGATTCCCGTGGGCTCTCACCACGTGCGCGTGACCGCACTGGGCTACGAAGACTACACCACGACGGTGGCAATTGGTCGGGGCGAGCGGATCATTGTGCAGGTGGCGATGCGCCGAGCCGAGGCGAGGGCGACCGCGCAACCGGTCCGCTCCTTCTCGCAACCGAATACCGGGGAAGCTTGCGCCTTACCCGGGCCCAACTACAATGCAGAGGGGTCCTGCTACGACACGCCGCCGGTCGCGACCGGCGAGCCGGTGGTCGTTCTGCCGGCCGGCGTCAAGGTGGCACCGCCGCCGGCGATCCTCTGGATCCGGATCGAAGCGGACGGGCGTGTTGATCGGATCATTCCCGCCGGCAAGACCGACCTCCGGTTCGCCCGGCGGGCGGCGCAGCTGGCCAAAGCCATGCCCTTCCAGCCGGCACGAAAGGACAGCAAGCCGGTGGCCGCGTGGATACGCATGACATTCGAGGGCGAGCCCGGGCGCTGACACTGCTCGACAATCCGTGATTCATCCAACTGCCTTCATTGCTCCAGGTGCAGTCGTGCTGGGTGAGGTGACCCTGGGCCGGGAGACGAGCATCTGGTACAACGCGGTGGTCCGGGGAGACATGGCCCCGATTCGCATTGGCGACCAAACCAATATCCAAGACCTGTGCATGGTCCATGTCGATGAGGGGGTGCCGTGCACGGTCGGGCGTCGCGTGGGCGTAGGACACCGGACCGTCCTTCACGGCTGCATCGTGGAGGATGAGTGCCTCATCGGCATGGGTTCCGTTCTTCTGAACGGCGTCCATGTCGGGGCTGGATCGGTGGTTGGCGCTGGCGCGGTCCTTCCTGAGGGGATGGAGGTGCCCCCTGGCTCGCTCGTCCTTGGCGTTCCCGGCAAGGTCGTCCGCGAGGTGGACGATGAATTGCGTGCCCGAACCGCGAGCAATTGGGAGCACTACGTTGGGCTGGCGCGCCGGCATCGTAGCGGAGCGGTTTCGCGCCACCTCGGCTCGATGTAGCAACTATGTGATGTGAAAACCGAAGAACGGTGGTGACTCGCCGATGTTCGCGTCACTTGCGCGTTCACCCTCGTGATCCTACCTTGGCCCTCCGCGCAGCCACCGCGGTCCGAACGCGGCCCCGAATCGATCGCACAACTTTCTCAACTGCAATCAGGTAACTTTCTGCGGGCCGTCACGTCGTAGAATCTCCGGCAGTGATCGTCGACATAGAGGATGAGGCCGAAATGGGTTTGATGGGCGAGTCCCGGCGCACGAAGCTCAGGTTGAGCGAGAACGCGGTGACCGTGCTTCGTCGCCGGTATCTGATCAAGGATGACGCAGGGGTCCCGGTAGAGGATCCCGAGGACCTCTTCTGGCGGGTCGCCCGGACGATCGCGGCCCCGGACTCTCGCTACGGAGCGAGTCCGGGTGCGGTCGAGGCGCTCGCTGAGACCTTCTACGATCTGATCGCCACTCGCGTCTGGATGCCAAACAGTCCGACGCTCATGAACGCCGGCCGGCCCCTCGGCCAGCTCTCCGCGTGTTTCGTCTTGCCGGTGGACGATGCTCTCTCCGACAGCAAGAGTGGGATCTATGACACCCTACGGAACATGGCGTTGGTGCATCAGTCTGGTGGCGGTACGGGATTCTCGTTCTCACGGCTGCGTCCAAAGAACGACGTTGTCCGATCCACCATGGGGGTGGCCTCGGGTCCCGTTTCGTTCATGTCGCTGTACGACTCCTCAACCGAGGTGGTGAAGCAGGGGGGGACGAGACGCGGGGCCAACATGGGCATTCTGCGGGTCGATCACCCTGATATACTCGAGTTTATCACCTGCAAGGACGACATCACCAAGATCACGAACTTCAACATCTCCGCAGCCGTCACCGACGAATTCATGCGGGCGGCGCGGGAAGGTCGGGACTACGACCTGATACACCCTCGGACCGGCGCGGTCGTGGGACAACTGAACGCGCGGGAAGTATTTGGCAAGATCGTACAGGGGGCGTGGAAAACGGGCGAGCCTGGTGTTTACTTCATCGATCAGGCCAACCGTTACAACCCGGTGCCGCACCTCGGCGACTATGAGGCCACGAATCCCTGCGGTGAGCAGCCGCTCCTACCCTATGACGTGTGCAACCTGGGATCCATCAACGTGGGCGTGTTCGTTCGTGAGGGAGAAGTCGACTGGGATCGGCTCCGGCGGGCGGTGCATCTCTGCACCCATTTCCTCGACAATGTCATCGACGCCAACAAATACCCCTTGCCGGAGATCACGGATCTGGCTCAGCGGATTCGGCGCATCGGCTTGGGGGTGATGGGTTGGGCGGACCTGCTCATTGGGTTGGGTATTCCCTATGACAGCACCGAAGCCATCGAACTCGGCCGCAAGTTGATGCAGTTCATCGATGAGGAAGCCAAGATCGAGAGCGAACGGCTGGCGGCGGAGCGGGGCGTCTTCGCCGAGTGGGAGAAGAGCATCTGGGGCCCGGACGCGACCTGCGCCCGTGACGGAGATGGCAATCGGATTCGGCCGATGCGACGGCTCCGGAACTGTAATCTCACCACCGTCGCCCCCACAGGAACGATCTCTATCATTGCCGGGTGCTCCTCGGGCATCGAGCCGCTCTTCGCGGTGGCTTTCATGCGAAATCAGGCGGGCGTCCTGATGCCCGATGTGAACGAAGAGTTCGTCTCCATCGCCAAGCGGGAGGGCTGGTACTCCGACGAGCTCGTGCGGCGAATCGCCACGGAGGGTCACATCCGATTCGATGAGGTACCCGAGCGATTGCAGCATGTCTTCATGACAGCACATGACGTGACGCCAGAATGGCACATCCGCACACAGGCTGCCTTCCAGGAGTTCACCGACAGCGCCATCAGCAAGACGTGCAACTTCCCGCAGGATGCAACGGAAGACGACGTCCGACAGATCTATGAGCTGGCGTACCAGCTGGGTTGCAAGGGCGTCACCGTGTACCGCGACGGCAGCCGGGAGATGCAGGTCTTGTCGACCGGGAAGACCGCGCAAAAGGTACAGGCGGGTGCGGCGGGGGCTGGAGACGTTGGTGGTGCTGGTGGGTCGCAGCGCAAGGAAAACGCCGAGCTCAAGGCAACCATCGCCGAGCTGGAGGCAGAGCTCAAGCGGACGCGGAAGCAGTTGCACGAAGTGGAAGCCGAGCATCTGCAGCGTCGCGCGAAACGCTCCCGCCCGGATCTCCTCCGAGGTGCCACGCGGCGGGTCGAGACCCCCTTGGGCACCATGTACGTCACGATCACGGAGGACGATCGTGGACAGCCGTTCGAGATGTTTATCAGCCTTGGCAAAGCCGGCGGCGCCCTGATGTCGGATGTGGAAGCGATCGGGCGGCTCATCTCGCTGGCGCTGCGTTCCGGTGTGCCCATGTACGAGATCCACCGTCAGCTGCGCGGCATCTCGTCCGATCGCGTGACCGGTCTCGGACCGAACAAGGTGCTGTCCGTCCCGGACGCCATCGGCATCGCCATCGAGCGGTGGATGCAGGAGAAACAAGGAGTCCAGCAGGATCTCCTCGGTGCGACCGCTGAGGCGGAAGACGTGGACAAGGCCGCGGTCTCCGCTCGCGAGGCCGCCGAAGGGCCCGAAGGCCGTATGTTCGAGTATCAGCGCGACGCTGAGGTGCAATTCATCGGTGCCTGCCCCGACTGCGGTTCCCAGCTCGAGTTCGCAGAAGGGTGTGCCAAGTGCCATGTGTGTGGATACAGTGAGTGTGGGTGATGAAATAGGAGCGGCAGAAGAGGGCAGGACACGAAGAGCATGACCCATGCGGGGCGCCCGAGCGCCCCGCAAGTCGTTTGGGCATCGGGGAGACCCTGTCCGCTGCCCCTCCTGCCGCGGCCGTTCAATCGTCGGGCAATGGTATATTTGGAGCTGATGACTACGATACCGCGACGAATCACGACCACCACGTGGATAGGCGACGTGCCGCTTGGTTCCTGCCATCCGATCGTGGTTCAGTCCATGACCAACACCGATACGGCTGACGTCGGAGCGACGGTCCAGCAGATTGCCGACCTCGCGGGTGCTGGCAGCGAGCTCGTTCGCGTCACCGTCAACAACGACTCGGCTGCCGCAGTGATCCCCGAGATTGTCAGGCGTCTCGAGGACCGCGGCGTAACGGTCCCGATCATTGGCGACTTCCACTATAACGGCCATCTGCTGCTCGCCAAGTACCCGGATTGTGCCCGCACCCTGGCCAAATACCGCATCAATCCGGGAAACGTGGGAGGGAAGCGCCGGGACGAGAACTTCAGCACAATCGTGCGGGTGGCGCTGGAGCATGACAAGCCGGTGCGCATTGGAGTCAACTGGGGATCGCTGGACCGGCGGCTGCTCACAGAGCTCATGGACGAGAATGCCAAACAGAAGGAGCCTCGGGCTGCCGGGGAGGTCACCCTGCAGGCGATGGTCGAGAGCGCCACGCGATCGGCGGCGCTCGCGGAGGAGGTTGGGCTTCGTCACGATCGTATCGTGCTTTCGGTCAAGATGTCGCAGGTCCAGGATTTGGTGGACGTGTATCGCCTGCTGGCGCCGCTTTCAGACTATCCTCTCCACCTGGGGTTGACCGAAGCGGGGATGGGCTCGAAAGGGATCGTGGCGAGTACGGCGGGGCTCTCGATTCTACTCCAAGATGGGATCGGCGACACGATACGTGTTTCCCTCACGCCGCGTCCTCGCGGCGACCGGACAGAGGAAGTGTTGGTCTGTCAGCAGGTCCTCCAAGCGCTCGGATTGCGGAGCTTCCTGCCGCAGGTGACCGCCTGCCCGGGGTGCGGCCGCACAACGAGCACCTTCTTTCAAGAAATGGCGGAGCAGATTCAGGAACACCTGGGCGAACAGATGCCCAGATGGCGCGCGCAGCACCCCGGGGTGGAGAACATGAGGGTTGCGGTCATGGGCTGCGTGGTGAACGGGCCGGGTGAATCGAAGCATGCTAATATCGGCATCTCGCTCCCCGGAGCGTCCGAAGAGCCAAGAGCGCCCGTCTACGTCGACGGGCAATTGCAGGTGACCCTCAAGGGAGACCGCATCGTCCAGGAGTTTCTTGAGATCCTGAACGACTACGTGGCCCGGACCTATCCGTCAGCAACGCCTGGGGTGCTGACCCCCAGCCGCTGACGTTCGGCTTGGCGAGTCGTGTTCCCGGCGCTCAGTCGAACTCGTTGAGCATGCCGGCCTTCCTCGACGCCGCGGTGGCATCGGTTGCCGAGGCCCAACACGTCGTGGTAGTGACTGGTGCCGGTATGTCTCAGGAATCTGGCGTGCCGACGTTTCGGGATGCGCAGAGCGGTCTCTGGGCCCGGTTCGATCCGGTCGAGCTCGCCAGCGAGGCTGCCTTCCGACATCATTCGGCGCGGGTCTTCGGTTGGTATTTGTGGCGGTGGCGGCTCACTCGCCGGGCGAATCCCCATCCTGGCTATCACGCCGTCGTCCGCTTGCGGCAGGTGTTCGACCGGCTCGAGGTCATCACCCAGAATGTTGACGGCCTGCATCGACGAGCAGGAAGCGGCGACGTGATCGAGTTGCATGGCTCCCTCGACGCGTTTCGCTGCCTGGATCGCGGGCATCCATTCGACACCGACCAGCTGGAACCTCTCGAGGTGCCCGAGGATGGCGAGGTAGAGCCTCCTCGGTGTCCCCAGTGCGGGAGCCCCATTCGGCCGGGGGTGGTGTGGTTCGGGGAGACACTGCCGCGCGTGGCACTCGAGCGCGCATCGCGTGCCGTGGAACGGTGTGACGCGTTGATCGTCGTCGGTACCTCAGCGCTGGTGTATCCCGCGGCTGGACTCCCATGGAGGGCGTTGGAGCGTGGATGTCCCGTGATCGAAATCAACCCCGATCGGACACCGCTGAGCCAGGAAGTGGAGGTCGCCTGGCCGGCCACCGCCGGCGAAGCCCTTCCGGCGTTGGCCGACCGGCTGATGGAAAGGCGTTTGTCTCGATGACGGATTACGACCCACGGTTTCGTCGCACCAAGATCATCGCCACCCTGGGACCCGCGTCCGCCGACGAACCGGTCATCCGGGACATGATCCGCGCCGGGGCAAACATCTTCCGGATCAACAGCTCCCACGGGACCCGCGAGGAGCGAACCCGGCTCATGGACATAGTCCGCCGGCTGCGAGAGGAGCAGCGAGCTCCCATCGGCCTGCTGGTGGACTTACAGGGACCGCGGATTCGCGTCGGCAGCCTGGACGAGCCACGGGAGCTCGACCGCGATGCTGAGGTCGTCTTCGTGCCCGAAGGGGAGGCCGAGGCAGCGGAAATCCCGACGACCTACCGGAACCTCGCGAACGACGTCCATCCCGGTGCGACAATCCTTCTCGACGACGGGCTGTTGGCCACCGAGGTCACCGAGGTTCGGGGAAATCGAGTGCACGCCGTCGTGCGGTTCGGTGGTCTCCTCAAGAGTCACAAGGGTATGAATCTGCCGGGCGTCCTCGTGAGCGCACCGGCCGTCACCGACAAAGACAAGACCGATATCGAAGCGGCGTTGGAGCATGGCGTTGATCTCGTGGGCGTGTCTTTCGTGCGTCGCGCGGAAGACCTCGAAGAAGTCCGCGGACTGGTGCCACCGCACGTTCGGCTCGTCGGCAAGATTGAGAAGGCAGCGGCGCTGGAGGACCTTGATCGCATCGTCGATCGCGCTGATGCGCTGATGGTCGCGCGTGGCGATCTCGGTGTCGAATTGCTATTCGAGGAGGTACCCCTCACACAGAAGCGGCTCATTTCGCTCGCCATCGACCACGAGAGACCGGTGATCACGGCGACGCAGATGCTGGAATCCATGGTCCGGGCGCCACGGCCCACGCGTGCCGAGGCCTCGGACGTCGCCAACGCCATCCTGGATGGGACCGACGCCGTGATGCTCTCGGCGGAGACCGCCATCGGTTCCTATCCCGTGAAGGCTGTCGAAGCGATGGCCCGTATCATTCACGAGGTGGAACGGGAGCGTCCAGAGGGGCCCACGCCACGCCGGCGACGCAGCGATCTGCCGCGAGAGGCGATCGATGCGGCGTCCGCCATCGCGTTTGCAACCACCGTGGCTGCGGAGGCCCTCCGCGTATCCGTCATCGTCTGTTTCACCAAGAGCGGGTTCACGGCTCGCAAGATCGCCGTGCATCGCGGTTGGATCCCCATTGTCGCTCTGTCCACCGAGTCGTCGACCTTTCGGTTCCTCTCGCTCGTGTGGGGAGTCGTCCCGATTCTCGTGGAGCGTGTGCCGACCTACGAGACGATGCTCGATGTGGCGCGAGGTACCCTGCTCGAGTCGAAGCTGGTACGGAGAGGCGAGCAAATTGTGGTCACCGCTGGCGTGCCGTTCGAGGTCCCCGGGACGACCAACCTCCTCAAGGTCGAAACCGTATGACACGCCGGTTGGTGGTGCTGGGGTCGGGGACGTCGTTCGGGGTCCCGGTGATCGGCTGTGAGTGTCCCGTGTGCACGTCGGAGGATCCCCGCGATCGCCGGACTCGCGTGGCTGCGGTGGTGGAGAGTGGGGCGGTTCGGCTTCTCATCGATACCCCCCCGGAGCTCAGGCTTCAACTCGTGCGAGCGCGCATCGAGCATGTCGATGCCGTGCTGTATACGCACGATCACGCCGACCACGTGCACGGGATCGACGACCTCCGGGCATTGTCTGTGCGGCACGGGCTGCTCCCAGTCTATGGCCCCCCGGACACCGTGGAGCGTCTTCGCCTTCGATTCGGTTACATCTTCGATGACGCCGTGATCCCCCGGGCAGGCACCTCGAGGCCACATCTGCGCCTCACACCCCTGGTGGCGGGGGAAGAGGTGGTCATCGCGGGGATTCGTGTCCTACCCCTCCAGTTCGATCACGGCGGGATGTGCGTGTTCGGGTATCGGATCCGCGAACTCGGCTATCTCACCGACGTCAAGACCGTACCGGAGGAAGCGTTTGCCACCCTCGCCGGCGTCGAGGTGCTGGTAATCAACGCGCTCTTCGAGAGACCCCATCCAACCCACCTCTCCATTCCCGAAGCGCTGGAGGTGGGGCAGCGCCTCGGCGTGCGCCGGCTCATCCTCACGCATCTCAGTCATCGGTACGCACATGCCGACCTCGTTCGGCGGCTTCCTGAATGGGCCGAACCCGCCCATGACGGCTTGAGCGTTCCGTTTTGACGCGCGAATCGCTCCAAGGTAGATTCCCCAGTGAGAAAGCGGTGCGGGGCGTTGGGGTTTTGCATACGCGAGGAGAGCACATGAGGCATGGTCGTGAGGATTCACCGATGATTGTGGTCGAACGATCCGGGGGTAGTCTCGGGGGCTTCCTGCTCGGCATCCTGGTCGGCGGGGGTCTCGCGTTGCTCCTGACCCCGCAGACCGGCGAGGAGACTCGCCAGCTCCTGCGTGAGAGGGGGCGACGCCTGAAGGACGCGGCCGACGCGACGGCGGATGCGCTGCAAGGCCGTGTCGAAGAGGGCTATGAGAAGGCCCGGACGCGCGTGGAAGACGGAATCGAAACAGCACGGCGCACCATCGACGAGAAAAAGAGCTCGGCTCGGGATGCGGTGAAGGCCGGGAAGGCCGCTGTGCATTCCGCCCGCGACGAGCTGGAGCGCCGGCTCGCCGATGCCCGGTCCACTCGGGATAAGTCCACGACGTCTGCAGACGCCGAGGCCTAATCAACCGACAGTATCGCAGCAGAGACGAGCTTGGGTACCCCTACGCGACGGGGGTGGGCGTTCTCCCCTCTTGGCTTCGTGCGTCGCGTATTGATCGGCGCGTACGAGGACAACATCCCGTTTCTGGGGAGCGCGCTGTCATTCGACATCCTCCTGGCGGCGCTACCGTTTTCCTTCTTAGCCCTTGCGGCGCTCGGCTACTTCGTGCAGTCGGGCGCCGACGTGTCAAACGATGTGCTGGGCCTCCTCCACCGACTCCTGCCCTCGGCCTCCTCGGATTCTCAAGGTCATTTTCGGAGGGCCGAGGAGCTCATTGCGGGTATCGTAGAGAGTCGGAACGAGCTTTCCTTGGTGGGCATTCCGCTCTTCATTTGGCTTGCCACACGGGCTTTCAGTAGCGCACGGAATGCGTTGAACGAGGTCTTCGATACTGAGGAATCCCGGCACTACTTCGTCGGCAAGGCGTGGGATTTCTCGCTGATGGTGGTTACGCTCTCGCTCGTCGTCATCAATACCGTCTTCTCACTTCGCGCCGCCGACGAGCCCTGGTTCGGGCGCTTCGTCACCCAACTATCGACGTTCGCGCTCGGGGTCGTGCTGTTCTTCATCGTCTACCGGGTGGCACCCGCCCGCCGCATTCCGTGGGACACCGCGCTCGTGGCGGCCGCGGTGGCGTCGCTCGGATTCGAGATCGCCAAGGGCCTGTACAGGCTGTACCTGACCAACTTCGCCACGGTGGATCGGCTCGTCTCCAATGCCAACGCCATTGCCGTTCTTCTCTTCGTTGTCTGGATCTATTTCACCGCGTGCGTCTTCCTCCTCGGAGGGGAAGTTGCGGAAACGTACGAATTGATGCGTCGGCAGCGGGATCAAAGGACGGTGCTGGCGTGACGATTGATCGGATGGCCAGGTGGTCGGACAGGGTGGCTGCTGGTTCGCCCAGCTCCCGACGAAGGGAGGGGTAGTGCCGGATCGACGTATCGACCTCCGAAGCGATACGGTCACCAGACCGAAGGCCGCGATGCGGCAGGCGATTGCCGAGGCGGAAGTGGGCGACGATGTGCTGGACGGCGACCCCACGACTCGCCGGCTGGAAGAGCGGATCGCCGAGCTGACGGGAATGGAGGCGGCGCTTTTTTTCCCGTCCGGGACGCAGGCCAACCAGACCGCCATGTGGGTGCATACCGAACCCGGGACCGAGGTGCTTCTCGAGGCGGACTGTCATCTCCTCCACTTCGAAAAGGCGGCCCTAGCAGCGCTGGCCGGCGTACAGATCCGCCCCGTCAAAGCCCCTGACGGCCTGCTGACCGCTGAATTGGCGCGGGAGGCGTGGCGCGTCCCGTCACCGCATCTGCCACGAGTCAGCGCAATGGCAGCGGAGAACACGCACAACGCCGCCGGCGGACGCGTGATGCCGCTCCACGTGTGGGATGGCCTCGTCGTGGGGGCGAGGGAATGGGGTATCCCTCTTCATCTGGACGGGGCTCGGCTCTGGAACGCCGCCGCCGCTCTCGAGGTCACGCCGGATCGGGTTGCGCGGGGCGCCAGCTCCGTGATGGTCTCGCTGTCCAAGGGGCTCGGGTGCCCGGTAGGGAGCGCCCTGGCTGGGAGCGCACCGTTCGTCGCTGCCGCGCGTGAGGTACGTCGTCGCCTCGGTGGTGGGATGCGCCAGTCGGGGATTCTGGCCGCCGCAGGCCTGTATGCGCTGGAGCACCACCTACCACACCTCGCTGAAGATCACGCCAAGGCGAAGCTCCTGGCTACACGCCTCGAGGGTCATCCGTCGGTACGTCCCCTTCCTCCGGAGACGAACATCGTCATGCTCGACCTCCAGCACGCGAGGCTCACGGCGGACTCGGCCGTCGCGCGCCTCGCTGACGTGGGCGTCTTGGTAGTGCCCTTCGGGATACGGCGCCTGCGTGCCGTGACGCATCTCGACGTTTCGGCGGCCGATGTGGCCCGTGCCGCGGATACCATCGCGCAGGTTCTCGACGCCGCGTGACCGCACGGCTGGCGTGGGCTCCTCGCCGTGGACAGATTGCCGTTCTGGATCCGCTGTTCGACCGGCGCTTGTTCGCCACGGCTCCAGCATTCCCGTCGGGTGATCCATGAGAGTCATCGTTGTCGGTGCGGGCGAAGTTGGGTTTCACGTCGCCGAACGGCTCGCAGCCGAGCAGCACGACGTTGTTGTGGTCGACGTGAGTACCGAGCGCCTCGACTACGTCTCGAGCCATCTGGACGTGGCTGTCCTGGAGGGCAGCGGCGTGAGCACGGCCGTCCTCGAGCAGGCGGGGATCAAACAATCCCGACTTCTCATCGCCGTCACCAACGTCGATGAAGTCAATCTCGTTTGTTGCATGAGTGCACGAGGCGCCATGGACCTCGTCAAGGTGGCTCGCGTTTCCAATCCCGACTTCTACCTCGAGAAGCAACACCTCCAGCCCGAGCGGTTCGGGGTGGACGTCATGATCAATCCCGAACGCGAGCTGGCGCTCGAGACGATTCGGCTGTTGCAGTCGACGGCCGCGACGGACATCGCGGTGTTCGCTGACGGAGCCGTGCAGTTTGTCGGACTCCACGTGACGGACGAGGCTCCCATCGCCAATCGCCGCCTGTTGGACATCGGTGCCGAGGAAGGGCATCGGTCCTTGCTCACCGTTGCCATCGATCGCACCGGCGACACCATCGTACCCTCGGGCACCACCGAAGTGCTGCCGGGAGACCATCTCTATGTGGTTGTGGCGGCCGGCGACATCGGCCGGGCGCTCACGCTCTGCGGCCACCAACCGGCAACCCTGCAGCGTGTGATGATCGCCGGCGGAAGCGACGAGGCGTTCTACCTGGCCCGCCTCCTGCAGCAGCACGGGGTGCAATCCATCATGCTTGTGAAGGACCGTGAGCGGGCTCAGGTGCTGGCGGAAAAGCTCGATTCGGCGCTCATCCTCCAAGGAAGTCCCACCGACGTGGAACTGTTGGAGATGGAGGGCGTGGGCGGTGTCGATGGGTTCGTGGCCCTCACGGAAGTGGACGAGACCAATATCCTCGCCGGCCTCCTCGCGAAGCAGGCGGGTGCCCATCAGGTCATCACGCTGGTGAATCAGGTGCAGTACGCGCCGGTGGCGCGGCGCGTCGGTATCGATGTGGCAGTGAGCCCGCGGTTGTCGGCGGCAAATGCGATCCTGCGATATGTCCGCCGCGGGAGCGTGACCCGTGTTGCCACGTTCAAGGACAGCGACGCCGAGGCGATCTCCTTTCAGGTATCGGCTTCGTCCCCACTGCAGGGCAAGTCGCTGGCAGAGGCGAAGCTTCCCGAGGGAGCCATCGTGGCCGCCATCGTTCGCGGACCGCAGGTGACGGTTCCCCGGGGGCACGATGTCTTGCAGGTAGGTGACACCGCCATCGTATTCGCGCTCCCGGATGCCGTGAAGGCAGTGACCAAGCTCTTCCCCTCGTGAACGTCCTCGAAGTCCTCCACGCCGTCGGGGCGCTTCTCGTCTGGACCGCCGCGGCGATGCTGGTTCCCCTTGGCTTTGCAGTCGGCGACGGCCTGGTTTGGCCGTGGGTGGCCTCTGTGCTCATCACGGCCATCGCGGGGAGTGTGTTGTGGTTCGGTACGCCGCGACAGATCTCCATCAATCCCCGCGAAGGCCTCGCCGTGGTGGCACTCGGCTGGATCGCCGTGGTGCTGGCCGGGAGTTTGCCCTTCATCTTCACGGGCGTCGCGCCGACGGTGCCCGCAGCGCTCTTCGAGTCCGTCTCCGGATTCACGACCACTGGCGCCACTGTCTTTCCGGAGATCGAAGCACTGCCGTCGAGCATCCTGTTATGGCGGAGTGTCTCGCACTGGCTGGGCGGAATGGGAATCATCGTACTGGGCGTGGCTATTCTCCCAATGATCGGCATGGGAGGAGCTCAGCTCTTTCGAGCCGAGGCCCCCGGAGTGCCGTCCGAGCGACTCAAGCCCCGCATTGCCTCCACGGCCCGTCTGCTATGGGTCGTCTATGCGTTCTTCACGGTCCTCTTGATGTTGATCTACTGGCGGCTCGGGATGTCCATCTTCGACGCGGTCAACCACGCTATGAGCGCCTTGGCCACGGGAGGCTTCTCGACACGCACCGCTTCTCTCGCTGCCTACTCCGGGGCCATCCAGTGGGTGACGATCCTTTTCATGTTCATCGCGGGGACGAACTTCACGCTGCATTATCGGTTCCTGACAGGGAAACCGAGTGTCTTGGTGAGCGACACCGAGTGGCGGTGGTACTTCTGGAGCATAGTCGGTGTCACCGTCGCGGTGTTTGTGTCGCTAGGGCTCGGTGGTGGGGGTTGGCATCTCGACGCGTTGCGGCGGGCGTCATTCACCGTCACCGCCGTGCACACCACTACCGGATTCGCGACGGCGGACTTTGCCGCGTGGCCGTCGTTCTGTCAGGTCCTGTTGCTGGGGCTCATGTTCGTGGGGGCAATGGGAGGCTCGACGGGAGGCGGGTTCAAGATGGTGCGGGCGGTGGTCGTACTAAAGCATGCGGTGAGCGAGATTCGGAAGACGCTTCATCCCCGAGCGGTGTTTGCCGCCAAGCTCGGCAAACGACCCGTACGTAACGAGATCGTGCAGAACGTGCTCGCGTTCCTCGCGCTGTATATGCTGACCCACGGGCTGGGCACCCTCCTATTGGCGGCGCTCGGCAACGACCTCATCACCGCAACCAGCGCGGCGCTGGCTGCCATGTCGAGTATCGGCCCCGGCCTCGGAGCCGTCGGGCCGGTTTCCCATTACGGCGACCTCGGGAATGCGGCCCACCTGATTCTGTCGGCGCTGATGCTGCTGGGACGACTGGAGTTCTACACGCTGCTGGTGCTCTTCATTCCGGGCGCGTGGTCCAAGTGGGGAGGGCACCGGTAGGAGGTGGAACAGGCAGTGAGCCATGCGGGTGGTGGCGGTGCACCGCGGCCCAAACTAGCTTTCGAGTGCCCCAGGTCCGGAGGGCGCTGGCGCGCGAACCGCGTCAGGACCGCGAAGGTAGCAGCGCTAAGCGATGATCAGCGTCGCTTCGGGGAGCCTGGGGCGATTACCTCCTATGTCACGTACTGCACTCGCCCGGAAGTACCGACCGACCCGTTTCGCCGAGCTCGTCGCCCAGGACCACATTGCAGCCGGCCTGGCCGGGGCGGTGGTGAAGCGCCGCGTCGCCCATGCGTACCTGCTCACCGGTCCGCGGGGTGTGGGGAAGACGAGCGCGGCGAGAATTCTCGCCATGGCCCTCAACTGTGAGCGTCGAGCCGAGCGCGACGGGGAACCGTGCGGCGAATGCGATTCGTGCCGTCGCATTTGGTCGGGCGCGGCCAACCTCGATGTCGTCGAGATCGACGCTGCCAGCAATCGGGGGGTCGATGACGCCCGAGACCTGCGGGAACGGGCGATGTACGCCGCCAGCGGTGAAGGCCGCTACAAGGTGTACATCATCGATGAGGCCCATATGCTCACCCGTGAGGCGTGGAACGCGCTCCTCAAGATCCTCGAGGAGCCGCCTGCTCGGGTGGTCTTCGTGTTCGCGACCACCGAGCCGCAAAAGATCGCGAACACCGCGGCTCCCGTGCTCAGCCGGGTCCAGCGATTCGATTTTCGCAGAATTGGGCCACGGGCCATTGGCGATCGGCTGCGTTTCGTGGCAGACCAGGAAAGGATCTCACTCGACGACGACGCCGCACAGCTGATCGCCCGGGTGGCGTCGGGGGGAATGCGGGATGCCCTGTCGCTCCTCGACCAGACGCTCGCGTTCGGCGAGGGGGCCGTCACGGCAACACGCGTACGGGATGCACTGGGCCTGATTGACGATGAGCTCTACGCTGAGCTCCTCGACATGATCGTCGGGCATCGGACAGCCGACGTGTTCCCATATGTGGCGCGTCTCGTGGAGGCGGGCGCCGACTTGGTGGAGTTCGTGAATGGAGCGGGAGAGGCGTTGCGGGCGCTCCTCCTGCGCCTTCTCGGTGGTGATCCGGATGGGCTCACGGAGGCTCTCCGGACCGCGGTGGACCGACAGGCCGAGTCCGTTCGCGAAGGAGACGTGTTGAGGATGCTCAAGCTCCTTGGCGAGGCGGAGGTGGCAATCCGCCGGACTCCGAACGTGCGCCTCCACGTCGAAACCCTCCTTGTCCAGTGGACGTTGCTCGACCGCACCGTGGAGCTGGAGGACGTGGTTCGGGCTCTCGGGCCCTCGAACGCTTCGGCTGATCAGGCGAGGACGGCAGCGGGTGTGCCGGCTCCGCCGAAGCGCGCGACCCGTGACGCCGGGATTACCCCCCCGGGGCACTCGGCACCGACGCCTCGGCCGGGGGTGGAGACGGAGCCCTCGTTGGTCGCTTTGCGGGGTGCGTGGCCGGCCGTGCTGGAGGCTGTCGGGAAACGTCGTCGCGTCGTGCAGGAAGCGTTGGGCCATGCCGCCCCGACGGACGTTGCCGCAGGAACGGTGACCCTCGAGGTGTCCGAAAGCGACGTACACCTCGGTGGATTACAGCAGAGTAGCAGATTGATCGCGGACGCGATCCAGAGCGTCACCGGCTGGAACATGCGCGTGACCTGTCGGCCAGCCGGGGAGGGGAGAAGCGGAGGGGAGTCGGAACCCAGACGGCTGGATCGGGCTACCGACCAGGACAAGCGCCTTCGGGCGTTGCGTGACAAGGATCCGACTCTGGACACCGTGGCTGAGGCTCTCGATCTGGAGCTTCTGGACTAGCGTGACAAGGTGTGATCTGCTTGCTTGCGAGGCCCCGAAGGCCAGGGTAGCTTGCACGGAAATGACTGGTGGAGAAGGTTTTGGATAAGACGAGACGCAATGGCTGATTTCTCTCAACTCCTTCAGCTGGGCCAGCAGATGCAGGGCCGGCTCTCCCAGATGCAAACCGAGCTCGCCCAGCGCTCGGTCACCGGGTCAGCCGGCGGCGGGATGGTCAAGGCGACCGCTGACGGGCGGGGCCAGATCCGGGCCATCAAGATCGATGCGGCTGCGGTGGCCGATGGTGATCTGGAAATGCTCGAGGATCTGGTGCTCGCTGCGGTGAACGACGCGCAGCGCAAGGCGGAAGAGCTCTACCGTAGCGAGTTGAACAAAGTCACGGGCGGGCTTTCGCTACCTTTTCAGCTCCCGCTCTAAGCGCGTGTCGGCGATCGACGAGCTCACCGGCGAGCTCAGCAAGCTACCGGGAATCGGACGAAAGACGGCGACGCGCCTGACGTACTTTCTACTCAAGCAACCGCCCGAGGCCGTCGCGCGTCTGGCGGACGCCATTGCCGACCTCGCCGAGCGGGTCCACCCCTGTTCTGTATGCGGCAACCTCGGCGAAAGTGACCCGTGCGCCATCTGTGCGGATCCGCGGCGAGACGGTTCGATTCTCTGCGTTGTAGAGGAAGCGTCGGATATTCTCCCCATCGAGCGGACTGGGGAGTACCGGGGCCTGTATCATGTTCTCGGCGGACATTTGTCACCTCTCGACGGCGTGGGGCCCGATGATTTGCACATCCCGAGTCTCAGGGCGCGTTTGGCCAACGGTAACACGGTCCGGGAGGTGATCGTCGCCACAAACCCGTCGATGGAGGGCGAAGTCACGGCAACGTTCGTCCGAGAAGTGCTCGAAGGGGCGGGCGTGCGAGTGACGCGGATCGCGCTCGGGCTCCCCATGGGTGGAGATCTCGAGTACGCCGATGGTGTTACCATTGCGCAGGCGCTGGCCGCACGCCGAGAGATGACATCATGACCAGCAGGCGCGTGAAGGCGGCCATGCTGGCGTTTGGTCTCGGCTCGTTGCTCGGAGCCGCGCTCGCCCAGCATTCGATGGGGAAGTATCGCCGCAATCTCTTCAGCGATCATCCCTTGCGCCGTCTGTCGGCGCTGGGGTATCTGAACGGCCATCCCAGCGTGGAAGCGGTACGTCTCTTGCGCGATTACCTTGCCTGGGAACAACATCCGATTCTCCGCCGGAGGGCAGAGGCCCTCGTCCGTCGGATGGAAACCAAACTCGGCTGAGCGAGCGATACATGGCTGGTGCTGGCATCTGGTCAATTGATGAACGTGACTACCAGCGCATCACGGAGCTGCTGACGACCTTCCTCAAGGAGTCGAGTGCCCGATGCGCCTTGTTGGTAGACCGTACGGGCCAGTTGCTAGCGAACGCCGGCGAACGCCTGTCCTTTGATCCCACCGCGTTCGCGTCCCTCACCGCCGCCGACTTCAGCGCCAACGACCAGTTAGCCAAGATGATCGGCGAGCCTGAGTTTGCCTCCCTGTTTCACCAGGGAGAACGCGAATCGATGTATCTGGCCGACATTGCGAGGCGAGTGATCCTCGTGGTGTTGTTCGACCAACGTACCACCGTCGGCATGGTCCGTCTGCGGGTGAAACAGACGGTGATAGAGCTGACGAAGCTCTTCGAGGAGATGTTCAATCGCGCCGCCGCGGGCGACGACACACGCCGGCCCGGGGCGCGTCTACTCGAGGGCGCGGAAGATGAGATCGACCGACTCTTCGGGGAGTAGGGGGGGCGCAGTCCGATATGTCGATGATCAACTATGCCTCCCGGGAGATCAACTGTAAGCTCGTCTATTACGGTCCCGGGCTGGGCGGAAAGACGACGAACCTCGAGCACATCTTCAGCAAGCTGGCGCCGGACACTCGCGGCAAGATGGTGTCCCTCGCCACTGAGACCGAGCGTACGCTTTTTTTCGACTTCCTTCCGGTCGATCTCGGCACCATTCGTGGATTCAAGACCCGGTTTCACCTCTACACGGTGCCAGGCCAGGTTTACTACAACGCCTCTCGAAAGCTGATCTTGAAGGGGGTAGATGGGATCATTTTCGTGGCCGACAGCCAGACGGAGCGCATGGAAGCCAACATCGAGTCCATGCAGAACCTCTATGACAACATGGCAGAGTACGGATACGATCTCACTAAGATTCCCTTCGCCATCCAATACAATAAGCGTGATCTACCCAACGCCGCTCCCGTCAACAGCCTGCAGGGCGCGCTGAATCCCGGATGGCCGGTCGAAGACTCGGGAAAGCAAAAGCCGACTCCCGATCCCTGGCACCCCGGTGACTTGCTGATTCAGCAGATGAACGGAACGTGGATCGAGCGGGTACCATACTTCGAATCTGTAGCCGTCACTGGGGATGGCGTGTTTGACACACTCCGGGCGGTGGCGAAAATGGTCTTGAAGACTCTGAGCTAGCAACCAGCTGTTCATGATCTGGACGCTGCCCAACGTTCTCACTGTCGCGCGGATCGCGCTGGCGCCGGTGATCGCGCTTCTTCCCTTCATCAACGGCTATCAGCCGAAGCTGATCGCGTTCGTCGTCTTTCTCGCGGCGGCCATCAGCGATATCTACGATGGGCGCCTCGCCCGAGAGCGCCACCAGATTACGGATATCGGAAAACTCCTCGACCCCCTGGCCGATAAGCTGCTCCTCGTTGCCACACTCATTCCCATCTATTGGATCACGCGGTATCCGATGCGGGAATACGAGATTCCCTGGTGGGGCAGCCTCCCGCTCTGGGTGGCTATCCTCCTGATCGGGCGGGAAGTGCTGATGACGCTGTTCAGGCACCTGGCCAAGCGGCGAGGTGTCGTGATCGCTGCCGCCGGCGCGGGCAAGGCCAAGACCATCGTCCAGGACATCTTCATCGGCGCGACGATCGCGTGGTTTGCCTGGAAGGACATGCGAGTCGCGTTCGGGTGGGAACGTGGGTGGTTGGGGGCTCTCTGGGACCGATTCCATGGGGCCGTCGTGGCCGTCACCCTCGGGGTCGCGGTCCTTCTGACGGCGTACTCCCTCGCCGTCTACGTGTACCGCTATCGTCGTCTCTTCCGCGGGACGCCGGCGGCAGGCGGCGCCCCAGGCGATGGATCTTGAGATCGTAACGATCGGCACCGAGCTCCTGCTCGGATTCACCCTCGACAGGAACGCAGCTGAGATCGCGCAAACCATCGCCGCCGCGGGCATCCGGGTGGGACGCACGACCACGGTCCCGGATCGGGGGCCCGAGATTCAGCAGGCGGTGCGAGAGGCCCTCGAGCGAACCGGCGCGGTGATCGCTACGGGGGGCCTCGGACCGACGAGAGACGACGTGACGAAACGGGCCGTGGCTGAGCTCTTCAGCTTGCCCCTCGAGGTGGATACCGAGTATCTCCACCTCCTCGAAGAGCGCTTCGCCGGCCTCGGCCGGAGTCCGATGCCGGAGTCGAACCGTACCCAGGCAGAAGTCCCTCGCGGAGCCATCGTGCTCCCCAATCGACGAGGAACGGCCCCGGGTCTCTGGCTCGAGGATGCCCGTGGCGTCGCCGTTCTCCTACCGGGCGTGCCGCATGAGATGCGCGGCTTGATGCGCGACGAGGTGCTTCCCCGCCTCTCAGAACGCATTCGCAGGGAAGGTCCTGCCATCGTCACCCGATCGCGTACCCTCCGCACGACCGGGATAACGGAATCGGGGCTCGCCTCCCTCCTCGGCGATCATGAGGATCAGGTGGCACCCGTCACGGTTGCGTATCTCCCCCAGGGTATCGGGGTGGACCTGCGTCTCACGGCATGGGGACTCCCGGAAGACGAGGCAGCGGCCGCGTTGGACAGCGCAGTCGCCTCGCTCCTCCCCACCCTTGGCCCTTACGTTTACGGGGAAGGTGATGTGGATCTGGCCGAGGTGGTCCTCGGCCGGCTGCGCACCTGCGGCCTGACACTCAGCGTCGCGGAGTCGTGCACAGGCGGCATGATCGGCGCGCGGATCACAGCTATTCCAGGATCGTCCGAGGTCTTCGCCGGCGGTGTGATTTGCTATACGAACGATTCCAAGGTCCGCGACCTCGCCATTCCCCAAGACCTCCTGCAAGAGCACGGTGCGGTAAGTGAGGCGGTGGTTCGCGCCATGGTTCGGGGTGTGGTGCGCCGCTTCGCGACGGAGGCAGGGGTGGCCGTTTCCGGTATCGCGGGGCCCGGCGGAGGCACCATCGAAAAGCCCGTGGGAACGGTGTGGCTGGCCGCCCGGGTGGGTAGTGCTGAGCGGGCCGTCCGCATACAGTTTCCAGGAGGCCGGGAATGGGTACGGCGTCGAAGTGCCCAGGCTGCCCTGAACCTGCTTCGGCGACTCGCAACCGAGCCCGAACAGGAGCCGGCCTAACAGCGTCCGGTGAAGCGGCCGTGAACCGTCGCTCAGGTCAAAGTGGCAGGAGTTAGTTGGTATGCTGCTTGCAAAGCGATGTGCCACGCGATACTGTAAGTTGTTTGAAAACTAGACGATAGCGAGCACGAATGCCGAAACGTCGGAAACCTAAAGAGCATACGTTTTCGCAGGACCCAGCGGTTCCTGCCAATGAGGCGATCAAGCAGGACCCTACGGATTCCGAAAGGGCTGCCAGCGGACAGCCCATCGCCGGCGAGGAGCCCGAAGCCGGAGAGGCCCTAGGCGGGGGGGCCATTGTCGAGCCCCCGGAGCAGGCGGTCCAACGCCTCACGGGCGAGGTCGAGACGCTCAAGGACCGCTACCTTCGGCTCGCGGCGGACTTCGACAACTTCAAGAAGCGAATGGTCCGCGAACGGAGCGAGGCGCGGTCCCGGGCCCAGGCGGAGGTCATCGCCAATTCCCTCGATGCCCTGGACGATCTCGGGAGAGTAACCTCCCTCGACCCGTCGAGCGTGTCGGTCGGGGATGTGCTGTCCGGTGTGCAGCTCGTTGAGCGGAAGCTCTTGCGCGAGCTGGAGAGTGCTGGGCTGAGGCGTGTGGGTCAGGTGGGAGACGGCTTCGATCCGAATCTCCATGAGGCCGTGGGGGCCCTTCCTGCCCAGACGCCCGAAGACGACGGAACCGTGGCGGCGGTTCTCCAGATCGGCTATCAGTTCGGCAATGCGTTGCTCCGTCCTGCGCGGGTCCATGTGAATGTTGCACCGGAGGGTGAGGCAGACGTTGGCATGGGCGAGGAGGCTCGCACGTAGAGATGCCGGCGGTCAAGGATTACTATCAGGTCCTGGGCGTCACCGAGCGCGCCTCCACCGACGACATCAAGAAGGCGTACCGTCGGCTGGCCAAGAAGTACCATCCTGACGCCAACCCCAGCGACACATCGGCGGCGGAGCGCTTCAAAGAGATCTCTGAGGCGCACGCCGTCCTGAGCGATGCGGACAAGCGAAAGAAGTACGACACCATGCGGAAGCTGGGGGCCTTCGGGGCGGGTGCCCGTGGTGGCTGGGGTGGCCGCCCTGGCCGGCCGGGGGGCACGTCGTTCCGCGTCGAGGATCTCGATTTTGGGGGGGCAACCGGTAGCCCATTCGGAGGTTTTGGGGGGCTGGGCGATCTCTTTTCATCGATCTTCGGACGCGGAAAGCGGTCACCGGGGGGCGTCGAGCCCATCGAGATGACCGTGGAGCTGCCGTTCCGCGTGGCCGCGCTCGGTGGGAAGGTGCCCATCACCGTGAACGTCTCCGAGGCCTGTCCGTCTTGTGGCGGCTCGGGAGCGGCCCCCGGAGCCAAGATCAACGCCTGCTCGGAATGCAACGGACGGGGGACGGTGAGCTTCGGTCAGGGCACATTCGCCGTGAACCGACCTTGTCCTGCGTGTCGGGGGCAGGGTCGGGTGGCGACTCAGCCGTGCCCCAAGTGCGACGGTCAGGGTGACGTGACCGTCCCGAAGCGCATTCTGGTCTCGGTCGCGTCGGGGACGGATACCGGGCACAAGGTACGACTGAAGGGACAGGGGCAACGGGATCCGAGTGGCGGGCCGGCGGGTGACCTCCTCGTCACGTTCGCGGTCACGCCCGACCGGTTCTTCCGTCGCGACGGTCATAATCTCTATTGCACCGTGCCCCTCAATCTCGCGCAGGCCACCCTGGGAACGAAGATCAAGGTGCGAACCGTGGATGGGAAGCACGTCGTCCTTCGGATTCCGCCGGGAACGCAGCCGGGTCGGAAATTCCGGCTCCGGGGGCAGGGGATCGAGCGAAACGGCCGCCGGGGCGATCAGTTTGTGGAGATCGACGTGAGGGTTCCGGAAGAACTCACGCCGGAGCAGGAGAAGCTCCTCAAGGAGTTCGCGGAGGTATCGAATCTGAAGTACTGAGTGGCATCCCTCCCTGCACTACCCCCCAATCCACCGACCTGCGGTGTCCGGCTCGATCTGTCCCAGGCGATCCACCACAAAGGTGGCCTGTGTGCCGGGGACGGACCACCGCAGAATCTCTCCGGTGGTAGGAGAGAGCGTGAATACGACGAAGGTGCTGCGTCCCTCCTCGCCCGCGATGACGTGGTAGCGCCCACGGGCGTCGACGGCCATGTCGGCGACGAACGCCCCTTCGTGCCACGGCCAGGGCAGTCTCCAACGCAGATTTCCATTCGCGTTGTAGAGGGTGATCGACTGCCCGGGGATGGCGTGGAGGACCCCACCGCTGGCTGCTACTATGAGGCCGCTGCGGTCGCTCCGGTCGGTAATGGCGAGAGTCCGAGCCTCCTCACCGGGGCGAAGGGTAACCAATTGATCGTCTGCCGCTTCCACGACGATGCGGCCGTCGGGGAGGACGGCGAACTGATGGGGCGCGGAGGCAACGGTATCGAGGTCGACGCGTTCCTCGAGTATTCCGTTGGCTGAGAAGATGGCGACCGAGGCTCTCCCCTCTCGGACGTCCGACACGTACCACCGTCCGTCCGCCTCTTGGATGTGGAAGGGACTTGTGAGGTCGTTCTGCCCGAGAGTGTCCACGAGCTTGGTGCGTCGATCGTAGACGAGGAACCCTTGGTCGGCGGGGCGGGTGACGGCAGAGACCGTGTCGCCGGCTGCGGCGACCGCTCTGCCGTCGACGTAGATCAGATCGAAACGCGAAGCCGGCGCGTCGCACGCCGCCACGAGGGCGGCGGCGAGCGCACCGGCTGCGAAAATGTTGACTGCCCGAAGCCTAGCGGAGCAAGAACACCGGCACGTTGAGGATTCGGTGCGCGGGCCGCAAGAGCTTGTGGACCACGTGCTCGATCCGCTCCAGAAGATGGAACATGTTCCGGATCGCCTGCTCCTCTCGGTCGGTGATCGGCTCATCGGGGTTTTCGTGCTCGATGGTCCACTCTTCGCCATGGGCGGTAATGATGATGTCACTGGCATCACCGGGCAAGGAGAGCCGCCCGGAGATTCCCGCCTCGCTCACGTTGAGCGTGAGGGCCAGGGCCTCGCCGGACCCGTTCGACACGGTAAGCGCGAAGTCGACGCCGACCCCTTCGGCCCCGGGTGCCACCGCGGTGAACGTGATGGTGATCCCGTTGTCCCTGGCGGTGAGCGAGTAGTCCAGCTCGACTCGCTCCTCCTGGGAGATGCGCTGCTCGAGGTCAAAGTCGAGGGTCCGACTACCGTCGTGCACGAAGCCCACAGCACGGAACACCACGGTCACGCCGCCGAGGACCTCCACCGACGCGCTGGCGCGGTAGTCGATGACGGGGTCCGTGTCGCTCACGCTGAAGAGCAAGACGACGATTCGGAGCGCGTCTTCCGTAGGCGATGACTCGTCCAGGAAATCTGCGGTGCCGATCTCTTGATCGAGGATCGGATTCTCGAAAACCGGATCGATCGCGTACAAGCTGAAACGTACGCCGTTGTCTGGCCCACTCCGGGTCTCGTCGACGACGTATTCGCCGGTGGTGGGATCGATAATCATCCACTTCCCAACCAGGTCGGCCGGGAGGATGACAGCCGGCTCCGCGGAGCTCAGATACGGGCCCGCTGCGGCCTGCAGCCGCTCCATGCGAAACCGCAGCCCCTGACCGTCAGATTCCGGACTGAACGGCGATGCTGCTTGGAGCAGTACCTCGGCGCCGCTCCCAGCGAGGAACGGCGTCGTGGTCTCCAGGAGTTCGAGGCTCGCCAACCCGGGGTTCCCCTCGAGCGACTCCGTGATACTCTGTGCCTGTTGGTTGGCCGTCACGGGATCCAGCGGCTCCACGTTCCCATTGGGTCCGATGGAGTCGCTGCACGCCGCCAAGGCCAATGCCGCGACAGGCACCAGTGCGAACAAGCGTCTTCGATTCTGCTGCATGCATCCCTCCTGCGAAGGCTCACGACTCTTTGTGACTCCAATCACCCGCAGCTGCGTACACGCTTCGGTGACCGTGGCCCAAACTACATGTGGCCGTCGAGATGCGCGGTGACCCGGATTACGCGTGGGAGTTGAGCAGTGACCAGCGGAGGTCGGTCCCGAAGGACGGCGTGGCGTATTCCTTCTTGGACGACCCACGTGACGTCACCGAACCGTGCGGGGGTTTGCGCGAACCGCCGGTGCAGCGGTTTGCAGCGCCCCCTTGGGTCTTCGGCGGACTGGCGTTTCGGCGCGACGGTGGTCCTTGCATCGACGCTCGATGTCCGCGCTGACGCGCCGGTCATCCACCGGAGGGTGCTGCTCACAGCCACCGGGCGCTCGATCGGGATCGCCCATTGCCCTTATGGGCGTAAGTTATTACTTATGGCGGTGTTACGTCGCCGTGCCTCGTGCAGAAGCATGGCCGGCGAGCCCCTGTTGGCGAGAGGCCGCTCATCCGGTGCGGGCTACCGAGTGACGGCTGACGGGCCCGTGCGGACCGTGCGCCATGCCCGGCCACCGCGCGCCCACGCCGTTGGAAACGTGAAACGCGTCGGCCCCGGGTTTCCCCGAGCGGAATGAGCTTCGGCCCTTGGGTTCCCCCGGTCGGCTGAGCCGGTGGAAGGGTCCCGTCTGTCAGCCCGCCCCGTGTCGGCTGCAGAGCACCGCCAGCCGGCCCCGTTCGCGAGCGAGCGATTGGGCAGAACCTGCCGTCAGCGGGGAAGGCTCGTCGAGCGAGATCGTGTGGCTTTCAGGGTCGCCGGGAGGAGCATCCGCCCGTCACGGGGGCGAGGGGCGGGGGAATGCCAAGGACGTCACAGATTGCTCGGACACTGCTCACCAGACTGTATAGGCTGCGGTGAATTGCAGCCCCCGCTCCCGCGCCGCCCCTGGGGGTGCGGAGCGCTTGTCTCGAACTCGGGACTTCATGTTGTGACGAGTCCGCCCGAAAACTCGGTGAGGGGTCGGTAGATCATGATCGATGATGCCAGGCGTTGGTACTGTCAGGGGCTCTCTCTGCAGGTTGACGCAATGGATCGCGCCATTCGCGCGCTGAGCAACGGCGAGAGGGAGGCAGCGCCCTCGCTACAGAGGCTTGCTCGGGGTCTCCGGGAGTCCGGTCAGTGTTTCGGCTTTTCGGAGATCAGCGAGGCCGCGACGGCCATTCTGGAAGCCGAACCGGAACGCCTCGAAGAGTCTGCGTCCCGGCTGCTGGATACGCTCCGGACGGTGACTGCAGTGGTGGATACGGCAGTCGTGAATGTCCTCTACGTGGGTGCCGACCAGACCATCGCTCGAGCTATCACGGCGGCCCTCAGCGACCGGCATCGTGAGGTCAAGGTCGCCCTGACAGCGGAGCAGGCCGAACGAGTCCTCGACGAGTACGAAGTCGGGCTCATCCTGCTCGATCTCGTCCTCCCGGACCGCGACGGGCGGGACCTCCTGAGCGCATTGCGACGACGTCCTGACACCGCGGGACTCCCCATCTTGGTCCTGAGCAAGCCATCCAGCATCGGGCTGCGCTCGGAGTGCTTCGCGCTGGGAGCGGATGGGTTCGTCTCGCGACCATTGGATGTCGGCGCCTTGGTCCCAGAGGTGGTGAGCGCGCTGCAGCGATTCGGAGAGATCCGCGCCGAACCACGACGGGATCCCGTTACCCACTTCCTGAATCGCGCGGCGTTTTCTGAGACGTACGCGTATCACGCATCCCTCAGTGCGCGCAATCGGAGTCCACTTTCGGTGGCGGTGATCGGGTTGGAACGAGGAAACGGCGAAAACGGGGTGGGGGGCGACACGGTGGCGCGGACGTTTGCCCAGGCCCTTGCCAAGTCGTTGCGGGAGGTGGACGTCATTGCTCGGTGGGGTGGCGATGACTACGTCGTGCTGTTTCCAGGCACGGGTGTGCACGGCGCAACGGTCGCTCTCAAGAAGGCCCTCCGGTCCCTTGCCGAGAGTGCAGCGTCGGCGGATAGCGGACAGCGGAAAGTCGCCTCCTTCACGGCCGGCGTGGTGGCCGCCACGGGCGGGGCATCCCTCACAGATGTGATCGCCGAGGGCGATCGCCTCCTCTATGTTGCTCGGACCAGCCATGGGGATCGCGTGGTCTCGACGGAGGATGCGCTGGCCCAGCAGACGCGGCTGATCGTGCTGGCCGAGGACGATCAAGTAACGGCGAACGTGATCCAACACCGCTTGGCAAGGGAGGGGTTCCAGGTTCGGCATTTTTTGACGAGTACGGAGCTTCTTGGCCACGTTCCCGAGCTCACGGACGCCGCGCTCTTCGTTCTCGACGTGAAGCTCCCCGGCTTGGATGGGTTTCAGCTGTTGCAGCGGCTCCGAGCGCGATCGGAGTTCGGCTTGGTTCCCGTCCTGATGCTCACCTCGTTGGGCAGCGAGCAGGACATCGTCCGCGCGTTCCAGTTGGGTGCGAACGATTACATGACAAAGCCCTTCTCATCGGCGGAATTGAAGGCGCGCATTCATCGGCTGGTAGAGGGCGCGGGACCACGGGTCCGTTGAGCGCGAGGTTGGGGCACCGTGACCGGGCACCCGCGGGGACCCGCTCGGAGACGTAATGGCTGGGGCGTTGGCGATTCAATTGCCGATTGGGGCCGCGCTGCAGGAACGGGTGTTTCTCCTCCTCATCGTCGCCATCGGTGCACTCTTTGTGGTGACGCTTCTGTTGGCGATGATCACCTTGCTCCTGCGGTTCAAGAACGTCCGGACGGCGGCCAAATGGGAACGGTTGGAGGCGCGGTGGGAACCGAAGATTCTGCAGGTGCTGTCGGGTGAGATCGCTTCGGCTGGCCTATGGGAGCTGGTGGCGCCCGACGAGGAGCTCTATTTCGTGGACCTGGTGCTCCGCTACGCGCGTCGAGTCCGGGGAAGCGACCGGGACAAGCTACGCCAGCTTGCGATGCCCTACCTCGTCCAGGTGGCCAAGCGAGCGCGGGGGGCGGATCCCGAACGGCGCGCCCGTGCCGTTCAGACGCTCGGCGAGCTCGGCCTCCCCGACCATGCCGACACGGTGGTCTCGGCGCTGGACGATCGTTCGCCCCTCGTCGCCATGATTGCTGCTCGGGCGCTGGCGAAAAAGGAAACGCCGCAGTACGCGGATCCAGTACTCGCGCGGCTCCACCGATTCACGAGCTGGCGTCCCAGTTTCCTCGCCTCGATGCTATCGTCGATGGGACCCGACATCACCCCCGTTCTTCGGCGCACGCTGGGCAACCCCGCGATCGACTCGCAGGTGCGGGCGATTGCGGCGACGGCATTGCGGCATCTCCACGATTTGGATTCTGCCCAGGTCGCAGCTCGGGTGCTGGAAAGCGAGCGCCAGCGCGACCTCCTCGCTTCCTGCCTTCGGCTGCTTGGATCCGTTGGGGGGCCGCGGGATCTTGCGCTGGTACGCCGCATGATGGAGTCGAGCGATTTCGTCGTACGGGCAACGGCCGCCGGCGCGATGGGGACGCTCGGAGAGCGCACCGACCTCGCACGCTTGCGTGAGATCGCAGCGGAAGACGAGTCGCACTGGGTCGCCATCAACGCCGCCCGGGCGCTGCGGGAAGCCGGCGACGTGGGAGCGCTTCACGAACTGGCCACGTCGGGCCACGAGCGGGCGTCGGTCGCGGTGCAGGTCCTCGCTGAGGTGGAGCGGTGATCGGCGGTATAGCGCGGGGCGTGCTTGAGTTCTTCAACATCGTAGTACTGTCGTACTTCGTCCTCCTGAACACTGTCTACCTCTTCACCAGCCTCGTGGCCTTCCGGGCGCTCAAGAAGTATGCTCGACGGCTGAAGTCGTTGGACATCCGGGAACTCATCGCGTCGGCGGGCGCTCCACCCATTACGATCGTCGTGCCCGCGCACAATGAGGAAACCACGTGCGTTCACGCCGCCGAATCGCTCTTGGCCCTCAACTATCCGCAGTACGAGATCATCTTCGTGAACGACGGCTCCGAAGATCATACGATGGATCGGATGCGTGAGGCGTTCGAGCTGAAGCCCGCTGCACGGCTTCCCACAGCCGAGCTCTCCACGGCAACGGTTCGAGGGATGTACCGAAGCCGCCAGTACCCGAATCTGTGGGTCGTGGACAAGGCTAACGGCGGCAAGTCGGATGCTCTGAACGCGGGGCTCAACATCTGCGTCACGCCGTTCTTCTGCGCGATGGATGCCGATACGCTCCTGGAGCGAGAGGCGCTCACGCGGATCATTCGTCCCTTCCTGGAAGACGGATCGACCGTGGCAGCCGGCGGGATCATTCGCATCGTGAACGGATGCACCGTGCGAAACGGTGTGGTGACGAACGTCCGACTCGGCACCAACAACCTGGCACGCCTTCAGGTGCTGGAGTACCTTCGGGCGTTTCTCGCAGGACGCATGGGTTGGTCTGCGCTGGACGCCACTCTCATCATCTCAGGTGCTTTTGGCCTGTTCCGGCGGTCGGTGGTAGTGGATGCCGGCGGGTTCGCCAGCGAGAAGACCACGGGGCGGACGGTGGGTGAGGACATGGAGCTCGTAGTCCGACTCCACCGGCACTGCCGAGAGAATAACATCCCATATCGCATCACCTTCATTCCCGATCCGGTGGCGTGGACCGAGTGCCCGGAGCGGTTCGGTCCCTTGGGACGGCAACGCGATCGCTGGCAGCGCGGTCTGGCCGAAAGCCTCTCTCGGCACATTCGGATGTTGTTCAATCCACACTATGGGAAAGTGGGGTTCATGGCCTTCCCCCACTTCTTCTTCCTGGAATTATTCGGACCCGTGGTGGAGTTCACCGGCTATATCGTCTTTGCGTTGACCGTGCTGCTTGGCATGGCCTCGGCGCTGTATGTGCTCGCGTTTTTCATGGTCGCGTACATCTTTGGAACGGCACTCTCCATTGCCGCAGTGGGGCTCGAGGAGCTGACGTTCCGGCGCTACCCGCGTTACAGCGATCTCCTCCGCCTCTTCTGGTTAGCCATGCTCGAGCATATCGGCTTCCGCCAACTCCTGGCCTACTGGCGTGTTCGCGGTGTCGTCTCGTCCTGGCGGCGCGGGAAGGGCTGGGGCGAGATGAAACGGAGAGGTTTCGCCGTTGAGAGCGGCCCTACCTCCGTGACGAATCAGTAGCGGTCTCCCGAAAAACCCGAGTAGCGCGCTCGAGTGACCCGCGATCGCCGACCAGTACCACCGTGTCCCCCGCCCGGAATCGGAACTCGGGGTCCGGTGTGTAATACGGAACACCGTCTCGCACGACTGCGATCACGATAGCTCCGGTCTCGCGCCGGAGACTCAGCGAGACGGGGTTCTCTCCCACCGCCTGCGCGCCCTCCTCCACCAGGACCGTCTCCAGCGCGCCATGCGCACCCATATGCTTCAGGATGTCGAGACGAAGGTCGGGGAGGGAGAGGCCACGCAGCACCTCGTACCGCTCTCCACGGACGGCCTGAACTTCCCGCTGAATGACGTTGCCCGGCACTCCGTAGAGCCGCAGAACCCGAGCGAAAATCTCGATGGACGTCTCAAACTCCTCCGGAATGACCTCGTCGGCGCCGAGCTTCGAGAGGTCTTCCACCAACGCCACATAGCGGGTTCGCACGATGATCCGGACGGTGCTGCTCAGCTGCCGGGCGACCGCCACCCCCCGACGCTCCTCGGCCGGTGCGGCAATGGCGAGCACGAGGGCCCGTGCCCGCCCGATCCCCACACGGTGCAGAACCTCCGGTCGTGTTCCGTCGCCGAAGTAGATGGGTTCCCGGTCAAGCCGGGCTCGCCGCACGACCTGTCCGTTCTGCTCGAGGACGACGTAGGTGATGCCGGCTGCCTTGAGTACCCGGGCGAGGTTCCGACCGTTCAGTCCGTAGCCGACGATGATGACGTGATCATCGAGTTGCGCAATGGCCTGCTCCTCGTGCGGTAGGAGCTCCAGAGTGGGGAAGTTGGTGGCTCGACAGACGAGCCGCGCCAATGGGCCCGCGCCGGCGATTACGAAGGGAGTGCCGAGCATCGTGAGAATAGACGCGGCGAGAAAGATCTGGTACTCGTTTGGCGGGAGGAGGCCGAAGGGCAACGCCACGCCTGCCAGGACGAAGGAGAACTCTCCCACTTGCGCCAGCCCCATGCCCGTCATCAGGCTCACCTCCAGCGACCGCCGTAACGATCGGGCGGCGACTCCGGCCACGAAGGTCTTGAGAATCACGACGGCGACCGTGATCCCCAGAATCAGTGCGGCGTTCGACGCGACGAATCCCATGTCGAGGAGCATGCCGATGGAGATGAAGAAGACGCCGGTGAAGGTGTCGCGGAATGGGAGGACATCGGACAGGGCCTGGAGGCCATAATCGGATTCAGAGATGACCAGGCCGGCGATGAAGGCACCCAGCGCGAGGGAGAGTCCGAAGCTGGCCGTGAGGTATGCGGCGCTGAGCCCGAAGAACACGATGCCCAAGGTGAAGATCTCCCGGTTGGCGAGCCCGACGACGCGCTCCAAGATCCACGGAATTACTATCCGTCCTCCCAGGATCAAGGCCCCAACCACTCCGAGGCTGACGGCCACGGCACGACCGGCTGCGACCAGCCCGTCACTTGCTCCGGCGAGAAGCGGCACCAGGAGCATGAGCGGAACTACACACAGGTCTTGGAACAGCAGGATCGCGACCGCCATTCTCCCGTGCGGCGTGTCCAGCTCACCCCGGTCCTTGTAGATCTTGAGCACTACCGCGGTGGATGAGAGGGCAACCAGGGCGCCAAAGAACAGTGCCTGACGCCAGGAGACGCCGAGGAGCCACCCCAGCAGCGCCACCGCCGCCAGGGTGCCGACTACCTGTACACTTCCACCCTGCAGGAGTAAACGGCCCAGCCGGATGATCCGGGAGAGCGACAGCTCGAGGCCGATGGTGAACAGGAGTAGCACGACGCCCAACTCCGCTAGGCCAGCGACCGAATCGGGCTCCCGAATCAGCCCGAACGCTTGGGGGCCGATGACCATCCCGGTGAGGAGAAACCCCACCACCGTGGCGATTCTGAAGCGCTGGGCGAGGGCCACGACGGGAATGGCCACGGCGACGAGGATCACGAGATCGCGGAGGATCGTGAGGTCGTGCATAAGGTGAATATATTCTCTTGAACCGTGCTGCTTGGGCTGCTGCTGGTGGGGGGAGCGCGAGAGGCCGGAGACGCCAAGGGGGATTGATCCGTGATCGTGGAGCGACGCTGGTCCTACAGCTTACCTGCTGAATTTGGGCATTGGGATGTGACGCCCGAGGTCGAGGGCCTTGTGGCGGATGCAGGCGTTCGGGTGGGTGTCGTGACGGTGCAGCTCGTCGGATCGACGGGAGCTATCACGACCATCGAATACGAGTCGGGAGCCCTCACGGACCTCCGGCGGGCCCTGGAAGTCATGGCACCCATCGATGCCGATTACCTGCACAACGCGCGTTGGGGTGACGGAAACGGATTCTCCCACGTGCGCTCGGCGCTCCTGAAGACGAGTCTCGCGATCCCGATTGTGGATGGCCGTTTGCAACTGGGGACCTGGCAGCAGATCGTGGTGCTCAATCTGGATAATCGAAAGAGAACCAGAGAGGTCGTTGGTGTAGTGATAGGTGAATAGGAGGAATGCGCGTAGTGTTAGTCTCGCCGCTTGACCCTCCAGATCTCCACTTTGCGGTCGCCCACGAACGCGTTGGCAGCCCATCCGGTGAGCCCCACGATCACAGAGGCGAGGATGGCCGGTCCCAATCCAGACAGGTGGAACGAGGGCATCAACCAGGCAACGAACATCACCATCAGCCCGTTGATCACCAGGAGAAACAGGCCAAGGGTCACCAGCGTGATGGGGAGCGTGAGGAAGATCACCACTGGTCGGACGATCGCATTTGTCATCCCGAGTAAGAGTGCGGCGAGGAAGAGCGCCACGGCACCGTCGAAGCGAACACCCTGGAGCAGGACGTCCGCCAGCCACAGGCCGAATGCGGTCATGAGAACTCGAGCGAGGAATCCTGACATCAGTGACGATCCTTACGGATTCGTTGCGGTTCGGGTTTCACGCGCTGGCAGCTGTTCCAGCACCCGTCGAAGCATCTCATGCGTCCCGAACTGCGTCAACCTGCCGTGGGCGTAAGCGTCGCGTTCCACGCCGCCGAGTATCACATTGGGGGGAAATCCCTCGTCGGCCCCCTCGACCTCGAGGTCAGTCGAGGCAAATGTGTTGTGCTCCTCGGTCGCAGCGGATCGGGCAAGACGACCACCCTTCGCTTGGTGAATGCGTTGCTGCTCCCGTCGGCCGGAGAAGTTGTGGTTGAGAGCGAGGCGACGACTGCTTGGGATCCGGTGAAGCTCCGTCGGTCCATTGGCTACGTCATTCAGGAGATCGGCTTGTTCCCCCACTTCACCGTGGCGGAGAACGTCGGTCTCGTGCCGCGGTTGGAGCAGTGGTCAGCGGAGCGGATCGACGCCCGGGTACGAGACCTGCTCCGACTCACGGGGTTGCCCCCGGCGGAGTTCGGATCGCGACGCCCTCACGAGCTGTCGGGCGGGCAACGACAGCGTGTGGGTCTCGCCCGGGCATTGGCGGCAGACCCACCGATTCTCCTGTGCGATGAGCCGTTCGGGGCCGTGGACCCGATCACGAGGTCAGAGCTGCAGCGTGAGTTCCGAACCCTGGCCCAGCGGCTTCGCAAGACCGTCATGTTCGTGACACACGACGTGGACGAGGCTGTGCTGCTGGGTGACCGAGTCGTGCTCATGGAAGATGGACGGATCGTCTTCTCCGGGAGCGTTGACGAGTTTCGCAATGCCGACGACGAGGTCGTGCGAGCGTTTCGGGGGGATCGTGAGCTTCCTTGAGTTCCTGATTCGCAACCGCGCAGAGGTGTGGCTGAGGACCGTGGAGCACCTCGGTCTGGTGGCGCTCTCCGCAGGCATAGCTGTGGCGGTGGGAGTGCCGCTGGGAATCCTCGTCACCCGCCGGACTGGTGTCCGGGGGCCCGTACTGGGCGCAGCCAACGTCCTGCAGACGATCCCGAGTCTCGCGCTGTTCGGATTCCTGATCCCGCTCCCGTTCCTCGGGGGGATCGGTGCTCGCACGGCGATCGTCGCGCTCGTGCTCTATGGACTGCTTCCCATCATCCGGAACACGTACACCGGGATCACGGGTGTCGACACCGCCGTACGCGACGCCGCGCGGGGGATGGGGATGACCGACGGGCAGATCCTCCGCATGGTGGAGTTGCCCCTCGCAGCGCCCGTTATTCTCGCCGGGATTCGGGTGGCCACCGTCATGGGCGTGGGCATTGCGACGATTGCTGCAGCCATCGGTGCCGGGGGGTTGGGCGTCTTCATCTTCAGTGGCGTGGCGATGGTCAATAACGATCAGATCCTAGCGGGTGCGATTCCGGCGGCCGGCCTCGCGCTGCTAGCGGATGGGGCCTTGCACCTGGTTGAGAGAAAACTGGATTGGAAGACCGGGTGAGGGACGCGACGGCGTCGGGCTGTGTTCCGCGCCATTCGGCCGACACACCTCCTCCGCCGTGTTCGACGTGCGGACGACCGTGGTGGGGTAGGCGGATCGGCCGGAGGCGGCGGTTGTCCGCGGCGGCGCTGGCGCTGATGCTGGCAGGGTGTGGCGGCAGCGGCAGGTCCATCACGATCGGTTCCAAGAACTTCACGGAGTCGGTGATCCTGGGTGAGATCGTCGCCCTGCAGCTGGAACGTCACGGAATTGCTGTGGACCGCAAGTTCTTCCTAGGCGGTACGTTCGTGTGTCATGAAGCTCTGACCGCAGGACAGCTCGATATCTATGTCGAGTACACCGGCACAGCGCACTCGGCGATTCTGGAGCTCCCTACCCTCCGCGATCCCCTGCGTGTGCGCCGCCAGGTCGACAGTGTCTATCGGGCACGTTGGGACCTGCAATGGACGGAGCCGCTGGGTTTCGACAACACCTTCGCGATGCTGATTCGAGGTGATGATGCCCGGCGGTTGACGATCAGCACGCTGTCCGAAGCAAGGCCCTACACGGCGAGCTGGCGCCCGGGATTCGGGTATGAGTTCGCCCAGCGGGCCGACGGCTATCGTGGTCTCGTCGAGAGATACGACTTCGAATTCGCCGAGCAACCTGCAGTGATGGACCTGGGGCTGACATATCGCGCGCTGGCGGAACGTCGGGTCGACATCATCGCCGGGAACTCCACCGACGGACAGATCGAGCAGCTCGATCTGTATCACCTCACGGATGACAAGCGATACTTCCCCCCTTACGAGGCGGTACCGGTCGTCCGCCGCGAGGTGTTGGCGGCTGACCCCGAAGTGCGCGGCGCGCTCCGCGAGCTCGGAGGGATCCTGACCGAGGAGCAGATGCGCCGCCTCAACTACCTGGTGGATGTCGAGCATCGGGACGCACGACAGGTGGCACGGGAGTTCCTTGCGGAGGCTGTTCCGGATTCGGTTGGATGAGGTACCCCCAGCGACGCTTCAGTCGTGGGAGGGCGCCCCAACGCCGGTGAGCCGCTCGCTCACCCTCCACAACTCGGCGGCAAGCTCGGCGTCCCGCGCGGCCGGCGCCGGTTCCTCGCCCGTCTTGCGGTTGAAATATCTTCCGTTGACAGCCCGCTCTGGCGCGTCCGCCACGAATCGGACAAACTCTCCACCGATTCTGGGGCGGCCCATGAACGGCTTGTACAGACGCAAGAGCAGACTCAGGGGATTGGCGTTTTGGTTCCAGATTCGGGTTGCCAGCAGACCAGGGTGGACGGCGACGGCGGTGAGTTCCTCGGAGCCGTAACGAGCAGCCAGCTCCCGCGTGAAGAGCACGTTCGCCAGCTTCGAGTCGGCATACGCCTGCCACCCGTTGTAAGAGACTCTCCCTCGCAGAATGTCCTCGAGGGATCGCCGTTGGAGGTTGCCGGCCCGATGGGCTTCCGAGCTCACGTTGACGACTCGACCAGATCCTCGGAGTAGCAATGGATGGAGCAGTCGCGTCAAGCAGAAGTGCGACAAATGGTTCACTGCCAACGTCCGCTCGAATCCATCCTCGGTTCGTTCCAGCCGAGCCCGGTAGACACCGGCGTTGTTCACTAAGAGGTCGAGACGGTCGAGCTCCCCAGTGAGCTGTCGGGCGAGTTGCCTCACCTGGGCGAGGGACGAGAGGTCGACGATGCGCAGTTGCAGGTCAGCAGTGCCGATCTCCTGACGGATGCGCTGGGCCGCTGCCTGGCCGCGGGCTGCACTTCGGCATACAAGAACCACCCGAGCCCCCGAGCTGGCCAGCCCGCGCGCGGTCTGGAACCCCACGCCTGAGTTGGCCCCGGTGACGGCGCAGATCCGTTCGTTCACTCCGCGAGACTCCTCAGGACAATTCCGGACGGCGGTTGCCGGCCCTTCTGATGGTTGGTGGGTCTTTCTCGACAGGCGGCTCGCGTTCACCCGGAGGTGCCGAGAATCCGGGTGAGTTGTCGGAGATGCACGAGGTCGTGACCCGCATACAGACGGACCATGTATGCCACCGATTCCTCTCCGCGTTCGGTGTGCACGCCGACCCGGTTCAGGTCTTCCGTCGTGAGCCCATCGAGGAGGCGCAGATTCAGTGCACGCAGGAGCTCGAACTGCTCCAGGGCTCTCTCGGGCGAGGCATTGCGATAGCCCAACCTCTCCGCCCAGCGGTCCTGATCGTAGCCCGTGAGCGGTGGTCGCTCTTCGGCGATCACCACTCTCAAGCGATAGGCCCAGACGAGATCCGAGTCCGCGAGGTGCTGGAGGACGTCCGTGGCCGACCACTTGCCGGGCCTCTCGGGCCGCCGGAGCTGTTCCCGCGTACGTCCCTCGATCCCAGCACGGAGTGTTCCTGGCGTTCGCCGCAACACCTGGTGCGGATCCTGGTCTCCCAAGAGCTTCAGGATGGCCGTAACGTACGCCTCGGCGGCCTCTGCCGCCGCGGAAGCTGGATTGGTGAAGACCGACATCACGCATTCCTCCGGTGGCCAGTCCGAGCCATCTGGAGAGCCCGAGCTACCAATGGGGCTCCTGCGGTCTCGTCCGTGGTCAACCGTACTCGAGTGTGCCTGCTGGAATCTTGAAGTACGTGCTCCGCTGAATGTCGCGAATCTCCACGGTGATCTGAAGTTCGGCGCTGTTTGGTGGCGAGGGGTAGCAGTCCTGGAGAATCGCCACCAATCTCGTGCCGATCTCGTGCTTCACGGTCTCCGTTCGCCCTTCGAGAAAGCGAACGTCGAGATGTATGAACCCCGCAGTTCCCGTCCCGTCGCCGACGTAGAAGCGATCCAGTTCGAGTGCGCGGCTCTTGCAGTTGGCCTTCTTGATGGCTCCCACATCAGCCAGCACCGCGTGGATTCGAGCGAAGAGCTCGTCGAACTCCATCGCCCCACGCGTGTTGCTCGTATGCTCGAGTGTCAGGTGCGGCATGATGGTCGGGTTTGCCGGCTCACAGACAATCTACGCGTTGGTCACGGTCCCGCACGGTCGGGGCCGTTCTGCAGTGGGCACCTGTGGCATGGAACTGGCCGCGGATCACGGTCGAGGCCGGGAATGACGTCGCTCTCCTTGTCGCGGCTTTCGGGCGATGAATCCAACATGGGCCGGCCGAAATCGGAGGGCGCCATAGCCGTGAACGGTGCTGACTCGGAACCCCAGGCGACGTAGCTCCCGCGCTAGCCGTGGGGCATCGGTCAGCTGGAGCACATGCTGCTCGCGGTTTCGACGAAAGGCACCGCCCACCCTCCGGAAGGTGGTGATGCGGCGAGTCAGCGTTCCGGCCTCCCGATCTTCCCGAGCATCGACAAGAACGGTCCAATCCTCTCCTTCGCTGAACGTACGGCGACATCCCGCCGGTCCCAGGCTTCCCGGCGCGAGGACATCGAAGACGAAGATCCCGCCGGGTTGCAGCGCCTCGTGAACTCGTTCAAAGACCACTCGGAGGCCGGTGAGGTGCGCGGCGCCGGTGGCTCGGTAGCTCAGGCATTCGCCGATGGAGGTCACCGCCGCGCATTTGGGTAGCCGGGCCTCGCGAAACGGGGCGACGTCGAATCGAGCTCTGGGGACCCGCCTCTTCGCAAGGGCGACCATAGAAGGAGAGGCATCGATCCCGTAGACGGTGTATCCGGCGGCGACCAGTTCCTTCGCCAGGTGTCCGCTGCCGCATCCGAGGTCGACGATGAGGCCATCCAGGATCCTTCGTTTTTCGAGAAGGGCCAGCAATCCCGGCGTGGCGTCCGTCGCGAAGGTCCCGAAGGCCACGTCGTGGATGTACGCGAGGTCGTCACCGTAGAGGGTTTGGCCCACCGTGCTCAGGGCTCATCCACCGGACGAATGGTAGCGAGGATGTGAGTAATGCGGCCGTGGTGGATCTTGAGGTGCTCCGCGACGCGGGTTCGGTGTTCCGTCCGCTCGTCGACACCCTCGTAGAACAGCGCGGCTTGGTCTCCTTGGAACATCGAGGCAAGGAGTGTCACCGTCGTCCATGGCGCTTCGGTCGCTCGTACGTTTGCGGTCAGCGCGTCCGCTCCGGTGATACGCGCGTCGCCCCCAGCATCGAATACCACATCGTCAGCGAGTGCATCGCGAAAAGCTCGGTAATCCGACGGCTTCTGCCATGAGTGGAAGTACTTGAAGACGACTTGCCGTGTTTCTTCAGTGGTGGTCATGACTCGATGAGTCCCGTGCTCGGTGAGGTTGCCGGTGGGTCTACTCGATTCGGAATTCCTCGGACATCGCAACGTGATTGCGGTTGGTGTTTGGGAACCGCCCGAAGCGCAACTGGAGTCGATACCTCCCCGGAGGGACGTCCGCCGCTAGGTGAGGCAGGTGGCCGCACTGCGGAGCGCGCGGGCGTGGATTGCGAGCGAGCAGTACGACGCGTCGTCACGGGAGTCTACGCACCACCCACGTGGTCATCGAGCGCTGGTTTCGCACCACGGTGGTCTTGAGAGGGTCCGCGAAGTCGCCGCCGAGCCGTTCGGTCGCGTGCATTAGCAGACTCTCATCCACCAAGAGCCGCTCGGTGCCGTCGGGTAGGACGAAGCGGCGATCCTTCAGTGGGCGAACGTCATTCTCACAGCCGATGGTCGACGCGAGGCGACAGAACAACAGTCCGGCCGGCCGCAAGACTCGCCATGTATTTCGCAACATCTCCCAGAAATGATCCTCGTTGCGAGCAAAGTGGAGGACTGCGCTACTGATGACGAAGTCCGCGAATTCGTCCGGAAAGGTCATGGCCTCCACGGGCTCGGCACGGAAGTTCCTGGCGGGCAACTGCGGAGCGAGCTTGGCTGCAAGTGCTCGCACTGCGTCGATCGATTCAGGGTCCTGATCGACCCCGAATACCTCGATTCCGGCCTCCATCAGATATTGCACGTTGCGACCCGCGCCGCAGCCTGTATCGAGCACCTTCATGCCCCGCGTGATCCTGCCTCGCAGTAGCTGGTCGAAGAGGTAGATGTCAATGGCACCAAACTGCCGCATGAGTTCAGAGGGGATTGTCGGTGGCAGATGCATGGTATGCGGTGGCGTAGACTGGCGAGGCTGCACGTTCCCCAGCGTGGCGCCGCGTCGCGCAGGTGGCCGAAGTGGTCGAGCGGAGTCTCCCGCAGCGTGAGGGTCTCGCAGCGTTCGTCGAGCTGCGCGAACTGATTCGCATATTGTTTTCGGAAACCGAGGAATGCGTCTTCGGACTCCCAAGTGGATCGTTCACTGCTCGTCTCGTCTTGATCGTTCTGATCTGTATATCCGCTGTAGCGGGTTGCCACAAGGGCATCCGAAATGTGCGGAGTCGTGAGCACGGGTTGGTGCGCGAGGCAATACATGACTCTCGCTGATGCGTTCGGCATCTGAGCTTCGTGGGGCCAGGGGAGGACCGGGAAGCGTTGGACCCCAGGGGCATGGCCCGTGCGGGCGGATTGCCACGCGATCCAGCGCCGTTCACCCCCCGTCGGTAGGGAACCCACCCGACCTCGCACTCCACGCAATGATGGCGGCGATGGCTGCCATCAGAATGAGAACCGCCGTCAAGAGATGCTGAATCCATGCCGGCGCCCTGGGGGCGTGGTGCACCGCGACGAGAGCCAAGAACACCACGGACAGTCCGGAATAGAGCTCCACCCTTGGGAGCGGCTGGGGATTCGGGCCATTCATCGCAGACTCCTCAGTTCCGTGCTATGGATGTTTGGTTTACCTGGGGGTCGTGAAGTCCCAACGGTGTTTGGCAGGCTTACGGGGGACGCCCATGTCGGAAACTTCAGCGCACCCACGTCTATTGCAATGCCCGAGCTTCGCTGCCCCCGGGGGGTATGCATGTCGAGAGAACCGACCACTCCTGAGTATTGTGGGACCGGGGCGGAAGAACGCGGGGACCTTGCGGGCCCACGGTCCAGGAGTGGACGGTTACCATGTCGATGAACTTCACCGACACGAGAGCTGAACAGATGACTAAGGCACCGAGCCCGCCTCCCTTGTGGGGGTGAAGGCCATTGTGGTGTTTGACAGCCCCAACCGCATGATCGGAGGAGGGTGGATCCGGTGGTCGTGTCGAGTCTTGGCGCATTCCCCTCCGCCGAGGAGCGAGACACGCAAGCCCGCTTCGAGTGGGCTTGGCGAGCGGCGGACGTGGCGCTCACCGGATCGCGGTTCTCGGGCGCTCGATTGGCACGTGGCAGCGACCGACGATAGCCGACGCTACCCCTCAACAGGATGTTGGATCGAGCGCGGCTACACCTGGAGCGGCGAGGTGGTGCTGGGTCCCGCGACGAGCATCGTGGTCACCGAGAAGCTGCATCATGCGAATTCCACTGCGTCGTCGATCCGCATCCCGCTTGCGAGGGTCTTGTGGACGGGGCACCGTTCAGCAATCTGCACCAGCCGCTTCCGCTGGGCATCGTCGAACTCGCCGGCCATTCGGATGCGGCCAGTGACCTGATCGAGGAATCCCCTCTTCGGATCGTTACAGTCCTCGCTGTCGTCGGTGTGGACGCGGCTGTGCTCGTACCGCGTCGTCACTGACTTGAGAGGAATGCCCTTGTGCCGGGCATACAGCTGCAGCGTGATGCAGGTACAGGCCGCGAGCGCTCCCAGGAGCAATTCGTACGGGTTAGGCCCCGTGCCGTCTCCGCCGGCGTCGGGTGGCTCGTCGGAGCGCCACGTGTGGCGCCCGTTCGAAATGGATACGAGCAGGCCGGAGGTGAGTTCTGCGGTGATACTTGCCATGTGTCCTCGCAGAGGGGCGGTCCCCGGTTTGCCTGGGGTCCGTTCAGCGCTTTTCGCTCGGCGCCAGCGGATACGTAAAGCGCAGTGTGACGCATCCCGCCGAGAAGCCCGGGCAATAGTAACTCAGAATCGAGAACTTCGCGTATCGGTCTTCCGGGGTGCGCACCACATAGAGATGATGCTTGGACTCCAGCAGGTGGCTGAGGAAGCTGTAGTCATACCAGCGATCGATGGCAGGATTCACCGTATCGGACGCCAGGCGGGTCGGGACAAACCCATCCGTCGGCGCATGCATCACGGACTCGAATCCCACCGCGCCCAGATCCGCGATGCCACCCGACGCGATGACGTGGAACCGCCGAAATGCGAGATCCCAGCCGGCGGTGTCCGGTGGGAGGACGACGGATCGGTGATCGAAATCGACGTAGCTCCACCTCGACTGATCGCGTGCGTCGACGGTGAGGGTGTCGGACACGATGCGATCACTATCGATGGGTTGCGGAGCGATGGCCGAAGGCTCGAAGGTGGGGAGGCCCCTCCTGACGAACGAAGACGCCACGAGGTACCCGACGATGCCCAGGAACATCGTGAACACGATCAGCACACCGACAGGGAGGCGTTTCTTGTCCAAGCGGGACACTCCGAGTCGTCGATCTCCACGGACCCCGGCGCTCGGGGTTATCAGAGCACGGTCTCGAGGAAGGCGACGACCGCTGCCGCGGCCCGTTCGGCGTGCTTTGGCTGGGTGAACAGGTGATCCGCTCCGGGGACGGCAGCGAACCATCGGGGCTGCCGTGCGGCCTGGAAGATCAACTCTCCTTCCGCGATCTCCACGATGCGGTCATTGGTTCCGTGGACGACGAGGAGAGGTCGGTCTAGCGACGCGACGTGTTCCGGGGTGCAATGTGCTTCCAGGTCGTGAAAGAACTGGGCAGAGATTGCAAACGTGCGCCCGGCAATGCGCACGTTTGCACGGCCCGTTTGGAGTGCACTGTCGATGTCTGCCTCGGTGAACAGATGGCGGACGTGATCGGGGCGAAACGGCGCTGCCACAGCGACCACGGCTCTGACATCGGGAACGTTGGCGGCGGCCAGCAGCGTTGCAGCTCCGCCGAGGCTGTGCCCCACGAGGGCGCATGGCCTGAACCCCCGTTGCGTCATGTAGCGCGCAGCTGCCTCGATGTCGGCCACATTCGTGGTCACGGTCGTCTCCCCGAAATCTCCTTCGCTTTCCCCGAGGCCGGTAAAATCGTACCGGAGGACCGCATACCCGCCATCCTCGATTCCGGTGGCCAGCTGCCGCGTGATCTTGAGGGACTTCGAGCACGTGAAGCAGTGGGAGAGCACCACGCCGCCCTGCGGGGTGTCGGCAGGGACGTGGAGACGGCCGGAGAGCGTCCCGCTACTGCCCTGGAATTGAACGATCTCGTGCCGATGGCCTGTCATGCGTCTCACACAATCACGCCACCGCCGAGCACCCGTTCCCCGTCGTACAGGACCCCCGACTGACCGGGGGTGATAGCGCGAGCGGGTCGGGTCAGATCGAGAGCCACTTTGCTGCCATCGGTGCTGATCTGCCGTATTCGGGCAGGAACGGCTTGTGACCGATAACGGACTTGCACCTCGCACGCTTGACCCTGTTCCAGCGGGTGGGCGAGCCAGTTCACTTCCTCGAGCTCGACTCCATATCCGTAGAGGTCGTCGGCGGTACCGATGATCACGGCCCGATCATTGGGCTCGATGGCCACGACGTACATGGGCTCCGCGAATCCACCGGGAAGGCCGCGTCGCTGACCGATGGTGAAGCGGGCGTAGCCCTTGTGCCTTCCCACGATGGCACCGCCGGTGGTCAGGATGGGGCCGACGGCCAGCGCTGGCGCATGAGTGGGTAGCTGGTGCTCGAGCACAGCCGCGTAGTCGCCGTCGGGCACGAAGCAGATCTCGACGGACTCCTGTTTCTCGGCGGTCACTAGGCCGAGGTGCCGAGCGATGGCCCGAGTTTCTGCCTTGGTGAGTTCGCCAACGGGGGTGAGCATCCTGTCCAGCACCTCCCGGTCGATTCCCCACAGGAAGTAGCTCTGGTCCTTCGCAGGATCCTTTCCACGAATGAGCGCTCCGTCTCTGGCGATGACGTAATGGCCGGTGGCAATGTAGTCGCATTCGAGTGCGTGGGCGTGTGCGAGGAGATCGCGAAACTTCGTGAACGAGTTGCAGCGTACGCACGGGATGGGTGTGCGGCCACGCGCGTATTCCGACACGAAGTTCTCGATCACGTCATGCCGAAAGCGGCTCTCCAAGTTCAGCACATAGTGTGGAATGCCGATCCGGTTCGCGACCAGAGCGGCATCCGTAATAGAGTCGAGCGAACAGCATGGCCGATCGGGAACGGTGTCGCCGTAGCAGAACAGCTTCATCGTCGCACCAATGACGTCGTACCCAGCCTCCGCCAGCACCGCGGCCGAAACGGAACTGTCGACCCCGCCCGACATGGCGACGAGGACCTTAACCGCGCTCATTCCCTGTCCTCGAGAGCAGGGGGCGCCGTGCCATCGAAGTGCCGGGCGGCGGAACCGCCGCTCACCGTCTCAGACTCTCCGTCAGCTTTCGCACCTTCTCTACCGCCCGCGGGAGCTCGGTGATCACTCGGTCGACGTCTGTCTCGAGGCTCTGCTTGCGGAACGAGAACCGCAGCGATCCCATCGCAAGCTCTGGAGGCACGCCCAGTGCCGAAAGGACATGCGAGACGCTCACGCTCCCTGTACTGCAGGCGGATCCGGAAGAGCATGCGATCCCGACGAGGTCGAGGTGCATCATGAGGGACTCGGCATCGGTGCCGGGGAACGAGATGCTGCTGATGTGCGGCGCACGATCACCCGATTCGCCGTTCACGACGGCATCCGAGACGGCGGTGCGGAGCCTCTCTTCGAGATCGTCTCGCAGTACCCGGGTCTTGGTCGCTGTTTCGTCCAGCTCGGTGACCGACAGCGCCACCGCCTCGCCGAGGCCGACCGCGCCGGCCACGTTCTCCGTGCCGGGTCTGATTCCCTGTTGCTGCCCGCCGCCGCGGATGAGGGCTTCGACACCATGATGATCGCGAAGGACCAGGGCGCCGATTCCCTTGGGCGCGCCGATCTTGTGCCCCGAAATCGTCATGAGTGCGATGGGGGCGTCCGCGATGCGGCAGGGCACCTTCCCAACCGCTTGGACGGCGTCGGTGTGGAAGGGTGTCGTGGCCGCCTCGCAGCGCGCTGCCACCGCCCTGAGATTGGGCATGACGCCGGTCTCGTTATTCACCCACATGACGCTGACGACTGCAACGCCGCGCTTCAGTGCAGCGTCGAGGGCGTCGAGATCGACCTGGCCGCCAGCGTCAACCGGAAGCACGATGGCTTCCCCGCCGAGTTGCTCGACGGCCTCCGCCGCCTCGAGCACCGCCTTGTGCTCGAGAGCGCTCACCGCGACACGGAAAGGTTCCCCGCGCGCGCGGGCTGCCAGCGCCGCCCCCAGCACGGCCAGATTGTCGGCCTCAGTTCCTCCGGACGTGAAGATCACGTCTGCTGGCTGAGACCCGAGCGCCTCGGCGATCCTCCTCCTGGCGGTCTCCAACCCCACCCGTGCCACCCGGCCGACCCGATGTGCCGAGCTGGGATTGCCGAAGGCCTCGGTGAGGAACGGCATCATGGTGTTGCGGACCTCAGGCCGGACCGGCGTGGTGGCCGCATTGTCCAGATAAGCGTACGGCTCAGTCATGGACTCGAAAGCTAGTCGGCCTTTCAGATGCTCTGCACCCCCATGGAGACCACGTCGTCGATCTCGATGGTCTCGTGGGTCATGAAGGGCTCACCGTAGCGGGTCCGTATCAGGCTGCCGTAGTGGGCGTTTTGCGTCTCGATCAGGTCGTAGAGCCGTTGGCCGGTGGGGAAGATCTCGCCGGCGGCCCTCGCACCGTCGAACTGCGAGGCATAGGACCGAATGGCCGCCATCTTCGTGTCGAATTCGTCCGAGATATCCACCACGAAGGTGGGCTTCACCGGGTCTTCCCGATACGCGAGGGCGTAGAGGATCTTCGCGGGGCGATGAGCCTGGCCGTCGGCAGCGTAATTGGCGAGCCCGGCGAGATAGCAGGCGTCTCTGCAGATCTCGGAGGCGACTCGGTGATCGGGGTGACGGCCAACGGGGAAAGGCAGGATCACCGTTTGTGGCCTGAGCTGCCGGATGAGCTCGATAACGACGCGACGCGTCTCGTCCGTATTGTGGAGATGCGCATCCGGCAGGCCGGCATTGAGACGGGTTGCCACGCCCATCACTCGTGCGGCCTCTGACGCTTCTTGCGCCCGGCGTCCCGGCGTGCCCCGCGACCCAGTTTCCCCTTGCGTGAGGTCCACGATCCCGATTCGGTAGCCTGCCCGCGCGGTCTTGATGAGTGTACCTCCGCACGTGAGCTCCACGTCGTCGGGATGGGCAGCGATGGCGAGGAGATGCACTGAATCCGTCATGAGCCGAACAGACAATCACTCATATCGCAACGCCTCCACGGGATCGAGTCTCGCAGCCCGGTTGGCTGGAAGCACGCCGAAGGCGAGACCGATGGCGATCGATACGGCGACGGCGACGCCGGCGCTCCACATGGGCGGCCCACCTTCGAATCCCAGTGCTCCCTTGAGGGTCTGGCCGGCGCCCAGCCCAAGCAGCACGCCGATTCCCCCTCCGACCAGCGTGAGGGTCGCTGCCTCGACGAGAAACTGCCAGAGGATCTCTCGGCGCGTAGCCCCCAGAGCTTTTCGCACGCCGATCTCGCGGGTGCGATCGGTGACCGAGACCATCATGATTCCCATGACACCGATCCCACCGACCATCAGCGCCACGCTCGAGAGTGCGATCATGACCAGAAAGAAGACCGACGACATTTGGTTGAACATGTCGAGGATCTGATCCTGGGTGATCATGTCGAATGTGTTGGGGTCACCTGGGCGCAGCCCGCGATAGCGCCGAAGCGCGACGGTCACGGCGTCCTGCGCCTGTGCGACGGTCACGCCATCGCGGGGCTTCACCACGATCCAGAGCGCGTTGGTTTCGTCATAGCGGAAATAGCGCCGTCCGGTCTCATACGCGATGACGGCCGCGATCTCCTGGCTGGGGGGTTGAAAGATATTCTCCGGCGTTCGGTAGACCCCGATGACTCGAAGGGGACGCCCGCCGACCTGTAACACGCGTCCCAGCGGATCTTCGCGTCCGAACAGCTTGGCCGTGAACGTCTCCTCGAGGACCACCACCGGGTCTCCGCCACGGAGTTCGGATTGACTGAAAAACCGTCCTTTGAGCAAGGTCCCGCCTTGGATCTCCATGTAACGGTCGTCTGCCGCGAAGATGGTCGCCAGCTGAGTCGAGGCTGCGCCGTACCCAAGACGCTGGAAGAGTTGGATCCAGATGCCGCTGTAGGCGACCTCTGGGAGCCGGGCGATGAGCTCCGCCTCTTCGCGCCTGAGAACCGGTCGGACGCGCACCTCGCGGGGCAACGCATCGGGGTTGAGTGGTGTCTGGGAGAAGAACCGCATGACGTAGAAGGTGGTGGGGCCAGCGACCTCGATCGTGTTGATGATCTGGGTCCGTAAGCCTGCGACGATCGACGCCATCGCCATCACGGTCGAGACGCCGATCACCACTCCCAGGATCGTGAGGGCGGACCGGAGCTTGTTCTCGCGAATCGCGCTGAGGGCGATGCCGATTCCTTCGGAAACGGTGTGGAGTCTCATCTCACTCGTACCGCAGGGCCACCACGGGATCGAGCCGAGCCGCCCGGGCGGCAGGATAGACGCCGAAGAGGAGGCCGATGCCAGCCCCCATGGCCACGGCGATACCGACAGACCAGAAGGTGACGCGGGCGGGAAGTGGTGAGAGGGTCGCGACCGCAAAGGCCAGTCCCCAACCGGCGATGACTCCCATGAGTGCTCCCAAGCACGCGAGGGTGACCGACTCGGCAAGGAACTGGCGCAAGATGTCGGAGCGGCGGGCTCCCATCGACTTGCGGATACCGATCTCCCGCGTGCGTTCCCGGACCGACATGAGCATGATGTTCATGATGACGATCCCACCCACCACGAGTCCGATCGCGACTACCGCCGGGATCACCGCGAAGAGCACCCTGGTGAGGCTGCTCCAGAACGCCACGAGGGCGTCCGCCTTGTCGACGGCGAAGTTGTTTGCCTCGCCCGGACGGAGCTGCCGAGCGATACGCATCGCCTCCTCGGCCCTTGCCATGCCGTCGGCAAGGACCTCGGGTGTCGGCATCTTCACCGAAATCGTGAGCGTTTGGCGACGGCCGTAGACGCTCTCGAAGGTGCTGAGGGGCAGCATCACAAACCCGTCCCACGACTGCCCCAGAATGGTGCCCTTTTTTGCGGTCACACCTTTGACGGTGACGGGCAGCCGGCCCACCCGAACGCGCCGCCCCACGGCGCTCTGCGGATCGCCGAACAGCTTCTCGGCGGGGTCCCATCCTAGCACAGCCAGATAGCGACGTTCTCGCACATCCACGTCAGTCAACGGCTCGCCGGCCGCGAAGTCGTAGTCCTGGACCACCTGGTATGGGGCCGTGATCCCGAACACCAGCACGTCCCCCACCGTGCGGTTGCGCCAGTGCACGTCTGTTTGCGGCGTGGGCCACCCCGACTGCAGCGCGACGGCCATGGCGTCGGGGAGCGCGCGGAGTACGAACTGATAATCCCTGTCGCCGATGTGAGGCCGTTGCAGAATGCGGCGCCACTCCTCGTCGTCGATGAGCCCAAGGGCGATGGGCTCACGCCGTACCTGGAACGCATTGGTTCCCACGATGGCGCCGGCCAGTTTCTCGCGCACGTACGCGTTCATGCCCTGGATCACAGCAATCACTGTTACCAGAAAGGCGACGGAGACCAGAATCCCGAGCACCGTGAAGAACGAGCGGAGCCGGTGACCGATGATCGCCTGGATTGCGAGCCGGAGACCCTCACCGATCGGCATGAGCAGAAAGGTAGACCATAGTCAACTGGGGCTGAAGACTTCGGGCGGCCGGCGGGCGAACAAGAGGGTAGAGCGGGCGGTGGCGAGGCTGGACGGCTGGTCCGAAACCTCCTACTCGTACCGCAGGGCTTCCACGGGGTCGAGCTTCGCGGCTCGGGCGGCGGGATACAACCCGAACGCCACGCCCGTGAGCACCGACATGCCGAGGGCGGCGACGATCGAGGCCACGGGGACATTTGCGGGGAGGGGGGTCGCCGCCTTCACGATCGTGCTCACCAGGCCGCCCAGTGCCATGCCGATGATCCCACCCACTGCGGTGAGGGTGGCGGCCTCCACGAGGAATTGCCAGAGGATTGCTCGGCGCTTGGCCCCCAAGGCCTTGCGGATGCCGATCTCTCGCGTGCGCTCCGTAACCGAGATCATCATGATGGCAACGACGCCCACGCCGCCGACCATGAGGCCCACGCTGGAGAGCGCGATCATGACAAGGAAGAACACGCCCGTCATCTGGTTCCAGCTGTCGAGAAGCTTGTCCTGCGTGACGATGGAAAAGGTATTCTCGTCCGCCGGTCGCAGACCTCGCATCGAGCGCAACGCCCCGGTCACATCGTCGATGGCTCCCTGCACCGTCACGTCGGCCGCCGGCAACACCAGGAGATCCATCCATCCCCTGAAGTGGGGCACGTGCTTCTGAAACGTGCTGTGGGGAATGACGGTCTGCGGTCGATTCCCCGATCCGAAAATGTCGGGCGGAGGCGTATGGACGCCGATCACCCGAAACGGGACGCCGGCGATATCGATGCGCTGGCCAAGGGGATCGCGGAGGCCGAAGAGCTCTTCGGCCAGTTTATCGTTGATCACCGCGACGCGTCCGTTGGCCTCGAATTCCACGTTGGTGAATGACCGCCCAGGATACACGTCGCCGCCAGAGACCTCCAGCCATCTGGGGCCGCGTCCGAGGACGGCCACGGAGCTGAGGTCCTGGTTGCCATACTCGACCTCGGCCGTTGCCTGCTCGTCCAAGACCACCGCTGCGATGGAAGAGAGCTCCGCGATTCGATCGGCCTCCTCCACCGAGATCGCCGGGTTGCGACGCCATGGGCTCGTTTCATCGGTGCCGTCGGAGACCGTGACGCCGGCTTGGAAGAATCGGAACACGAAAAAGGTTCGCGGACCGAGCTGGCTGAAGATGTCTTCGACGCCGCGATTGATACCCGAGATCATCGATCCGATGACCATCACGACCATGACACCAATGGCTACGCCGAGGATCGTGAGGGCAGCGCGGACCTTGTTGGCCCGAATCGAGTCCAGGGCGATGCCTACGCCTTCGAAGAGCTGCGTCATGTCTCGTGGCGAATGGCGGCGATGGGATCGAGGCGGGCCGCCCGGCTCGCTGGATAGAGTCCGGCCGCGATCCCGACACCGGCACCCAGCAGGACGGCCACTCCAATGGACCATGGGGCGACACTCGCCGGCAGCGGTGTCGTGGCATCGACGATCCCCGCGAGGGCGAACCCCGTCAGGATCCCGATCCCGGCGCCGACGGTGGCCAGTGTGCCCGCCTCCACCAGGAACTGGCGCAAGATATCCGAGCGCCGAGCGCCCAGCGATTTGCGAATACCGATCTCGCGCGTCCGCTCCGCGACTGCCATGAGCATGATGTTCATGATCACGATCCCGCCCACCACCAGCGAGATGCCGACGAGGCCGGGGAGTGCGGTCATGAGCACGGCGTTGATCTTTCCCCAGAAGTCCAGGACTGCATCAGCCGTCTCGAGAACGAAGTTGTTGTCTTCTCCAGGACGGAGATGGCGGCGGCTGCGCATGACGGCCTCGGCTTTGGCCATGGCCGCCTCGAGGGTTTCCGCCGTCTCGGCCTTGACGATAAGCGCGTCGATCACGCCCGGCGGGTTGATTGCTCGCTTGACTGGGGAGAGGGCAGGCGCCACCGCGAACTTGTCGAGCGAGAGACCGAAGAGGTTCCCCTGCGATTCCACGATCCCGATGATTCGGTAGGGCATGCTGCGAATCTTGACTTCGCGACCGATGGGATCGACACCGTCAAAGAGCCGTTCCGCCACCTCGTGCCCGATGACGACAACCGGGCGCCCGGCGCGAGCCTCCTGGGGGCTGAAGGCGCGGCCGCGCTCGATTTTCCAGCCCTTGATGTCGAAGTAGGTCTCCGTGGCGCCGATCACCCAGATTTGTCTGGCGATCTTGCCGCGGTACTCGAGGTCCAGGTCGTTCGAGGATTCCCACGCCGCCAAGACGGGAACGGAGATGGCATCCATCACCGCCTGAGCGTCGTCGTACGAGATCCTCGGACGGCGAACCCATTGTCGCCACGTCGCGGCGGTCACATCGCCGACCGTGAGGTCGGGGTAGCGTCGCAGCTGGAAGGTATTGACGCCAAGGAGCGTTCCCGCGAACTGCTCGGTCATGTAGTGATTCATCCCCTGCACCACCGAGACGACCGCGATGAGGAACGTGACCCCGATGAAGACGCCGATGGCCGAGAATACGCTCTTCATCTTGTGCGACCAAATGGTCTGGAGTGCCAGGCGGAAGGCCTCGCGGAAGGGCATGAATCAGGCTGCTTCGCGGAGCGTGTCGCTGTGGACGGTACCGTCCAACAGGGTCACGATGCGCTCGGCACGCTTCGCCACCTCGGACTCGTGGGTTACGAGGACGACCGTTTGGCCCTGCAGACGGAGGTCATCGAAGACCCCCAGGATCTCGTCGCTCGTCGCGGAGTCGAGATTACCGGTGGGCTCGTCGGCCAAGAGGATGCTGGGCTCGTTCACGAGCCCCCGCGCAATGGCCACCCGTTGCCGCTGACCGCCGGAGAGTTCGTTGGGCTTGTGAGTCATTCGGTCGGCGAGCCCGACGCGCTCGAGGGCACGCGCCGCCCGCGTCCGTCGGTCGACGGCCCGAGCGCCTGCGTAAATGAGGGGCAGCTCGACATTGTGCAGCGCACTGGCGCGGGGAAGCAGGTTGAATGTCTGGAACACGAATCCGATCTCTCGATTCCGCACTTGGGCCAGCGCGTCGTCGCTCATGCGGGATACCTCGACACCGTTCAGCCAGTACTCACCCGCCGTCGGCGTGTCGAGGCATCCGATGAGGTTCATGAGGGTGGATTTGCCCGACCCCGACGGGCCCATGATTGCGACGTACTCGTTCCGGTGAATGTCGAGATCTACGCCCCGAAGGGCGTGAACGATCTCGGCGCCCATGTGGTACTCACGGGTGAGCTCCCGTACCCGGATCAGCGCCCTGTCGGTCACCCCGCCCGTTCCTCGCTGTCGCTGCTCTTGGCTTCGCGGACTTTTGTGCCGTCTTTCAGATCGCGGATGGTCTGGTAGGGGCCCGCGACGATGGTGTCTCCCAGCGAGAGACCCTCGAGGACCTCGAAGTACTCTTCCCCGGCTATTCCCACTTTGACCGGCCGGAACTGTGCGGTGCCTTCGCTGACCACGAAAACCCCTTCAGTGTCCTCTTTCGTCGCTATCGTGTCTACTCCCAATTCGCCGCCGGTCTCGAGCTGAATAGGCGTGTGCTCCCGCACGGTGAGCGCGATGATGGGGATGCTGACGGAGCTATCCCGCGTCGCGGTGACGATCTTTGCGGTGGCGGACAGGTCCGGCCGCACCTCCGTCGGGGGATTGTCGAGCGTGATCTCTACATCGTAATCGACGGCCTGGTCGGTACTGCCGCTGGACCGTGTGGCGAGCCGGATGGCACTCTGAGAGATCTTGGTGACTCGCCCGATGAACGAGGTGTCTGGAAATGCATCGATGGTCACGTCGGCTGAATCGCCGTTATGAACGCGGACCACGTCGGTCTCGTCGACGTTGACCTTGAGCTGAATGATGGACAGGTCACTGACGGTCATCAGCAAACCGGTCTCCCGCGAGAAGGTCCCGGGCACAGCGACTTCACCGACCTCGACGGCGAGACGCGTGACCTGCCCGGCCATGGGTGAGCGGATGACCGTCTTGGCTAGTTGCTCCTGTGCCTCCTGCAAAGCAGCCTGTGCCTGTTCGACCTGGTGGTCGGCCGACTTTGCGAGGGCTCTTGACACCTGATAGGACGTCTCCGCCTGCTCGAGTTGCTCAGCCGAGACCAGGTTGGAATCGGTGCGCCAGAGCTCGAGGGTGCGGTCGAGAGCCCGCTTGGCCTGATCACGGTTGGCTCGGGCCTGGAGGGCCGAAGCCTGCGCGGAGGACGTCGCTGCGCGGGCACGGGCCACGGCGGCGTTGTACTGCGACTGGTCGATTCGGATCAGGAGATCGCCTGGACGGACCGTGTCCCCTTCCTCGAAGGGGATCTCGATGATCCGACCGGTGATGTCTGCGCTGATGTCGACAGCCTTCTGGGGCTCGATCTGTCCGCTGGCCGTGACGGTCGCTACGAGATCGCGACGCCCGACCTCGTCCAGCCGCACCTCGATGCCGCGGTCTCCTCGGGCAGCGGCATTGACGGCGACGAGGCCTCCAATCGCGACCACTAGGGCTGCGAATACCAGGATCTTGTTTCGTCGTCTCATTTGATCCGTCTTGTGATCGGTCTTGCCTACCGCAGGGGGTGCCCCACTGCGGCTTCGAGGGTCGCAATCGCCTGGTGATAGGCGTAGACCGCATTAATGTAATCCGCTTCCGCCCTGAGAGCCGCCAGCTGAGCGTCGAGGAGTTCGAAGAATGTTCCGGACCCGACGCGGTATCGCTCCGTCGCGAGGCGCAGCTGCTCCCGCGCCGCCACTTGGTTACTCTCCTGGATCGCGATGGTCTGATGCGCAGTGAGGAGCCCGTAGTACGCCTCGCTAACCGTGGTGCGCACTTGGAGCTCCCGCTGGCGGACAGCCTCATTCGCGTCGTCCGTCTGCATCGAGGCCTGGCTGATTTCCAGGGAGCGACTGAACTGGTTGAAGATCGGAATGGAGATCGTGGCGCGGGCCTGGAACGGCTGCGTCTGGAAGTCGAAGGGAAACACCTGGTTCCCAGCCTGGATGGCTGCGGCGTCCGCGTCGGTGAACACGAAGGCGCTGCAGTCGTTGAGCAAGATCTGCTGATCCGGCGCAAGCCTCGAGTTCACATCACCGACGATGAGGTTCTGGTCCTGACAGGACTGGAACTGTGCACCTGAGCCGACGCGGGCCTGGTCGACCAGGAACTGATCATTCGTGAATTGCTGGGTGAATCCGGCCCATCCGGCGGACAGCGACAGGGTGGGGAGCCATGACGACTTGGCTGCCCGCTCGCCGGCTGCGGCGGCTGACTGCTGCGCGCGGAGCGCGAGGAGATTGGGGTTTCGACCCTCGGCCTCCTCCAGAAGCGTGCGTAGCTGCCATTGCGGCTCGAGGATGGGGAATGAATCCGTGAGTGCGACCACGGAGGGGTCTTCCGGTGCCGGCACCCCCATCCGCTCGAACAGGCGGAGCTTCTCGACGGTCACGAGCTGGCGGGCCTGTAACAGCCCCACCTCCGCCTGGCCGCGAGCAACCTCCGCCTGGCGGACGTCCAGCATCGTGTTCTGCCCCACCTCGAAACGGGCCTGGGCGAGGCGCAGGAACTCCTCGTTCCGACGGAGCTGCAGCTCGGCCAGCTCGACCTGAGCCTCCGCCTGCAGCACGCCGAGATACTGCTGCTGAACGGTTGCTTCGAGCGATATCGCGGCACCGTCGACGCCTGCTTCGGCCGCCCGGAGCCGCGCTTTCGCCAGCCCGGTCTGCATTAGCGTTCGGCCAGACACGATCATCGAGAGAGTCAGCGAATAGTTCGACCCGATGGTCGCGGACGGCTGAACGAACTCGTCGGTCAGGAACGTTTGTGTGCCCGAGCCCGAATAGTTGAGCCCGTAACTGGCGGTGAAATTCGGAAGGAACGACGCGTAGGCGTTCCGGACTCCCCAGGCTGCCGGGGAGCGGTCGTTCGCCGCCTGACGATACCCTGGATTGTACGCCAGCGCGATGTCGATGGCGTCCTGGAGTGACAGGGACTGCGGTACGGTCGGCAGTACCGGACGTTGCGCCCACCCGACATGCGGAGTGGCGGCCAGGACGATGATGAGCGCCGGAATGCGGTGGCCTCTCATTGGTGGTGTCTTCCTCTTCGGATGGTATACTGCTGTTGTTCTGTACGGTTGCCCCCAGAGCCGGGTTTCAAGCAGACGTTGCAGTCCCTCCCCTCCGAGACGGGCCGCTCCAGGGTTGCCTCCCGGACACGACAGGGTCCAGTGCCGGCGACGCGAGTGGGCGAACGGCCCGGTCGAGCGGGCTGGGCGCGGGGCCGGGTGGCCGGAGCCCCGCGAGACGCCGATGACCGGACAAGCTAAGGTCGACGAGCCCGGAACCTAAGCCAAACGGCGCTTCTCCGATCCGACCGTTGCGCGCGGGGCGAGCTAGGAGTTGTTGCGAACGGCTCTCACATTTTGCGCCGGGATCGATACCTGAATCAACCTGCCCTGCTGGTCGAACCAGAGGTGATGCACCTCCGACTCCACGTCGAGGGACAGGTGCCGCAATGGACGCTCGACACCCTTGACGCGGATCCGATCAGTGCCGTGGTCCGTCAGGCGCCCCCTCTTCGGCGGGTCACCCGACGGAGTGATGGTCCACAGGTCCCCGCTCGTCATTCCGGGCAAGATGGCGAACACGCTGAACATCGCTCGTATACTGAGGAGCGTGCGTGGTCGCCGGGGATGCTCACGAACCGACTCGCCGCCCGGCGTCACCATCCGCACCGTGATGCGCCGTGGCCGGAACGCCATCACCACCGCACGCCGCACTTCGTTTCGCTCCTGGATCTCCGCCGCCACCGGTTCCGAGTCGGGTCCGAGTTCGAGTCGCAGGGTGACGGTGCGCGTGGGTTGGGAAGACGGGTACGTCGCCGTCGCCGTCAGTGTGACCCCCTCTGGAGCTCCCGAACGTCCCCGGCGGATAGTGAATTGCTCCTGACCCACTTCCGTCGTCCCCTCGGTGATGACGAGGACGCCCTGGTCGATGACCGCTTCTTCCTGAGCTGCCAGAGCGGTCACACCGAGCGTGAGGAGCATGACCACTTCGAGCCGGCGTGGCAGGTATCGTCTCATATTCAGGCCTCTACCGCGACGCCCCCGAGGACCCGGGTGGCGATTCGGCGGTAAATAAAGTGATAGAGGAGCTCGCCCTTCTCAATAGAAGCTTGACTGGGCCGGCCGAGGGACCCGGGACTTCCCTTTGGAATGGCCCCTGACGATCCGCGATGGTAGCGCCGTGCTGCCCAGCGAGATGGTACATAGTCTCGGGCCTGGGCGAGATCCACCAGCTGGCCGGTGACGTACAGGAGCAGCGAGGTGTCGAGGGCTCCGCCGTGCACGGGAATGTCGCTCGTGGCCTCGTCGCCTGTTAGGGGCACGGCAAAGATATCGACCGTCCGCACGCTCGCCCGGTGGGTTCGCAGCGTGCTCAATGCCTCCTGGTGGGGGTCCTGGCCGTGGGCCGTCAGAATAATGAACTGCTTGACTCCTCCCTCTTCCCAAGAGCCCACCAGATCGTTGAGGAAGCGGTGGAGCGTCTTTCGGCGGACGGATGCGCTGCCTGGGAATGGCGTCGGAGTGGCGGCATTCACACCATATTCTATGGTAGGGGCCCTGAGGACGTTGAACTCCGCCGAGAGATCGTCGGCCAGGCGCTCGACGATGAGCGTGTCGCAACCCAGCGGGAGGTGTGGTCCATGCTGCTCCGTCGTTCCGACGGGTACGATGAGTCGTGCGTCCCGCCCCAGGTGAGCACGCACGGAAGCGGGAGTGAGATGCTTGAGTAGGACAGGTTCGCGATGAACCGGATCGGAATGCCTCATTGGGTCCTGGGTGCGGTTGGCCTTGTGATCTGTCTGGGCGGTTGGCTGGTGGCCCCTAGACTCGGATGGGCGGTCGCAGCCGCTGGGTTCGCACTGTGGGTCGTCGCCGGAACGGTCTTGCAGGCCCGCGTCGGTCCGGCCCTGCTGGCCGTCGTGGCCGTGGCCGCACCAATCTTCGCCCTAGCGACTTCCGGCCGGGTGCGATCGATCGAAGAATCGTGGCCGGAGCTGCGCGAGCGCCTGATCCAACGAGCAAGCGGACGGCTGGACGAGACGCTGGGAGCCGCAGTGGACCAGGCGCGCGAGCTTGCCAGTCTCGGGGTGGCGCTGGATGTCGAGGAGCGAGACGGCCCCTTCGCGATCCTCCGGGCCGCACTCGATGAGGGCAAGCCCGAGAGCGGGGTTGTGGTCCTGACCCCCCAAGGACTCGCCCTCGCGTGGGCTGGCCGGCATCGGCTTCCCATTGATCCCGGGCGTATTGAGCCCCCGGAGCTCGCTGCGCGCATTACCTCATTCTACGCAGTCCTCGAGGCGCATCGCCAGACGGCGGAGCACGTGTCGGTGAGCCATGTGCTCCTGGCGGCGGACAGCGCCGTTCCGGACCGGGAGGGGACGGTCGCATCCCGATTCCTGCGCGAGACCGGTACGGCGCTCGAGTTCTACGCTCCCAGACTGGCTCCCGAAGGCTCGGACGTGTTCGATTATTGTCTCCCGTCGTGCGCGTCCGAGTCCGCGGTCGTTCCAGATACCCTGTTCAGCGTTCGCGTGGTTCCACCCAGTCAAGGCACCGCCAAACTCGCCCGCCAGGCCCAGGGAATTCGGTGGGTCTCGATTCTCGTCATCGTGCTGCTCGTAGGGCTCGGGCTCGTGGGCGGTGTTGTTGCCCGCTGGCTTGCGGTGGTGGGGTTGGCGGCGCTCCTGATTCTCACGCCTGCGGGGCTGCATGTCGGGCTTGGCGCGCTCTTCTCACCGGCCACCTACTATCTCGAGATGCTTGGCCCGTTCTCCGCCTCGGCCGGTGCGCTGTTCGTATCGGCCTCCGTGTTGGCGATCTTCCTCGTGCCGCTCACACAGACCGGGATCCGCACCACGCCACTGGGTCTCGGTGTGGGGGTCCTCCTTCTCGCCGGGTCTCCATTGGCGATGTCGACCCTCGCCGGTGGGATCACGCCGCCCACCGCCGAGATCGGGATCGGTCAGTGGCTGAGCTGGGAGGTGAGCCTGCTGGTGGCTGGGGTTGCCCTAGGTCTGGCGAGCGCCTTCCTGCTCGGCCGACGCCGCCGTCTCGAGCTGAAATGGGCGGCGTGGGCAGCTGGCGGGCTCGCAACGGCATTGGGGATCATTGGGCTCATGGTGTGGCAACCGGACGGCGGATGGCCCGATTGGTACCCGCCATTGTGGCTGCCGGCCGCTCTCTTGGCAGTGCTGAGCCGACCGCGGTTCGCGCTGCTCGTGGCGCTGACGGTTGTGGCGGGCTCAGCGGCACTGGTGCTCACGTGGGCGGCGACGACGCAAAGCCGTCTCCTCCTCGCGGAGCGGGAAGCCGGTCGGCTGAGCGGTGGTGACCCGGTTGCCGAGAGCATGCTCGATCGGTTTGCCGATGAGATCAGTCTGCGCGCCGGGCCTCCGGGGACGGCCGCGCAGCTGTATGCGGAGTGGCGGCGCTCGCCGCTGAGCGCGGACGACTACCCCACCGCGCTGGCGACGTGGGGTCCCGACGGGGCGCTGGTTGCCTCCCTCGAGCTCGCCGAGTTGGAGTTTTCCTCCTCGATCTTGGTCGAGGCGGCCCGATCGGCGTTGGCCACCCAGGTTACGGTTCGCGAGACCGTCCACATGCCATCTGGGGTGCATTACGTCTCCGCGATTCCGTTCCCCGACAGCTCCGTTGTCACCGTTGGCGTAGCACCCCGGTCCCGGCTGGCTCCCCCGGTGCGGGTCGCGCGCTTCCTCAGGGGTGAGCATCGGCTCGTGGCGCCGTACGAGATGGCCTTGGGCGAACCTGTTTCCGACGTGACAGGTGGCGAGGACATTGGATGGCGCCGCGACGAGCGCTCGACCATTCGGGGCACTCGCGTCCTCGAGCTCTCGACCGGTTCTCGGCACCTGCACGTGGAGGTCGGTCTCGGCGACCCGGTGTCGTTGCTGGTTCGGGCAGCCCTCGTTCTGCTCTTCGACGTGTGGCTCCTGGCGCTCATATGGGGCCTTGGAGAAGGGGTTCGGGGTGGACTCGAGGTGCCCACCGCGATTGGAGGGGCGGCGCAGTTCCGCTCGTACCGCAGTCGCCTCGCGGTCGCCTTGGCCGGCTTCTTCATTATTCCCACGCTGAGCTTCGCCGCATGGTCAGCGGGCCAGCTTCGCGCGGATGCAAAACGGAGTCGAGATCTCCTCATTCAACAGACCTTGAGCGATGCCGCCGGGACGGCGCGCCAGTGGCAGCTGAGTGGGTTGCATGAGGAGAGCGTTCAGGATCAGCTCGAGGACCTGGGCGAGCGGTTCGACGCCGACCTCCTGTGGTACGAGAACGGGGCGCTGAGAGGGGCGAGCGCCCCGATCCTGCAGGAACTGGGGCTGCTGGACGCGTACCTACCTTCGGCTGTCCATCTGGCACTCACCGTCGGAGACGAGATCGAGGTCACCGCCGACGAGCTGATCGGTGGGCGGGCCACCCGGGTCGGATACCGTGGACTCGGTGGCGCTCGGGATTCTCTGCCGGTGCTTGCCGCTCCACGTCTGGTCGACGTTCAGGATCTGCGGCAAGAACAGGTCGATCTGGCGTTCACCCTGCTTCTCATGACCATCGTCGGTCTCGGTGGTGCCGTGGGATTGGCGACGGCAGCGGCGCGGTCGTTGGCCCAACCGGTGGAAACCCTGCGCGCGGCTGCCGTCGCCGTGGGACGTGGCGATTCGATCCCACCTTTCGGCTCTGCCATCCCCACGGAGTTCGTTGCGGTGGTGGGGGCTTTCCAGCGGATGGCGCGGGACGTCGAGGCGAGCCAGGCGGCCCTGGAGGCTGCCCGCCGGCGGACGGCAACGGTCTTGCGGAACGTCGCCACTGGTGTGGTTGCCCTCGACCGAGATATGCGAGTGACGATTGCGAACCCCCGTGCTGGCGAACTCCTCGAGATCGACTTGCACTCCGGAGCGGACGTGCGTGGTGAAACCGGGGCCAAGTGGGAGCTGGTGTGGGTGTGGGTAGGGGAGTTTCTCGTGGGAGAGCGCGAACTCGACGGGCGGGAGTTTACCGTGGGGAGCCGGCGGATCCGCGCGCAGATCGTGGCGCTTCGAACGGATCCGCGAGGGTGCGTCGTCGCGCTCGACGATGTTACCGAATCGGCGCGTGCCTTACGGGTCTTAGCGTGGGGCGAGTTGGCCCGGCAGATCGCCCATGAGATCAAGAACCCCCTGACCCCGATTCGGCTGGGTGTTCAGCACCTGTTGCGGGCGAGGCGTGATGGCCGGACCGACTTCGATGGCGCCCTGGAGCGGACCTCGCGCCAGATTCTCGCCGAGATCGAGCGGCTGGATGCCATTGCGCGGGCGTTCTCACGGTTTGGAGCCCCCCCGGCGGAAGCTGCCCCACTGGCGGCGGAGGATCTCGTCGCCATCGCCAATGACGCCGCCGAGCTCTATGAGTTGGGCGGCGGAGTAAACGTGCGCGTGGAGGCGGGCAGTCCGGTGGAAGTGGTCGTGCGGCGGGACGAAGTGAAAGAGGTTCTGATCAACCTCATCGAGAACGCCCGTGATGCCGGGGCAACGCACGTGACGATCGCGGTGTTGGAAACCGACGGTCGGGCGATGATGACGGTTCGGGATGACGGCAGGGGCATTCCGCCGGACGTACTTCCCCTCGTCTTCGAGCCCCAGTTTTCCACCACGACCAGCGGAACGGGACTGGGGCTCGCCATCTGCATGCGCCTCGTGGAGTCTTGGGGTGGTATCATTCGCGTTGACAGCGAGTTGGGTCGCGGGACGAAAGTGACGATCGAGTTGGAGAAGGTAGACGGGGGAGCGTAGAGGGCAGAGGGCAGAGGGCAGAGGGCAGAAGGCGGTGGGGAACTGTCTTTGGCGCCGCTCCCGTTGTCGCGTCGCCGGATCGGCGCGCCGACGCCGATTGGAACTTTTGACCCCGCTGCGGCATTTGAACCAGGACACCGCCGTCCAGGTTGTGAGGAATCATGCTGATCAAAAGGCCAAGCGACATCAAAGCGTCTGAAATCACCGACGAGAGCCTGTACGTCAGGCGGCGGGACTTCCTCCGCACCGCAGCCGGAATCGGCGCCATCGCGGCGGTAGGGACGACTGTGCCCTGGCTCACGGGCCACGGGGAGGAGCCGGCGACTGTGCGGGGTGGTCGGCCCGACGATGAACTCACGCCATTCGACAAGGTGACGAGCTACAACAACTTCTACGAGTTCGGCACCGACAAGGAGGATCCCAAGAAGCACGCCCACACGCTCCAGCCTCGCCCGTGGACGGTGCGGGTGGACGGCGAGGTCCAGAAGCCACAGGATTTTGGCATCGAGGATGTCGAGAAGGCGTTCCCTGCCGAGGAACGCGTTTACCGTCTCCGGTGTGTCGAGGCGTGGTCGATGGTGATTCCGTGGCTCGGATTTCCCCTTGGAGATCTCCTGAAGCGGGTGGAGCCCACATCCGCTGCGAAGTATGTGGAGTTCGCAACGCTCTACGATCCCGAGCAAATGCGGGGGCAGAAACGGCCGATTCTCCCGTGGCCGTACATCGAGGGGCTCCGGCTCGACGAGGCGACGCACCGGCTGACCATTCTGGCGGTGGGTCTGTACGGTAAGGTCCTGCCCAACCAGAACGGGGCTCCGCTTCGGCTTGTGGTCCCGTGGAAGTACGGCTTCAAGAGCATCAAGTCGATCGTGCGGATCCGGCTTACCAGGGAGGAGCCGAAGAACACATGGAATGTGATCGCGCCCAACGAGTACGGCTTCTACGCCAATGTGAATCCTGAGGTGGATCACCCGCGTTGGAGCCAGAAGCGCGAACGGCGCATCGGTGAGCTCCGGCGGCGACGGACCCTCGAGTTCAACGGGTATGGCGAGGAGGTAGCGCAGCTCTACGCAGGAATGGATCTGAAACGGTATTACTAGTGGTGTCCCGACGCCACCTGGGTCTGTCCTTGCTGGGTCCTGATTGCTTGCTCAGCCAGCGGGGCTGAGCAACGGAGGCGGTGGAGGCAGAAGCCACGCAATCGGCCACGATCAACGTATGACTCAAAGTCAGTGGGTGCGGCGGGTCCTCAAGCCCGTCGCTTTTGTCCTCTGCCTCCTCCCTGCTGCACTCGCCGTGTGGGATGGATTCACTGGCGGGCTCGGTGCCAATCCCATCGAGGAGATCACGCATCGCACCGGCATCACGACGCTCACCCTCCTCATGGTGACGTTGGCGGTGACGCCTGCCCGTGTGCTCCTCGACGTGCCAGCGCTGGTGTTGCTGCGGCGGATGCTGGGGCTGTTTGCGTTCTTCTATGTCGCGTCGCACTTCAGCATCTACCTGTTCGATCAGTTTTTTTCCCTCGAGTTCATCCTCGAAGACATCCTCGAGCGTCCGTACGTTACGGTGGGCTTCACTAGCTTCGTGCTCCTCATCCCGCTGGCGGTGACCTCGACGAATGGCTGGGTGAAGCGGCTGGGTGGGAAGCGGTGGCAGCTGCTGCACCGATTGGTGTACGTGGCGGCCGCGGGCGGTGTGCTCCACTTCCTCTGGAAGGTGAAAGCGGAGGAGCAGCGGCCGGTGGTCTATGGCCTCGTGCTGGTGGGGCTCTTGGGGTTTCGGCTGTGGACGATTCGTCGGTCACAGAAGCGTCGTCGTCGCACCGCGGACGAGGTGGCGGCACCGGCTCCGTCACCCGTACAGACCGACTAGATTCCTGCTGAGACGCAGAACCAGCACGCCCAATCTCAGAGGCTCACCATGAAGCGACTGACCGTCTCAGCTGCCGTCCTGGGATCCCTCCTGGCAGGGTGCGCCGGCGAGGATGCTCGGCTGACCACCGCGCTCGGCACCATAACCGCCGATGATCTCCATTCGCACGTTCGGGCGCTGGCCTCGGACGAATTCGAGGGTCGTGGACCCTCCTCGCCTGGAGAGCAGAAGACGATCGACTACCTGAAGGCCGAATTCGAGCAGCTCGACCTCGAACCGGGCAATCGCGGCGACTTTTTCCAGGAAGTGCCCCTGGTCGCCATTGCGGCGGCTCCCAGCATGACGCTCACGGTCCAGGGTGCCGGGGTGACCAACCAGTTCCGGTACGGCATCGAATTCATGGCGTGGACCACCCGGGTGGTGGAACGGGCCACGCTCACCAACTCCGAGATGGTCTTCGTAGGCTACGGCGTCGTCGCGCCAGAGTACGGCTGGAACGATTACGAGGGCCTGGATGTCGGCGGCAAGACCGTGGTGATCCTGGTGAACGATCCGGGCTTTGCCACGCAGGACACAACGCTGTTCAATGGCAACGCCATGACCTACTACGGCCGCTGGACGTACAAATACGAGGAAGCGGCCCGCCAGGGCGCAGCGGGGGCGCTAATCGTTCACGAGACGGCCCCCGCGGGCTATCCCTGGGACGTCGTGAGTAGCAGCTGGACTGGCCCGCAGTTCGATCTGGTCCGAGACGACAACAACATGTCGCGGATCGTTGCGGAAGGGTGGCTGACGCTCGAGAGCGCCCAGGCAGTGTTCCGCCAGGCGGGGCTGAGCTACGATTCGCTCAAGCCGCTAGCGACGGAGCGTGGGTTCGAGGCAGTCCCGATGGAACTCACGGCGTCGCTGACCGTGGACAACACGATCGAGAGATCCACGTCCAACAATGTGGTAGCAGTTCTGCTAGGTGCGACGCGCCCTGACGAATACGTCGTGTACATGGCACACTGGGACCACCTGGGACGGGATCCCACGTTGGAGGGCGACCAGATCTACAACGGAGCCCTGGATAACGCGACGGGGACGGCGGGCCTCCTCGTCTTGGCGGAAGCCTTCGCGTCGCTGGAGAAACGGCCAGCCCGTTCCGTTCTCTTCCTCTCGGTCGCTGCCGAGGAGCAGGGGCTGCTGGGGTCAGCCTTCTACGCGGCGAACCCCGTGTATCCGCTCGACAAGACGGTGGCGGCGATCAACATGGATGGGCTCAATATCTGGGGTTCCATGAAGGATATCACGGTGGTGGGCTACGGGATGTCGGAACTCGACCGGTACCTGGCGGACGCTGCCGGTGCGCAAGATCGGGCTATTCGGCCCGATCCGGAGCCCGAGAAGGGATTCTACTACCGGTCGGACCATTTCAATTTTGCGAAAGTGGGAGTGCCCGCTCTGTACACCGACGCGGGTATCGACCATGTGGAGGGTGGCGAGGAATTCGGCCGTGCGCAGCGGGAAGAGTACACCAACGAACGATACCATAAGCCGTCGGACGAATACGATCCCAACTGGGATCTCTCCGGGGCCGTGGACGACTTACGGCTGCTGTTTCGCGTGGGATACCGTCTCGCCGACGAAACCGCGTTTCCCAACTGGCGGGAGGGCACGGAGTTCAAGGCGACGCGGGATGCGATGATGGCGCGGGACTAGCGCTACTCCCCGGCGCCCGAACCACTCGCACGGAGAAGGTGCCAGGATAGGATCCTGGTGTGCCGAGCCGCTCAGGGTTTTGCTCCGGCCGCGCCCCCTTGCATATGGAGTATCTCCGTCACCGAGCGGGCGCGCCACTTGTGGAACTGGTCTCGTTCTACAATGGCGCGCCGACTGGCAACAGGCTGCTGGTCGTACTCGGTCCGCGCCGCTTCGAGTTCCAAGAGCCCGGCGGGTATCTCGCAGGTCTCGCCCTCTCTGAGGTTGACCCTGACGGTCATGGATTCGTACCCATCGCGCCATATCTCGAAGGACTGATTGCCGGCTTCGAGTTCGTTCAGCCGAAAACGGCCCGACGCGTTGGTGGTGGTTCCGACCCCGGCGCCACGGACCATCACCGTAGCACCGGCGATGGGTTGGGTGGCGTCCACTGTTGTGACTGTTCCCGTCAAGGATGTCGCCCTTTCTTGAGCTCGTGCGGTGGTCACGACAGCGAAGAGGGCGATCAAGGGGACTGCTGCAATATGAACGGGTGCTCTCAATGACATCGGTTTGTCCTCCGTTGGTCAGGCCGCAACACGCTGTGCGGGGGGAGGAGACCGAGGCAGTCGAGGCAACGGCGATGCCCGCAATCCGGAACCGAGCGCGGCGCTTCGGCTCCTGCTTGTTGTCACTACATGTCGAGGGCTGATTTGGTTTCTCCCGAATCACGGGTCGGATGTCAGGGAATCGTAAGGAATGCCCTCCGTACGGTGAGATGCGTCTCGAGCGGGAAGGGTTGCAGCTGCGGCGTGGCGCTGGTGTGAGACGCCCCGTGTCGGACTAGCCCGTACCGCCCCCCGGTTTCACGACTCCAATGTAGGGCAACGTGCGATGCTGCTCTGCGTAATCCAGCCCGTAGCCCACCACCCATACGTCGGGAATGTCGAAGCCGAGGTAGTCGAGCCGCACCTCGACCTCGTGACGGCTCTTCTTCCGGACCAGGGCACACGCGCGGATGGACTCTGGGTCGCGAGCCTTGAGCAGCTCGATCAGGTAGTGGAGCGTGCGACCCGTGTCCACGATGTCTTCCACCACCAGCACGTGCTTTCCTTCGATGCTGCGGCGTAGATCCATCACCAGGCGCACGGCGCCCGATTCGCTCGCATCCTGATAACTCGAGATCGCGATGAATTCGATCTGCCGGGTAATGGTGAGACGACGGGATAAGTCGGCAAGGAATATGAAAGCACCCTTGAGCACGCCAACGAGTATGAGCTCGCCTTTTCCTTCGTAGTCGCGGTCTACGCTGGCGGCGAGTTCCGTGACGCGCTGCCGGATGTCTTGCTCGGAGATGAGGATGCTAGGTTTTGTTTGAACATGTCCGGGCATCAAGCTCGAACTTAGCCCCGTCCGTGCCGACTCGCCAGCGGATACGCACGGGGTGGAGGGGAGAACGCATCCCCCCGGTGGGCCGTCGCGTCATTCGTCCTGCGTCCTGGTGCCCCTAGCCCCTTCCCCCCGCCAGCTTTGCTGCTTCGGGCGACCGCTTGAGCCGCCACATGGCCCACGTACCGAACGCCGGTCCGAGGGCGAGGACGGTGAACGCCCACCGCCAGCCTACCCACTCCACGGCCTCGGGGACCAAGCGGATGGTGAGCAGCGTCAGGACAAAGCCCATCGACGTCTGTGTGGTGAGCTGCGTTCCCATGTATTCGGGTTCCGAGAGCTCGCTCACACTGCTCGAGAACTGGGCAGAGTCGGCGACGACGGCGAAGCCCCAGAGCAACACCACCAGTGTGAGCAGCAGAGGGCGATCGAACATGAGCCCCACCGCGAGCGCGCAGCTGCCACTGATGATCATGCTGAGCATCGTCGTTTGTGTCCGTCCCCATCGATCGGCGACCCACCCGGCCACGAGACTCCCCGGTCCTCCCATGGCGATGGCCGCAAACGCGGCAAGAGCCGCCCCGACCTCGGGGCTCAACCATGCAGCCCATCCCGATCCCGCCCCTTCGTACGCTTCGAGCATGAACAACGGAATCCACGTCCACATCGCGTACAGCTCCCACATGTGGCCCAGGTAGCCGAAGTTGGCGAGCCGGAGCGGTGGCCGCGACAACGCTCTGCCCATGTGTCGCCAATGAAACCGGGGTGTCGGCCCCGCGTAGGGGCCGAGGACCCCGTAGTGCCAGCCGAGGAGCCCGCCGAGCGCGGCCAACAACGACACGGTGTACAGCACGGGCGCCCACGCCCCGATCCCGCCGAATGCCTTGACCAGATGAGGAGATGCGGAGCCAACCGTGAGCGCGCCCACCAGGAGACCGATCCCGAGTCCTCGATCCTCCTTCGTCCAGGTCGCCATGATCTTCATTCCCACGGGGTAGACCGCCGCCAGGGCCGCTCCCGTCCCGAACCGCAGCGCGACCGCCGGGAGAAAGGTCACATGGAAAGCGGGGATGGCGGCGTTGAGGAGGGCACCCAGTGTCGCACCGGCCGCGAGCACCTTCCGCGGTTCCCAGACGTCCGACAGGTTGAACAGCGCGCTGAAGAGCGCCCCCGCTACAAACCCCACCTGAACGGACATGGTGAGCCATGCGGCGTGTCCCGGTGTGAGGCCCCACTCCTCGATCAGAGCTGGAGCGACCGCCGTGGCCGAGAACCACAGGCTCATCGCCAAGAGCTCGGCGAGGGCGAGCACGGAAAGGGTGCGCCATTTGGGGGACACGGGGGGTCGCGGCCTACGACGTCGCTGCCACCTGGAGATCCTCAGCCAACTCGTGTGCGCCGGAGAGGCTGTCGAGGAAGGATTTGGCCCAGACATGCACATTGCTGGAGCGCTCTCGAGCCCGGAGGGCGTCGAGGCGCTTTTCCCGCTCCTTCCAGGGCATAGTCAGGGCCCGATGGAGGGCCAGCGCGGTACCCTCCACGTCGTAGGGGTTTACCAGGATCGCTTCACGCATCGTCTCGGCCGCGCCAGCCAGCATAGAGAGTACCAGCACGCCGGGGTTGGCTACTTGGCAGGTGACGTACTCCTTCGCCACGAGGTTCATGCCGTCCCTGAGCGGCGTGACAATGGCAACGTGGGCATCGCGATAGAGGGCCGCCAGCCGTTCTTGCGGGACAGAACGGTAGAGATACCGAATGGGGCTCCACGTCGCCGTCGCGAATCGACCGTTCACCCGACCGACCAGCTCGTCGATCTCCCGCTTGAGCTGCCGGTACTCCGCGACCTCCGAGCGGCTTGGGACCGCGACCTGCAGGAGGGTGACGTGCTGGCGGTGTTCGGGATACCGCTCCAGCAGCCTCGAGAACGCATGAATGCGCTGTGGTATGCCCTTGGTGTAGTCGAGGCGATCGACTCCGAGGACGATCTGCTCTCCCACCGGGTGGTCTCCCGATGGTGCGCTCAGGGCCAGGGACTCGAAGTGATCGAAGTCGATACCGAGGGGGAACGCTGCGACGCGGGTCGATCTGCCGTCGAATTCCACGATTCCACGGCGGCGATCCACGTGGGCGCCGAGATGTCGCCTCGCGCATTCCAGGAAGTTTCGGGTATAACCCTTGACGTGGAGTCCGATGAGGTCGGAGCCCAGCAGCCCGAGGAGCACCTCAGTCGCCCACGGTAACAGACGGAAGATGTCATAGGGCGGGAACGGGATGTGGAGGAAGAATCCAATGGACGTATCCGGCTTGCGCTCACGCAACTGAGACGGCGTGAGGAACAGGTGATAGTCGTTGATCCACACGCTGTCGCCACGCTTCGTCAGGCTGGCCGTTACGTCGGCGAATCGTTCGTTGACCTCGCAATACGTTTGCCAGTCTTGGAGATGATACACCGTCTGGGTGGGGAGCGAGTGGAACAGCGGCCATAGGGTTCGATTCGCGAACCCGTGGTAGTAGCGTTTGAGCTCCGTTCGAGAGATGGGGACTGGTTCGATGGCGTATTGGTCACCCAGTTCCTTGAACCCGGCCTCACTGTCAAACTCGGTGCCGGGCCAGCCTATCCATACGCCGCCGTGCTCCTCCAGCGTGGGCTCGAAGGCCGCCACCAAGCCGCCCGTCGAGCGGTAGCTCTCCGGCCCGCGGGGGCCACGGCGAAACGTTACGGGGAGACGATTACTCACAACGACGAGGCGGGATTGGCGGCTGAACCTGGCTTTCGGACGGGCCATAGCGGTCTCGGAATGGGTTGGCGTGCAAGAGGGGGGGTACGCGGCATCGGTGTGCCGCAAACCCCACACAAATAGTATACAAGGATCGACGCCGGACTGTTGCGAGGTGGCGCGGCGGTCTCAGGATCGCCGAGGTCGAAATAGGACAGCCGCCGGCAATGTCGCGAGCACGTCCGCCAGTGGTAGGGTGCCGAATCTATCGGTTCGGCGGGCGCCTCGGCATCAGGTCACGAGGTTCCGGTCCCGCAAGTGCCGGATCACCGGGTGGAGGATGAGACGTCGGAGCCGGTACCGTTGGCCGGGAACCACATGGCCGTGAGCCGGTCGACCGTCGGTCTTGCCCTCGGGGCTCGCTGGCTCTATGAGGCGAAGGGTGAGCAATGACTCCAATTGGATCGTACTCTGCTCTTCATTCATGCGGAAAATCCGAGCATGTTCGTCGAGCGACAAGGTGTTATGGATGACGAGCGCCTTCAATGTGAAGGTCCGCGCCAAGTCGAACGCATCCAGGAACCGGAAGCTCAGTGCGTCGATCGGCTCGATCGTGAGCGTCTCCTCCGCCGCGAAGTCCGCTGAGCGAAGCCAGTAGAACATTGCCAGCATGATGTCCTCACCGCTCTCGCGATGGAGACTTTCGAAGTACCAGTCGCGTAGCAATGCTTGCTTCTTTGACTCCACTCGGGCTCGCCGGAGGCGCTGCCGGAGGATGGGTGACAAATCGCTGCGGGTCGCAAATCGCAGCGGGAGCCCCGTGCGTCCATGCCGGTTGTTGACGATGTCGCGGAGTACATCGCGGTCGAGACGCTCCAGCGGATAGGCCGTGACTAATTGTGCCGCGGCCCCACCGGTCTTGGTGAGGAAGTGCCACGCCTGCCGAGCGATCGTGGCGATCCAATACACACTCGTGTCGGTACGTGAGAAGAAGACGAGCACCCGCTGCAAGAGTGCGGTCCCACCCGGAGATTGTAGGAGCACGTGTTCGAGATCGTCGATCATGCAAGCGGTCGGCGGTGTGGTTCGAGCCCTGTTCACCAAGTGCGCCTCGAGGTGATCCAGTGAGCTTGCCGCCTCACCCTCGATGCCGAGTGCGTCGGCGATCACCGCGGCGAAGGCCGAGGTGTCCGAGAGCCGATTCGTGAGGCTGACGGTGCGAGCGGTACACTCCTCGAGGACCTTCGATTGCACGACATTCAAGAAGCTCGTTCGTCCACTCCCCAGTGGCGCCGGCAGGATGACGACCCCGGGAGCCTGGGTGTCACGCCAGGCGAAGAAGTGCTTGCGGGCCCGTACCAAGTCTCGAGCACGACCCTCGAGTAGCGAGGCGTCCTCGACCGGCGCGAATGAGAACAACCTGCGGTACACGAGCGGTCGGGTTTTAAGCAACTCGTCGATGCCGACGATCGCGTCCAGGGTGTGGACCGGCTCGGCCTGATCCGGCTCTGAGACGCCGACGGCGCTCTGCCCCCGTCGGATGAGCTGCATTGTCCGACGGTACACGATGCTCACCCAGCTGCCCAGGCGGGCAACGGCTCGGGTGGTCAAATGCTGCAGGCTTCGAATCTGGCGCTCGATGAGACGAGCTATTCGCGTCTGAACCTGAACCCAGCGTGCCGTGAGAACCTGATCGGCTTGGATATGCTTGAGCAGATCCTCCCAGTCTTCGTGGATCGCCCCGAATGCGCGGTTGGAAAGGGCATGCCATGGCTCGGCGAGAGACTGCACGAGCTCATTCAATGTGACCACCGACCGGCGGGTGCCGTCAGGTGCCAGTTCACGAGCCGTCTCGATGGCAGCGGTCAGTTCCTCTGGATCGGAGCCAGACGCAATCGCGTTCTCGAGTTCATCGACTGCCGATCCAAGGTTGTATTGAACGATGTCGCGAACCTGCTCGGCATCGCTCCAGACCTGCACGACCCGCATCTGCAAAGGCTTGGTGTGTTCTTTCAGCTGTTCCGGCCAAGCGGCGCGAGGGTCAATCGGTTGATCGATCTTGGGTTCACACAAGTGCACCGAGACCCGATCTGGCAGATCCTTCATCAGTTCCACGAGTTGCTCCCACTCCGATCGGCCGGGTTCGGCAAGTACCTCCTTCGACGCCACCGCCGTTGGCAAGTCGCGCAGCGCTGTAGTCAGCTGCTCGAGGATAGATGTTTGGATCCGCCGCAGTTGGTCCCGCAGATCTTTCGCGTTAGCAGGTGAGGCTTCCTGACACAGATCGGTCACGCGTCGGTGCGTGGGGCGTGGTTGCCCCCGCAGGCATTCCAGTTCCTCCCGCCGCATTGCGCCTCGACATTCCTGTGATGATCGCCGTCGCG